>PBRN01000292.1 GCA_002725955.1 Pseudobdellovibrionaceae bacterium
CAGAAAATAGCTTAAAAGCGATGAATTCAGAAGAGGCTATGGCTGAATATGCTGGAAAGCTTTTCGACTTTGGACATGAGGGAAGAGCATTAGTTGCTTACCAACAAATAATTTATAAAGCTCCTCTTATTTTCGATCGCTATCCGATTCATTTATGGAATCTGTCAGAAATACACTTAGGCCAAGGTAACCTATCGTTAGCTAATGGATACTACCAGTCTCTTATTGAAAAGCACCCCGATCACCCTTTATCAGCTTACGCCAAGATGCGTAAACTGGATATCACCGCAGCCAAAGCTTGGGCAAAGAGAGACCCAGCTGTACAAACTCATCAGAACATTCATAAACAGCTGAAGAAAATCAAAACAGATCACCCCGAACTCATAGCTCAACTAGCTATTAGAGATACTTGGTGGCGTTCGGCAGACAAAAATATCCGTGAAAAAATAGCTAATGAAGCCGACTTTCTACCTAAGTTAACCGCTGAAAATAATATATTACTACAAAATACCATACCACATCTTGAGAACCCAAAAACCAAGTTCATTTCCATGTCTCTTATGTTGAACCAACGGCTTCATGGCACCAAAACATGGGATTCCCAAAAAGCTAATATGGCCGCTAATTACTTAAATCAGTGGCGAGGCAAAAAAACTCTAATTTATAAGAAAAAAATAGTTGATGAACTAACTAATCAATTAAATGACACGATTCAAAAACTAATCGATCAAGGCAAATATCTTGCTGTAGTCGAGATATTTGAAAACTTACCCAAATCGTTAAAGTCACTCAAGCGACAAGCTAAAACCAACTGGTCTATTGGAGAATCTTATCGAAACATAGGTCAACCAGGAAGAGCTATTCCCTTCTACAAGATGCTAGCGGTTGAATCCAACGATAAAAATCGTCTGGCCGGAACATTCCGATATCTGATGGCTCAAATTGATCACCTTGAACAAAGCACTTGGGGGCCAGCAAAAGCGGGCAGCAAACGGAAGTTGAAAAAGACCATCATGGCAACCGATAAGAAACTCAAAATGATATGGGACGGCCTTAATGGAGAAGAGAAGAGAAAAACCTTTGCAGCTCTAAAGTCGGATTTTGAAGAAATAGTTATGAAGCAAACCAATGTGCAAACTATCCCTGATATTCTCTTGGAAGCTTGGACAAAAAAATTGAGTACCGAACAATCAACAGCTGATCCTGGTGGTACAGCTACAGACACCTATAAGCCTTCGATTCAAACACTAAACTTGTTGATCCAACTTAAGAAGAAGTTCCAGCAGCTAGGTCAACGAAGCAAGAAAAGTCAGGTTCAAAAATTGATTGCGAGATTAAAACCAACTGTTTTTGAAGATGATAAAAAAGCTGCCAACCAGTGGATTAAAGAAATTCGAGATCTTGCTGAGGACTACCGCAAGAATAATCAATTTCTACAAGCTGGCAGAACATATGCGCTTCTAGGGAACGAGAGCCCCAATTGGGAAGGACGCGCTGAAGCACTTTATAAGGGAGGTTTACTTCTTTATCGGGCAGGTAAACGCACGGAAGCTATCTCCGCTTTCGAGTCTGCCGCCCAAGATGGAAATAGTTTGTTATACGCAGATCTAGCCCAAAAACGGCTAGACCAGCTTAAAGAATAGAGGGAAAAAAATATGGATTACACAAAGAATAACGGAGCCTTAGCACAAGATTATCCTCCCAAGGATACTTCGATAGATTACCTACAATTTATGCAAGAGCAAAAAGCCGCTCCAAAGGTAAAACCGCTAGATAACAAGAATGAATTTATTTTTGCCGATGAGAAGATGTTACGGATTAAGGAAATTGTTGAGCAAATTGCTGATGCCAACGTTCCCGTCCTAATCACTGGCGAATCTGGGACTGGCAAAGAGGTAATAGCTAGAATGATCCATAGGTCATCTGCCAGAAAGGATGAACCATTTGTAGGGGTCAACTGTGCAGCTTTGCCCTCTAACTTACTTGAAAGTGAATTATTTGGCTTCGAAAAAGGTGCCTTTACCGGTGCAACTCAACGTCACTTAGGTAAGTTCGAACAGGCGACTAATGGTACTTTGCTGTTAGATGAAGTAACAGAGACTAATGGTGCGCTCCAGGCTAAATTACTCCGCGCTCTTCAAGAAAAAGAGATTGAAAGAATTGGAGGTAATGGTCCGGTTAAAGTAAATACACGTATCATTGCAACTACGAATCGTGACATCGCTCATACGGTCAGTGAAGGTCAATTCAGACAAGATCTCTTCTATCGACTTTACGTCATTCAGCTCGAAATCCCAGCATTGCGCCAAAGACCAAAGGATATCGAAGTTTTAACCAGACACTTTT
Source organism: Pseudobdellovibrionaceae bacterium (assembly GCA_002725955.1). Taxonomy (GTDB): domain Bacteria; phylum Bdellovibrionota_B; class Oligoflexia; order Oligoflexales; family Oligoflexaceae. Next base: position 2,347 of record PBRN01000292.1, read on the forward strand.
TACGTAGTTTTGGTCAGCAATACAAAAATAAAAATATGACCATCTCGGCTGACGCCATGGCTAAACTCGTTAAGTATTCTTGGCCAGGTAATGTTAGAGAGCTCCAGAACCTGATTCAGCGGGCAATTCTGATGAGTAAGGGTGAGATGATCACCTCCTATGACTTCAACCTTGAAAACAGAAAACCTAACGATAACATGGATTGGGTTCGCCATTTACCGATTGGTAGAAAAATGAGAGAAGTCGAAGTCCACTTCATTATCGAAACACTTAAAGATCATAATGGTAATCGAACTCACTCTGCTAAGACGTTAGGCATTAGCCTCAGAACACTGAGAAATAAGATTAATGAGTTCGTTCATGAAGGATACGATGTACCACAACCAACATCTGGAAAGCCATTATGAATAACCTGATTGGAGGGTTCTATACTCACCACGAGAGAGTTCAAATGGAATCTCTTAACCAAAGACTAACCAGGGCCAAGGTTATTAGTGGTAATGTCGCTAATGCCGAAACCCCTGGATTTAGGGCTATTGGTTACGACTTTGAAGAACAATTACAGGCCGTTTCTGGAAATGATGATCCTTTCCCAATGAAAGCTTCAAACGATAAACATTTCCTTAACGGCCACACAGAAGCCGATGGCACTGTTCTACCTGATGTTTACATTCGACCTACAGAAAGTGTAGGTCAAGATGGAAACACTGTCGATGTTGATAAAGAAATGTCACGTTTGTCGCAAAATCAACTGCTGTACCGTGCCTCGATTGAAATTCTAAATCGCAGAATTGGAACACTAAAATACGCAATATCAGCCGGGAGTAGATAATGAGTTTCTTTAAATCTATGGATATAAGTTCATCCGGACTTTCCGCTCAACGTATGAGAATGAACATACTGAGTGCGAATATGGCCAACGCAAGCACTAGTCGCACTCCCGAAGGGGGACCATACCGCAGAAAAGACGTCGTCTTTTCTGCAAAACCTGTGGGTAATCCCTTCGAGGACTTCCTCGATGAGGATTATGGGACACAACTTAGAGAAGTCAATGTCATAGACATTCATCAAGACACTCGAGCACCGAGGATAGTTCATGACCCTTCCCATCCTGACGCGGACAAAAATGGAAAGGTTAAGCTACCAAATATCCAAGTTATGTCTGAAATGGTTAATATGATAGCAGCAACCCGTGCGTACGAAGCAAATACTACAGCTATGAATTCAGCAAAACAAATGGCAACGAAAGCCCTTGAAATAGGTCGTTAATCTAAAATGATTTCTTAGAGGTCAGTGATGTCTATTATTTCCCAAAAAAATGGTGCTACTGGGTTTGGAGCTAAACTGCTCTCTGAACTTAGGGATGAGTCATATCGCAACAAAATGATTGCAGCTAATGATCCTAACCCAGCTCCAAAAAGCACGTCATTTTCTGATCATCTACTCAACGGCATTAAGCAAGTTGATGGCATGCAAAAAGTATCAGATAAAATGGCTACGGAAATGGCTGTCAGTGACAAACAAAACCTGCATGAAACTATGCTGGCTGCTTCCCAAGCAGAACTCGGATTTAACCTAATGGTTCAAGTTAGAAATAAAGTACTAGAGGCATATCAAGAAGTGATGAGAATGCAGGTCTAAGAATAGAGGATATAAGTGGATCAATTTACCGAGTTTTTTAAAAATTTAACTTCCAATTTCAGTCAATTTTGGCAAGGTCTTTCAAACCTTCAAAAAATTATTGGTGGCGTGATCACTGGCTTACTGGTGGCTTTAGTAGTCACTTTCTTTGCTACCCAACAAACGCAACAAAAATTTTATCTCTATAAAGACCTATCTTTAGAAGATAACACTGGAATCGTGTCTGAACTTAAAAAAATGGGAGTAACAAACTTCATCGTTAACGACAAAGGTATTCTCGTAGACGAAGATCAAATTATGCCCTTGCGACTAAAGTTAGCTGAGCAGGGTTTACCGACCCAAGGTCAAATAGGTTGGGAAAAGTTCGATCAACAAGACTTCACCAGAACAGAGTTTGAGCAGAAGATACACAAAATGAGGGCTATCCAAGGTGAATTATCCCGAACAATCAATTTAGTTGAAGGCATTATTCAAACTAGAGTTCACATTGTCACACCTAAGAAAAGTCTATTCGTTGACGATGAAAAAGAACCCTCGGCTGCAATTTATGTAAAAACTTCAAGAGGTTCTACCTTAAATAAAACTCAAATAAAGGGTATCGTTCACTTAGTATCCTCATCGATAGAAGGCCTCAGACCAGAAAAAGTCACTATCATAGATCATGAAGGGAAGATGCTAACACAAGTACAGACTGATGATGTAACAGCCAAACGAACACAAGAAATGTTAGCTTATCGCCGAAGCCTCGAAAAAGAAATGGAGAAAAAGATTCGCATCATCGTCGGTCGTATAGTAGGCCCCGACCGCGTGGAAGCAAAAGTTGACGTTGAAGTGGACTTCACAAAGGAAGAACAGTCTATTTCCGACATAGATCCCGATAAGGTAGTAGTATTAGCTTCGAATACTACTAACCAAGAAATGCAAGGAAACGGATTAAATCCTACCGGGATTCCAGGAGCTAAATCAAACGTACCTGGTGAACAAGAAGAACTAGTCGTCAATTCTAATAGTTCTAAAAGTACTCGTAATAGTGAACGATTAAATTATGAAATATCAAAAAGTCACTCCAGAAAAATTATGCCCGTTGGAACAACTACTAGAATCACAGCGGCCGTTCTCGTTGACGGCAACCAACCATATCCCCTAGACGGTTCTACGCCAGCATTCTCAGCACGCAGCCCCGAAGAAATGAAAAAAATCGAAGAAATTGTTAAAACATCCATCGGATACAAAGAAAAACGGGATGTCGTTACTGTACATAATATGCTTTTCCAACTAGACCCTTATCAAATTGAAGCCATCAAAGAAAAGAAAACTGAGGATCGAAAATATATATCTACTCTTTCTTTGTCGGCAGCGATCGCTCTAGGTCTAGTCATGTTCTTCGCCTTCATAGTTCGCCCATATTTCAGGTGGCTCTCATATGATCCCGAACGTAAAAAGTCTGAATCTCTTATTGAAGAGTTCAAACCCGACCTCGAACAGGGTGGCATTCAAAATATTCAGGTTAAAGAGGATGTCCCGTTTGATAAGTTATCACCATCAGAACAAATCATGTACTTGGCTAAACATGAGCCAGCTCGAACGACTGAAGCCATTCGAATCATGCTTAACCCGCATGCGAATTAAAGTCAATGAAGTACACCTAACCGTCGAAGACTGATAGAAACGCTTAATCAACAATAAGAATTAAAAGACCTAGGAAACGGATATGACGCTCCATGATGGTAAAAAGTTAGTTGGCCGTTTTTTTAAAAAAAATGACCCTACAAAAGAACACCTAGATATTAGCAATTTTGACCTCGAGGAAATCTCTGAAGCCCGCTTTATCTATCCAGATAATATAGAGTCTTCAATTATCCATAAAGATATGCACACTCCAACAGAATTAAGCACGACAATCAAGTCCGATAACCTAATGACAGATAACTTCGCCAACCCTAAATTAGTTAGGCCGATTTTAGTTCCGTTAGATTTTACCGAAGAATGGCGGAAACAGAAACAACATGCTTATAAAAAGTCTCACCTTCATGATGAAGAAGATGAATTTGAAATGGAGCAAGAATACATCCGAAGACAATCATTACGATCAGAACAGATACTATCGGGAAAGAGCGAAAAAAAAGAAAATCCTTTAGATGTAAGATTCGATGAAAATGAAAATGAAAATGAAAATGAAAATGAAAATGAAACAATCAGCGAGCCAGAAGAAGATGGAGAAGCAATACAAACTGAATCAGAAGAGCAACAAGCTATGGAAAATATAGGCAGCAAAATAAATGAAGCTAGCCGTGAAGAGAAAGTCGAAGAGTCTTCAATTGAAAACCTTTCACAAGAAGCGCGCAAAGTACCAAATTCAGATAAAAAACCAAACGATAGTGACTTTGTAGAAATGAATACTGAATCAACTCCAGATGGAGAAAACCCAGAAATCCCTACTATATCTGAATACAAAGAAAAGGCTGAACTCCAAAGAGAGTTAAATGAAGAAGAAAAAAAGATGATAGAAGTAGCAAAGGATAAAGGATATTCTGAAGGATACTCTGAAGGCTTCCGATTAGGGGAGGAGAAAGGTACCCTCCAAGCAAAGGAAAAAGCGAGAAATATTCATGATGAACTCAACAAAGTCATTTCAGAATTTGAAGGCATGGAAAAAAATATACTACACAATGCTCAAGAAAATTTTCTGGTCGTTTGCCAAGCTATGATGGAAGCGATATTGAAGAAGGAGTTTGAGCTTAACCCAGAATCTTTACTATCAGTTCTTAACACAGCCATAGAAGATGCCGTCACCGATGATAACTTTAAAGTTCACTTGAACCCCGCAACAATCAAGTCCATCGACGAAATTCTATCTGATGATCTGAGAACAAAAATTATTGCTGATGACTCCATATCAGCTGGAGATTTCAAAATCGATTCGAATATGGCCGTCGTCGATGGAAATATAGGTGCTTTAATAGAAAAACTTATAAAGCAAAATGACTTAGAACTGTTTGGAGAAAAAATAGGATAATGGATAGGACAAATAACAAACGAAAGCTGCAAGCGATTCGAAAATTTTCACGGGATGAGCTACGACAATCATTTAGAAATGTAAGCTGGGGATACAGAGGTAAAGTTTGTGACGTTGTCGGAACAATTGTAGAAGCCATGTTACCCAATGTAAATCTAGGTTCAATCGTCGAACTAGAAATACCAAACCGCAAAGATCAAGTGATTGGAGAGGTTGTAGGTTTTCGAAAGAATAGAGTTCTAGTCCTACCTTATAATCATCTTAGTGGCGTATCGCAAGGCTGTGCCATTAAAGAGTTAAGCAGCTGGAATCAGATCCCAGCTGGCGACTTTTTACTTGGACAAGTGATTGATCCTTTTATGAATTCACTCAGCAAAGAAAAGTTGAAATGGGATGACAGCTGCCATCAAGTTGACTTAGACACGCCTCCACCCAACCCTCTGGAAAGACAACGAATATCACATTCCTTAAGTATGGGGGTCCGAGCAATAGACGGAACCTTAACTTTTGGCCAAGGGCAAAGAATCGGAATCATGGCAGGCTCCGGCGTCGGCAAAAGCGTACTCATGGGTATGATCGCAAAAAACGCAGCTGCAGACATTAATGTTATTGCTCTAATCGGTGAACGGGGAAGAGAAGTAAGGGAATTTATCGAAAAGGACCTCGGAGAAGAAGGGCTCAAAAGATCTGTGATCGTAACCGTCACTAGTGACCAGTCTCCATTGATGCGAATTAGAGGCGCAAAGGTTGCTACTTCAATAGCAGAATACTTTTCATCTCAAGGTAAAAACGTGATGCTGATGATGGATAGCTTAACAAGGATTGCTTTAGCTCAAAGAGAAATCGGCAATGCAATTGGTGAACCACCAACGACTAAAGGTTATACCCCTTCAGTATTCTCACTATTACCTAAACTTTTAGAAAGATCTGGGCCACAAATCGAAGGCCGGGGGTCAATCAGCGGCCTCTATACAGTATTGGTTGACGGAGACGACTTTAACGACCCTATTGCTGATGCTACTCGATCGATACTCGATGGTCATATCAATCTATCTAGATCAATGGCGGCTAAGGGGCATTTTCCTGCAATCGATATTAGCACGAGTAGCAGCCGAGTTATGAGGGATATAGTAGCTCCACATCACTGGGATTTAGCTCTAAAGCTAAAAGGCTTACTCGGTATATACCAAGAAAATATCGATCTTATTCAGATAGGAGCTTATCAGTCAGGTACAAATCCTCAACTAGATGAGGCCATAAAGCTAATGCCACACATTAACTCTTTTTTGAAACAAGATATGAATGAATTCAGCGACCTTGGTAGCGCCATCGATAGAATGATAGGAATTATGGGCAATAGCAATTTTGATAATACATTAGAAAAAAACTAGACTTTAAGGAAAAAAAATGCAGGAACTAAAAAGAAGAATTAAAAGTGTTCAACCTATTTTAAAGTCAAAAAAGCAGACTCTTGATCATGAGATATTCGAGCTTAATAAGATTCGAGAGGATAAAATGCAATCTCTCAACAATCTCAGAACATGGCAACAAAAATATATTAGCGGTGTAGACCAAGTAAATGTTGACAGAAAACAAGGTAAAATGGATATTCTCCCGGCTCTAGAGGATGGACTCGATTTTGTAAAAGAAAAGTGGCATCAAAACTTAAGGGAAGTAAAAAAGCTTGAAGAGGAAGAAAGACATCAGACTATTTTAGTCATGGAAGCAAAAAGGAATCTAAAGTCTATCGAAACTCTAGAAGAGAGATATATACATCAACTCAAAGAATGGAAAGACAAAGCAGAACAGAAAGAGCTCGATGAAATTGCCGTTTCCCAATTTGTTAATCAAAGTAGAAAGTTATAATTGAGATGTTAACTTTACTATCTAATCACGGTATCAAATTATTGATCGCCTTAAAAATTATGGTGATCATGTATATTTTAAATGATGAACATCAGATTTTTTCTATCGGCGAAAAAAATCTATTCGCTCAACAGACCATGACAAAGACAGAAGTAGACAACGATACCGAGAAGGCTGACGAGGATCCAGATAATCAAGATTCAGATAACGAAGAATCTATGCTTAAAAAGAGGAAAAGCTACATTAACGACCTACTTTTCCTACCCAAAATCAACACAACGACACTCAAGAAAGATGAGATATCAAGATATCTGAACTTGATTGAGAGAAAAACTGAAGCCATCAAAAATAGAATGAAATCCTTAAAAAGAAGGGAGAAAAACCTAAAATCAGTAGAGTCCATGGTCAATAAAAAAATACAAAAACTTGAAGAAGAAGTCGACTTCTTTAAGCAAACGGTACAACAGGAAAAAGATATATCAGAAGACCGATTGGAACAGCTCGTGGCATTCTACAAGAAAATGTCTCCTAAAAAGGCTGCGCCGGTCTTTGAAAAGATGGATCGCGACCTAGTAGTCGCACTATTTAAGAAAATACCACAAAAACAAACTACTGAAATCCTTTCATTAATGACACCCGATAGATCGGTAGAGATATCTGAATATTATGGTCGCATTAAATCTGGCAAGGAATATGATCTCTTGAAAGAAATTAATCAATCTCTAAGAAAAGAGTTTATCGATTGTAGTCCCGAAACAAGTAAGGAAGAGAATGCTAAAGATTAATTGAAATAATATTTCTTATGTTTCGACATATCGTCTAATGTTAGCTGAATTAGATTCAGTAACTCCCCATCTGTCATTAGACAATTTTTTTCCCAAAAAATAGGATAAAAAAAGATTCTTTACAACATTCATAGTATAGCACACCAAAGTCATCGTGGTGATCACAACAAAGAGTATCCTAAATTCACCACGCAAGTATGTATCAAAGTGCGAAGCCAAGATATTACCAAACGAAACCATTGGCTCCTGTATACCCAACCCTAAATAGCTCATTGAAGATTCAATCACAAAACTAATATTACAATGGAAGACAGTCACAGAAAGTAGATCCAAAAGCCAAGCCCCACAAACACCATAACGATAGCAACGCTGAAACTCCGTCCCACCTAATATGCGATTTGCTTGCCAATATTCGAGCTGACAGTCTCTTTGATACAAGTTAATAAGATGAAACATGGAACGAATTAAGATCAGTAAAAACAAGATACCAAAAATATAGGCAGGCTGATTTTGTTCCATAATTGCAGACAAACCTAACATCAGCACCACAGCAGGTATAGCCAATAAAATGCTTAAGATAGTCAGAAAAACCGAAATATAAGTATTTTTAGCTAAACGGATAAATCCAATACCAACCACAAAACCAGATAATGTAGCTAGAAGCGAACCCAACCAGACTGGAATCACTGAATCAGTAATAGCCCTACTAACCCTGCCCAGTAAATCGCGACCCAAGTTATCAGTACCTAGTATACTGGCCCAAGATGGGCCTTCCATCATTCGCATTAAATTGGGAGTCGGCAAATCACTACATATAGCAATAATAATTAGAAAGATAATAAGAAGACAGACCAGAAAATCAATCAAATTTTTGAGCTTAATTATATGTCGCAAGCCTTTTACCTAACCATTTATGACAGTGGAAGTTTATCATAGTACAGACAATATAAAATATGATCAGCCAAAATAAAACTTCTGAAAGGAGAGCTAAGTCGCGCCGTCTTGCATATTGCCAAATCGCAGTGCCCAAGCCCGGAGCATTAAACAAAGCTTCCACCACAATCAATTCTCCGAAAAGCCACGGCAAGCATCTAGATCCGGCATCAGTCATAGATTTCATGATCACTAGTCGCCGTAAGCTTTGTTGGGGATATTTTCCTCTAGCCCTTTCCGCTAGAACAAAAGGCTTTTGTTGCCAGTATTGCCATTCGTGATTGATGCAATAGGAAACTTGATATGCAAGACCACTAGCAATGAACAGAACAAGGCCAGGAACAACTCCGGCGAGAAAAATTTCCCATAAGGTAGAAGTTAAATGAACAGGATAGATCAAACTTATCCCAATAGCATGAAAAATTATAATAAGCACAGGAGCTATCGCCAAAGCCGGTAGATTGATCGAACCCGCTCCGACTTTGCCAAGAGAAAAACGGGAAATGAAAGTATATGACAAGTATGACCAGATCATCATCAGGCAAAATGCCCAAAATAAAATTAAGGTCGTCGTCTGAAAATACTTAATCATTATTCCCTGCAAATAATTGAACTGCACTAACGGCTTTGCGCCAGCCCAGCCACTGTTTTTCGCGTTCACTCAGAGCCGCTGCACTTTGATCAGGTTTAAAAATAGTATCAGATTTTCTCACATTTTGTAACTGATCGAGATCATCAAAAACACCAGCACCTAGAGCAGCAAAAAGAGCTGCACCCGTAGCCGTCGTTTCAATATTTGAAGGTCGATTGACCTTAAATCCCGATAGATCTGATTGAATCTGCATTAAAAC
>PBRN01000293.1 GCA_002725955.1 Pseudobdellovibrionaceae bacterium
ACTCCTTCATCTGCGAGCACATCAATGTCATAGCCGGGGACGGTAACAAAATTCGCAGGTGTCCCTGCTAATACCGCAGTAGGTGTGATGTTGTCGTGAATGATCGTATCGCTGATGCAACCACTTTCGTTCTCTGCCAGGTCACGGAATTTTACATAAACCGTAGCGATGCCGTTGGTGTTTGCCAGCGTCCATCCCTTGCTGATGTCATAGTTTTCCCAGCTGCCATTAGCCGTGCATCCTGCTGTATTGGTGATATACATGGATGAGACGGCATCAGCAGCAAGGGTGAGGTTGATGTTTTCGGTATTGGTATGAGTGTCGCCGGCAGCAATGGCAATGGCGGTGTTGTTTGGGGCTTGATCGTCAAACACAATGTTGAATTGGGCTGCTGCAATACTCAAAGCGTTTTGACTGCTACTAGCGCTATTTTCGGGGACATCCACAGTGATAGCGCCGTTGCTGCCTGGATTAAGATCAAACTGATAATTACTGCCGGTACCGGAAAAGTTACTGGCACTGCCACCAACGATGATGAGATCTCCAGCCTCAAAACCATTAACATCTTGATTAAAATTGATAGTAATGGGTATGGGGTTATCAGATGTCTCGCTATTACTGCTACTGCTGATAGTGGGTAGTGGCCGATTACTGATGTAATTCCAGGCATACTCAGTGGCATCAGCCAGGGCCTGTTCATTATTGGCGTCATCTTTACCAAGGGCACAAATTTTCCACCAGCCAACGGCGTCGAGGTTGCCGGTAATGTTGGTCCCTTCATCGATCCAGCTGCCGTTATAAGTGGCTGTGGTACATGATGCTGTACTTTCAACGAGGGAGAATTGATAACTAACCAGACCATCATTGTTGAGCACATCGATATCATAGGCAGCGGTGGCTGCAGGACTAGCAGGAGTATTGGCTAAAACGGCAGTGGGTGCTGTTATATCCTGAACTTCTAAACTGAACTGGCTTGAAGAAGTGTTTAAGTCACCATCATCATCCGCCGCTGATCCTGCTGGTACATTGACAGCGATGTTACCACCTCCCGAAGGGGTGACTTGAAAGCTGTACTCACTGCCACTGCCGGTAAAGTTGCTGCTGGTCCCTCCGCTGACATAGATATCACCCATGGTAAACCCGGTAACTGCCTCACTAAATCTAATGTAGATGGTGACTGGTTCATTTCCATCCACATTATCACTGGAAATAAGCACTGCCGGTTGAGGGGTAGCGTATGATGGAGGCTGATTGCTATAAATTGGCGGTATTTTTTCGGGGCTTTCAGTATCGATTCCAGTATTGGTCCCAGTATTGGTCCCAGTATTGTTCCCAGTTGGCTGGTTATCATCTTTACTCTTTGACAAGTTTTTGAAGCGTTCACTACTCAGCTCTGCTTCAGACGAGCATGAAGAGATAATTATAAAAAGATTTAGTACCAAAACTTTGAGCATAGACGAACTCCGCACAAGCCAGACACACTCGTCTCTTCGGGTTTTGGGTGAGGATGACCGAAAGGTGAATCCGATTTTTCGTAAGACGCTGTTCTTAAGACAAAAATCAGGGCTATCACGGACCTATTTTCGTCATAAAAAGTCGGGCATGTTTTCAGTTTTTAACATTTCATTGGCATCCTAAGTATCTAATATTAAGTACCTAGTTGTGAATGCGAAACGATTGTGAAAAATAGTCGTTATGTCAGGTAGTTGCTTTCATCTGCTAGAGGACGATTTGGTCATTGAGTTTGTTTCAGGGGCGAGGATGGAGGAAATAAAAATGAAAAGGGTGTTACTGATTTTTGTGTAGAGACCAGCTGATACTTTTATGGATTTATTTTAGGGCCTTATCATACCCGGAAATCTTTAAGTTAGGGGATTGATTGGAGGTTTTTCTTAGGGTGATTTATGGACAAGAAGATGAGTTGTTCTAAGCTGTTTGGTGGCCGATACCATCTCCGTAGCACCATAGATTTTTATGTTTGAGTTTTTCATCTGTTCTGAGAATTTCGCTTTACTTCTTGATGTGATTAGGTGTTTGGCGACACCAATTCTATGGTTTTTACTAAGGAGTGGACAAATGGTTATTGGTGTGTTTTGGCTTAGATTATCTGTTGATTCGATTAAGGCAATCGGGTTGCGGATTTGGTGCGTTGCTGTGTTATTAGGTGTAACCATCTGGTCTGATGTTGCTTATGGTGCCGATGAGGCGAAGGCGCCACCGGTGGCGAAGGATGGGGTGATTGATCTTACCGGTTGGGATTTTGAGAAGGATGGGATTGTTGAATTGCGAGGGGAGTGGCGGTTTGTTTGGGGGGATTTTGTTGACGTTTTACCTTCAGACCAACTTAAGGACAGCTACAAAGGAATGATTCAGGTTCCCTCATATTGGAATGCCCAGCCTAGTTATGAAAATCCCGATATCATGCTTTCAGAAAAAGGATACGGAACTTATATCCTTGAAATAAAACTAAGCAGTGAGTCGATTGAACAGGTAAAAAAATTTGCTTTTACCTACAATCATCTCAGCTCTAATGCCCAGATCTGGGATAGCGAAGCCAGTATGCGTTTTACTGAGATAGACCAGGGTATACCCTCTGAAAAATCGAGTGGTGAGGTTCCCTTTTGGAATCAGCAATTGACTTCATTCAGTCTTAACCCTCAACAATCGTCTTTACTGGTCATCATAAAAGTAAGTAATTTTAATACTCCCTGGGGTGGTTTTTGGAGAGCTCCAGTTTTGGGAAATAGCAATCAGCTTAAAAATCAAGAGCTGCTGAGTCTTGTGAATAGTGCTTTTCTGATAGGTATATTGTGTATTATTGCCCTCTATCACCTCGTTCTATACGGGCAAAGGCGTGATGATAAAACAACTATAGCATTTAGCTTCTTTTGCTTAGCCGTTATGTTACGAGAGCTAATCACATCTCATTTAATAGAAAAGTTTGGGTTTGGAAATTCTGTTACTGGATATAATCTATTTCAGACGTTTGAGTATATATCTATGCCTTTACTGATAACCTCTTGTGGCATTTTTATCAAAACCATGGTTCCATCATCTTTGTTTAACCTAGTAATGAAAATTTGGTTTATCGGTTTGGGTATAATATTGACCTTTCTTCCGGTTGTGACTAGTACCCTGATATTCCATCGATTTTTGCCTATATATCAGCTCCACTTTTTTGGAGCTCTTTTGATAAGCCTACTTCACCTAGGATTATTTAGTTTTCGCAAGAATCGGGTAGCTCAATGGATGTTGTCTGCATTTATTGTGCTACTTACAGGTACTATCAACGATATACTTAATGCTATGTTAATTATAGATACTGGCGTCTATGGGCCATATGCTGTTCTTGCCTTTGTTTTGATGCAAAGTGCGATCATTTCAGGTAAGTTCTCTCAAGCATTCTCGGATGTGAAACATTTAGTTTCAAAACTCAAAGAGCAGGAAAGAGCTCGTACTTTATTTTTTCATAATACCTCCCATGAGTTGAGAACCCCACTGAATGGCATCATCGGTTTTCTTGATTTGGTCAGACAAAAGAGATACGGTGATCTTACTACGCAGGCTTCTAATCAAATTGGCAAAGCTTTGCATCTGGCCGAATCACTGAAACTCCAAATTAATACAATATTAGATTTAGCTAAGTCAAAGAGGGGAGACTTAAAACAAAATATTCAAAAGCTATCTCTAGCGGAATTGAAATCCGAAGCTGATAACTTGGCAGAAGGCCTACAACTAAGGCAGGCTGATTTGGGCTACCAATCTTCTCTTAATGCCGAGGATGATGCATTCATTGGTGATCAGGAAAAAATCTTCACCATTATCCGCAACCTGCTAGGTAATGGCTTTAAGTTTAAGGACCCACAGCGATCGAACCAGGTGAAGCTATTGATGACTGTGTCTAATCAAAAATTAACCATAAGAGTCGAAGATACTGGCGTAGGGATTCCTGAAACAGCCCAAGAAAAAATATTTGAGGAATTCGGTCAGGTAGATGGGGATGCTCGTCGATCCTATGAGGGTACCGGTTTAGGGCTAAGCATGGTTCATAACTTGATTAAACTGATGGATGGGGAAATTTTATGCGATTCCGAACCGGGCAAGGGCAGTATTTTTACCGCCGTCATTCCAGAACAGCCAGAAGAATCGATCACTGTCACTCAGCAAGAGGCTGATCCTACCACCGATATTCATACAGACAATCAGCTTGAACAGTTAAGTGAACCAACTCAGCCTGAGATACTGATTGAGCATGAAGCCTCCCAAGACTGGAGTGTCTTTGTAATCGATGACAGTGAAATCAACTGTGAAGTGATTGCCGAGACTCTCAAAGTTGATGGCTATCAGCTGCGCTACGCATTATCGGGTACTATCGGCATAACCCAAATGAGAGAAGAAAAACCAGACCTTTTACTTCTCGATATGATGATGCCTGAAATGTCAGGGGAAGATGTATTGAATGCGATGAAAGAGGATCCCTTGCTGCAGGAAATACCTATTATATTGATTACTGCCCGCGCCAGTGAGGAAGATCGCATCTTTGGTCTTAATATTGGGGCAGATGATTATCTACCCAAGCCTATTGTTGCTAATGAGCTAAGGCTTCGAGTGCGCAATATGATCGATCGTCACCGGCTGCTGCGGGAAATTGAAAATACAACTAGTAAGGACAAAATTGTGCAGTTGGGTGAGTTGTTTGGTGAATTAAGTCATGAATTAAAGAATATTCTGGAAGGAGCAGGGTGGTTAAAAGAGATAACGACTCGTGACAGTGAGCTAACCCTTGCTACAGTGGCTCTTAGTGAAGCTAATCAACGAAGTCTTGTCGAAGGGATGATGGTTCGATCATGGGATGACAATCAGCGCCAAAGGTTGATGCAAATGGAAAAAGGGCCTGATGATGATTTTAAACCAATTAGGAATAGATTAAGAAGTAAACTAGCGGGCACTAAAATAACGATGGATCGGTTAAAATCGATCTGGCATGAAATCCTTGAGCAAAAAGCAGACAAATTAGAATACCTCGATAGCCAGTTTAGGATATTTGGTCAACACCAAGATCTAATGCAGATGATGAACCAATGTCAAGATCTGACTAAAAATGTTTTGAGTTATACCCGGGATGATCAAGGGCAAAACCATGCCCAGCTGAATGAACGGTTTCAAGTTGTATCTTCGATTATTCAAGCAAAAAACCGTGGCATTGGTGCCCGGTGGCAGGTTGAGATGGGGCAGATCCGTGTCGGAATGAAGCCAAATGCTCTGACCCAAGTCTTATTGAACCTTGGGGTGAATGCACTGGATGCTGTGGCTGATCTTGCCAATGAAGATAAATGGATTGCAACAGTGGCCACCATCAGTATTGATAAGGTACATATTGATTGGAGCAACGGTGGTCCTCCTATTCCTACAGCAGTTCAGAACAAACTATTTAAGCGTGGTTTCTCTACCAAAGGTGATGGAGGATCTGGTATTGGGTTGTATGTATCTCAACGTTTGGTGCGTGAGGCTGGGGGCGAACTTCTTTGTATTGATTCCAGTGATCATCCATCTTTTCGCATCGTCTTACCCCTTGTCAGCGAAAATGATTTGGCGGCGGCATAGAAGAAAATCGCTTGAAAGACAGCTGATGAATATCAAATAGTCAGAAAAAGGAATTCCAATATTAGTATGATAAGTGCAGCCAAAAACTTCAAATCAAAACTAGGGGTAAAAAACAACTTCTGTTTATGGGTCATGGGTTTGCTTACTCTGTTGATCTTGATCTATCCATCCACTACCGTACGTGGGGATTCTAAGGCTAAGTCGGTTCCCGTAGCTATGGATGGTGTTCTGGATTTATCTGAGTGGGATTTTGTCGAAGACGGGCCAGTTGAATTACGGGGTGAGTGGCGTTTTGTCTGGCAAGAATTGGTGCAGCCAGCTGATGTCACATCCCTGTGGTCTCGCTATCCTAACAGGTTGAATGTACCGGCGCGCTGGCCATCAGAAGCAAATCCCGACCAACCAGATGCTATGTTGCCAGGGGTTGGTTATGCTTCTTACATGCTGCAGCTAAAACTAGGGGATCAACCCAAAGATCAAATGAGAGAGTTTGCCTTTACTTATTTAGCCGGAACAGCCTCCCGGGCTATGCTTATAAGCGCCGATGGAGAAGACATAAGGGCTACCCTTAGTCAGGGAATCCCATCTGCATCGGCAGATACCGAAGTTCCAGTTTTACTTAGAAAAACTAAACCAATTACCATCAATGATGGAGGTACCCTGTTGATCCTGGTGCACATCAGCAATTATCAAGATAATTGGGGTGGGTTTTGGGAGGCGCCAGTTTTTGGACCTGAAGATATGGTTTATCAGCAGCAGTTGACTCGGTTTGTTGCCAGCATGATATTGATTGGAGCTCTTCTTATTATTGGTCTCTACCATTTTATTATTTATATTCAAAGGCCTCAGGATCAGTCTTCCCTATCATTTGCATTGTTCTGCGGGGTAATGGCGGTCAGAGAGATCATTATTATTAATCTGGGCCAGTCCCTAGGGTTTGGGCATAGTCAAGAAGGATATGCCTTTTTTAATTGTTTCTCATATCTGACGATGCCCTTGATGATTATAGCTACAGGTTATTTTGTAAAAACGATGGTACCAGGCAGAACATTCAATATTGCCTATAAGTGGTGGATTATCACTTCGAGCCTGCCATTAATTGTTTTTGCCCTAGTGGCTAGGGGACCAACTTTCACTTCTTATTTGTGGCTTTATCAGTTGCAGATATTAACCTGCGCCTCGGTTGGTCTTGTCCATTTAATCCATAAAAGCGTTATCCAAAATCGTTATCGAACCTATGCCCGCTTGGTGGGATTTAGTCTAATGGTGCTTGTGGGAGGAGCAGTAAATGATATCTTAAATAATCTAGGTATAGTCGATACTGATGATTATGCCGTGTATACCTGCCTAGCTTTTGTTTTAATGCAAAGTGCTATCATCTCGGGGAAATTTGCCAAGGCTTTTACTGACATTAAAAACTTAGTTGCTAAACTAAAAGATCAGGAAAGAGCGAGGACCCTGTTTTTTCACAATACATCACATGAATTACGAACCCCTTTAAATGGTATGATCGGTTTTTTAGATTTGGTTAGAAAAAAACGCTATGGTGAATTAACCCCACAGGCTGATAATCAGATAGGTAAAGCGCTCCACCTGGCTCAATCTCTTAAACTGCAAATCAATACGATTTTGGATCTGGCTAAATCTAAACGAGGTGATCTGGAACAAATCATCCAAAAGATGTCTTTGGGACAACTTAAATCAGAAGCGGACCATTTGTCAGAGGGACTTAGGCTGAGACATCCTGACCTCAGTTACCAGTCTTCATTATCCACAGAAGATGACGTATTCATTGGTGACCAGGAAAAGATATTTACTATCATTCGCAACCTTCTGGGCAATGCATTTAAGTTTAAGGACCCTCAGCGACCGAATCATGTCTGCCTCAGTATGAATCATAGCCAGAACAGGCTAAAAATTATGGTCAGAGATACGGGTGTTGGTATTCCGGAAACGGCACGAAAAAAAATCTTTGAAGAATTCGGACAGGCTGACGGTGAAGCTCGCAGATCCTATGAAGGGACAGGACTTGGCCTGAATATGGTGCGTAATCTGGTGACTCTCATGGAGGGAGATCTGCGGTGTGAATCCGAAGTAGGTAACGGCAGTGCTTTTATCGTTGAAATACCACAGCAGCCTGAAGAATTCATCTCTGCGACTGCGACCAAAGTTGAACCAGGAACGGCCGAGATTTACCAGGATAGTAGGATGGCTTTAAATGATAATCATCGCAATGAAGTGGTGATCAATGCAGAATCAAATCAGGATTGGAATATCTTTGTGATTGATGATAGTGAAATCAATTGTGAGGTGATTGTCGAAATGTTAAAAGTGGACGGTTATGAACTACGCTATGCCCTATCAGGTCGGAGTGGTCTTACTCAAATGAAAGCAACCAAACCTGATCTTTTGCTGCTGGATATGATGATGCCCGAAATGTCAGGTGAGGATGTGATTCATGCCATGAAAGCTGATCCACTTCTGCAGGAGATACCAGTGATTCTGATCACTGCTAGAGCCAGTGAGGAAGATCGTATCTTTGGTCTTAACTTGGGGGCTGACGACTACTTGCCTAAACCGATTGTTGTGGATGAGTTAAGACTACGGGTTCGTAATATGATCGATCGTCACCGTTTGCTGAGAGAGATAGAAAGAACGACAAGTCAGGATAAAATTGTGCAATTGGGAGAACTTTTTGGTGAACTTAGTCATGAATTAAAAAACATCCTACAAGGTGCTGCATGGTTACAGGATATTGATACCAGTGATAGTGAATGGTCTTTATCATCGCTAAAACTAAGTAAAGACAGTCAGCAAAAATTAGCCAAGAGTATGGTGTCGTATGAATTTCATGATAATCATCAGGATCGGCTTGTGCGGATGGAAAAGGGACCCAATGATGATCAGAAAGTAGTTCGTAATAAATTGAGGATTAAGCTTGCGGCTATGGCCATATCTATCGATGATCTAAGCTCAGTGTGGAACGAAATTTGGCAGCAAAATGCTGATAAAATGGACTATGTTGATAGCCAGCTCAAACTATTCAGCCAGCACCATAATCTGATGACGATCATGAATCGCTGTCAGGAACTGACCAAAAACGTATTAAGCTATACCCGAGATGATCAGGAAGAGAACCATGCGGCTGTTGATCAACAAATCAAGGTGGTGGAGTCGATTATCGAAGCAAAGAATCGCACTGTAGGTGCTCGCTGGCAGGTAGATCTAGGTGGTCATGCCGTTGCCATGAAAGCGAATGCTCTGACCCAAGTGTTTCTAAACTTAGGGGTTAATGCACTGGAAGCTGTATCAGATCTGCCCAAAGAAGACAGGTGGGTATCGGCAACAGCTGTGGTGCAAAACGATAAGCTCTGTATTGAGTGGAGTAATGGTGGCCCACCCATATCTGAGAGAGTACAAAAGAACCTATTTAAACGAGGTTATTCGACCAAGGGCGATGCTGGTTCCGGGATTGGTTTGTATGTATCCCAGCGGCTGATTAAACAGGCGGGTGGGGAGCTTATTTGTATTGATACCAACAGTC
>PBRN01000294.1 GCA_002725955.1 Pseudobdellovibrionaceae bacterium
ATATGGATTTAGAAATGACGATTGCTGATAACACTCCAGTACTGGTTGCTTCGGGTCAGTGGGTTGAACGAGACTTGTCTCCGCAATCATCTCCTGTATTTCTAGCTGCCAAGGCTGCTGAAATTGCGTTCGCCAAGGTTGGCACTTCTTTTGATAGACAGAGTATTGATGCTCTTGCTCTAGTAAGGTCCTTTTCTGATTCAGTCCCTTTTTATCGCTCCCCCGGTGGCAGAAGTAATAATCCTCCTGGCTCCGTTGCTAAAAGGCTAGGGATTCATCCGGAACAGCTTATATATAGTGAGGTGGGGGGAGATCAGCCCTTACAGTTATTGTATGAAATGGCTCTTAAAATTTTCTCGGGTGAGATTTCTTGTGCACTGATTGCAGGTGCTGAAGCGATAGCCAACGAAAAACATGCCACCAGGACTAATCTGAACCTTGATTGGCACGAAGAAATAGACGGTACTTTTGATGATCGTGGTTTTGGTGATCCGATACTATCACCGGCTGAAATGATGAATGGTCTGCTGTCTCCCATTGCTTTTTATTCCATGATCGAAAATCGACGAGCTCACCTCTTGCAGAGGAAGGTGAGAGACCATGGTCGGGTTATGGCGGAGATGCTTGCTCCGTTTAGTAAAGTCGCTAGAGATAACCCTTGGTCACAGTTCCCACAGGCCTTTGATCATGAGAGTTTATATCAAGAGTCCCCAGCAAATTATAGGTTAACGTCTTGCTACACCAAACGAGTGGTTTCTCAGGATGCAGTCAATCAATCAGCTGCTGTGTTGTTAACATCGGTGGGATTAGCCAAGGCTAAAGGTATTCCCGAGAGCCAATGGATTTTTATTGATAGTTTTGCCGAAGGTAAAGATGATTTCTTGTCGGTGCGGCCCGAGCCTGGAGCCTCAAAAGTTATGACTGATGTATTGGATGAGGTATTCGCTAACAGTGAAACTGCCCTGATGGATTTGTCCTGTATAGATCTATACAGCTGTTTTCCATGTGTGGTGGATGTTGCAGCAACTGCTCTGGGATTGACTCATCCATCTCCATTGCCCCTGACGATAACCGGTGGTTTACCTTTTTTTGGCGGCGCAGGTAATAATTATGTGATGCATGCCCTGGCAGAAATGATGACTCGTTTGCAAAAAACGATAGATGGGTGTGGTCTGGTTACTGCGAATGGTGGTTTTATGTCAAAACACTGTGCTGTTATTCTTTCTTCTCACGCAAGCGCCGATTCTAAGATCTACCATGATCGATCCAGCCCAAGGCAACCGGATCAAGGGCTGATAGAAGCATCTGATCCCGAGAAGGGGCATATAATCACATCTTTTGTGCAGTATAAAAAGGGATCTCCACATGTCGCCTACATGATTGGAGAGAATGAAGGCCAGCGTTTTGTGGCTTCATCTAATGATGAAACGGTTGTCAAGGCAATGACAGATGATTCTTTAATAGGTGAGCCTGTGATTGTTGCATCGAAAGGCCTCAAACATAGTTTTACCCTCGGCAATCACCAGAAGGTGACACGGTCATCTGTAGATATTCAGCCCGTAAATTAAAACAAGCTTAATACCATTAGTGGGTTGTAAATATTGATTTATATTCCTTAAATTATAAAAAGTGTAATGCGTATTCAGTTAAAATAATCAACCTTGATCCAAGGTCAGCCGATACCTCCAAAGTCGTCATATTATGAAACAGGAGGTCTTTTATGCGGGTCAATAAACCCATGCTGCCGGCAGTGACTATGGCTGATATTGGTGTTGCAGTTAAGAAAAAGGAGTTGGATCAAACCAAACAACAGGGCAAAGCTGCTGTTGATTTGATTAACAAGGCTACTGAGAATCTTCCAGTACCAGATGATCAGCTTGGCAATACGATTAACATTAAAATTTAGCTAATATTTTGTAATTATAGCGGTCTTTTTTGAGTCTGTGACTCGGATGGATCGCAGATTTCAAATAGCCCCGCCATTTAAGATAGTGGATTTCCTTTGATTTGGTTTTTTATAGTAACCAGCCTATTTTGTTTTTCCTGTGATTCAAGTTAGATTGTTCCAATTCAAGAAACTAACTTGAATAACCGGCAGAAGTTTGTTCTATACATTTATCTAAGAATTTCGGCTGTTTTGTCTTTAAAATGGACGAGAAATCAGATCTTTGGCGACTAAGGTGATAATATGACGTACAGAAAGTTTTGGTCATTAATGAAACCCCACAAGTATTATCTGTTTTGGGGGATGTTTTTTCTAGCTGTATCTAGTTCGATGGTACTACTGTACCCGCAAGCTATAAAGATTTTGATTGATGAGAGTCTTACCAGTAAGGATTTCAATAAAGTAAATCAAACTGCGTTAATTATGATCGGTATCTTTGTGATTCAATCGATTAGTTCTGGTCTTAGGTACTTTCTTTTTACTTTGACCGGTCAGCGTATTGTGATGGAGCTTCGCAGTCAGCTTTTTGAGTCAATGATGTTTCAGGAAATATCGTTTTTTGACAAGGAAGAAACCGGGCAATTAATGAGTCGGCTAAGCAGCGATACCACAACTTTACAAAACGCAGTAAGTGTCAATATTTCTATGTTGGTTCGTTTTCTAGCGACCACCTTAGGTGGATTTGCTTTTATGTTTTATACTAGCTGGAAATTGACTCTCACGATTATTCTTGTCGTTCCGCCGATTGCATTAGGTGCAGCCTATTTTGGGCGCAAAATCCGGCGTCTGTCACGAGCTGCTCAGGATGAATTAGCTATAGTCGGTAAGATTGCCGAAGAGGGAATTGGAGGGATAAGAACACTAAGAAGCTTTGGTCAGGAAAAACGAGAAACCAAGCGCTACACTGATAAACTGCAAAGTTATCTGGAAATCATTCAAAAAAGGATTGTTGGAGTATCGGTTTTATTATCTAGCACGACTCTTTTGGGACAAATGTCAATTGTGTTTGTGGTGTGGCTGGGAGGTAAAAGTGTTTTTGATGGTCAAATGAGCCTTGGTGAATTAACTTCCTTTATCTTTTATATGATCACAGTCGCTTTTGCTTTGGGAGCTTTGGGTAATTTGTGGGCTGACTTCATGTCAGCAATCGGTGCTTCTGAGCGTGTTTTTGAGATTATTGAGCAGAAACCAGCAATGGATCAACAGCCAGGATCGGATAACAAACAAATTGATAAATTACAGGGACATTTTGGGCTACATAATTTGAGTTTCAGTTATCCAACTAGACCTGATGAATTAGTTCTTACCGATTTCCAATTGTCTATCAAACCTGGGGAGAAAGTTGCATTAGTAGGTTCTTCCGGAGCTGGTAAAACGACCGTGGCAAAATTACTGTTAGGTTTTTACGAGCCTCAGGTTGGGGAAATCCAGCTAGACCATACTCCAATCCGGGGGTTAGACAGTCACTGGTATCGATCGCAAATCGGACTTGTTGCTCAAGATACATTTCTGATTTCAGCCTCCATTAAAGATAACCTCTATTATGGTAATCCTGATGCTAGCGATAAGGATATTGAGGAAGCTTGCCGTATTGCGAATGCTGATGAATTTATTGATAGGTTTGATCATAAGATTGAAACCTTAGTTGGGGAAAGAGGTGTCCAATTATCGGGGGGGCAGAAACAAAGATTGGCAATTGCCAGGGCTATTTTGAAGAAGCCGAAACTATTAATACTGGATGAGGCCACGAGTTCTTTGGATACTAAATGTGAAGAACTTGTTAAACTAGCCTTAGATCAGCTGATGGAAGATCAAACCACCCTGATTATGGCTCACCGGCTATCCACGGTAAAAAATGCTGATCGTATTGTGGTTATGGACAAAGGTCGCATTGTGCAGTCTGGATCTCACGATCAACTCATGAGAGACTCGCAAGGCTTGTATTATCAATTGGTGCAAAAGCAATTTGGCTGATTGTTTCTGTCCTATGACGATGAGCAGTATTGCCTAATAGGTTTTCTTTACCCTATCTGTTAATCAATGTTGTTATTTTGGAAGCGATTATTAATTACTTTGAACCAATGCGTATTTTTCGAGAATTTTATGGATTGCCGTTAGGAGGCTCTCTGCCATAAGTGGTTTGCCTACCCAAGCGATGATGCCGGCTTCCCGTCCTGCAGCTTTTATATCACGACTGATTTCCGTCGTTAACATCATCATTGGCACTTTAGCAAAATCCGGCAGTTCCTTAACCTTTCTTGCCATGGTTATCCCGTCCATATTGGGCATATTGAAGTCAATGATCAATAGTTTAACTTCCGGGTTTTCTTTTGCCTTGTTAAGACCATCAACCCCATCAATGGCTTCTATTACATCATAACCGTCACCTTCAAGGGCTGATCTGAGCTGGATGCGGAGCGTTTCTGAATCATCAATAATCAAGATCTTGGTCATAAAAAGTACCTTAGCTATTACGTACAACACAGAAATATTCTAGAAATAAACTCAAAGCCATCTTTTAACACATTGATTTTCTTTAAAAAAAATAAAGCCAATTTTTTTCATACCAATGCGATTCTCATTTATTGGCTATTGATATTCTATCATTTATTTCTAGATCTAGCATTTTTCTCGTTTGGAAAAATATTTTCAGCTATTTAAATAATGCCTTTAGATTAGAATAAAAAAGCATTGAGCTAACTTATTTTATGAGGGTAATTACCATTCTGTAAATATAAAAAGTTACCGATTATTTGTCTTGTATTTGGCTAAATCATCTCTTGTTCTATGGTCGGCCTGCTGATTGGCTTACTAGAAATGCCCGCATTTTATCGGCGATGGAGACTACACTGGTCACTTCATCGATCTTCTTTTTATAAAGATTCATGCGGTTTAAAGCATTGGTTATATTCTGGTCAGTTGGGTTTGCTGCAGATAGGGCAGCGACAGAGGCGATACCAATTTCAATCCTTTTATATAGGTTTTCGGCTTTTTCGTCAGGCCAGACTGAAGCCTGGACCTCTTCAGTGCTAAATTTGGTATCTTGATTGGCATCAAGTTGCAGGGTTGGACAGATAAACGCCACCTGGGAAAAGATGAAATTATTGAACATATCTGGTTTTGTCAGGCTCGCTCTTAGCTCATCGATCTTTGTTTCAATATCTTCCGCCTTAAATCCACGAAGTATTCCTGTGGCAAGAATAACAGCCATATCTCGATCCAAAACGCCTTCAACTAGTGTTGAATCTGAAGCGCAGCTTTGAGGCATCGCAGGGTGAAAGGTAGCAATAGCTTTAGCATCATCATCGGCATCGAGTTGCAAGCCGGCTTGTTCAGCCTTGGTTTCACTATCAATCTTATTGATCTCGACTAGTATGTTGAGAGTTTGAACACCATTAGCTTGAGCATCGGCATTAGCAAACATCGACAATTGATTTGCACCATTTTCGACATTGATCATGGAGCTAGCAAGAGTAGCTGAATAGGTAAGATCATTGGTTGTCACGGTCTGATTCAGTATCAATTGGGAAGCAGTCGGTAGTTGCTGTAGTATCAGTAGTTTGGCCTCTCCAGCATTACCTTCCTCCATGAGTAAAGCAATTTTTTCCAGGCCTTCCGGGCTTTTGGCATATGGTTTGAATAAACTGTAGTCACTGCAACCATTTATCATGAAAGTTGCTAAAACAAGTGCAGCTACTTTTGTATACTTCATATGTTACTCCCTTTCAGAATGATGAAGCCAGACGGAAAAAGTAACGGGCGGATGGTCGGTATCCGACTCTTTGTCCCACTTCTTCGCCATAGCTGCCTATATCGATACGCAGTAATTTTGCTTCATAAAATAATCCCATTGTGCCAAAACCTTGGTTTATACCCAAGTTTAACCCTAGCTGCCAGCGTCTGATGCTTGCTCCTAAATGCAGGCGTTTCCATCCCACAGGCTCATCCCGCCCCTCAAGGTCTCTGATGTCAAAGAATAGTTCTGTGTCAAAATGATTGATGTCGGGTTTGGCGGCGACACCGATATTTATGGTTTGCCGTATTGGATCTCCGTTTACAGTTTTGCCTTCGGCGAAGTCTAATTGAGTGTCCCCGATGTCCATAATAGTCAGAGCAAATTTCGGATTCCATTTCCAATTTGTGCTATATGTTGTGCCGAGGTCAGCACCCAGACCACTGCCCTGGTTTTGAAAATTAGTGAGGTTAAAATCCTTGATAGCCTGGATATCAGCGATGCTAACATCAGCTGAGATCTGGGTCCGGTTTAGATATTTGATTGTACCGCCTATCTGCAGGTTATCGTTGATCACTCTGTCTCCATAACCAAAAGATAACACTTGATTTTGGGAACCATCAATTTTTACAGCCTCAACCCCACTATTATTAGAATCCTTATAAACGTAGAGATTCACATTACCTGAAAGAACGGCACCTATAGCCATGTTTTTTAGGATGACTCCACTGAAACTATCGAATCCAGCATGGACGGGCTTGCCGACTAAGTCGCGAAGGGCTTCAAGAGTTTTACTGCTATCACTTCCGGCGCTGGTCAGCTGTGAAGCATTTTGTGAAAGAGTAAAAAGTGGAGATAGGATGACTGCTTTTTTAAAGAAATCATCTTTAGCAATGGGTTCAGTCATTGTTGATTGATCTGTTTGATTTTCTTCTGCAGTTGTTGTGGAATCTGATTTACCAGATAAGTTAGAAGGGTTATAAAATAGGCTGTCTTCTTGATTGGGGTTAGCTATACCCGCATGACCTCTACCAAGAAAGTCCGCCGATCTATAGATTCGATTTACTTCATTAGCGAGAACCTTGGTGTCAATGATCAATATTCCCAGGACAAAAAGAAAAAAGCGCATAGTGGATGTTAAATATTTTTTCATCTTAAGCTCTGTTTTGTTTTCGATGTTTAGCAGTTGTTTGTCGCCTATTGTACTAAGACGGAATGGACTTGGCAAAGGTTTAGAGTTTTTTGTATGCAATGAACAATCCTTATACACCCGTAGTTACTTTAATATAACAATTAAAACAGGGTGTTAAAAACCATCGGAGATGGCCAATAAATTGCATAAAGTTAAGATATCATTCAAAGTCATCCTTATGAGGAACATATCGATGCCTCAAAGTTTTAAAATCTACTTGATAATACTATGCGTCCTTGGATGTAACGGCAATAAAAGTTACTTTGAGGGTGGAAAAG
>PBRN01000006.1 GCA_002725955.1 Pseudobdellovibrionaceae bacterium
GACAATGGCATTATGTGGATGTCTAACTGGTAGTAGTCGTTCGTTAGGCATACGTCTCAAAAGAGTAGACGTATGCCAGTTGGTCAGGTGGCACAGTGGGTTCGTGATATGCCAGTTGCCCGTCCGTCCCCCCGTCCCCGTTCGCCCCCGTTTAAAAACGACTAACTACCCTAACCTACAAAGTGTTACGAGAGCGAGAACAATATTCCATCCAACTTCAAATTTTTTTTCGCTGTTAAAAAATGCCCACAGGGTCGCACTTGCAAAAGATTCGTAATTGATATATAATGGAAAAACAGAATACTACAGAATGCTAAAAAATAACCCCGAAGATATACGCCCCATAGAAGTTGATACAGTATCTGGAGAATTCTTTGTAAGAATACCTGAATGGGTAGTAAATGATCAAGGATGGTTTGAAGATACTGAAGTAAATTTTAAAACAGATGGTGGAGAACTTATTATTAAAGAAGATGCCTAATACCTACCACATATACTTAAGAGGAGAAGTACTTTTTAAAGATTTGGATCAAAATGAATTTGATCTTATATGGGGTAGATTATATCATTCATACTATAAAGACGAACTAAGTTTTGAATCAATCGTGTTTGATAGTAGTATAATGGCAGATGCATCTTATTAATGAAATATGAATTTGTAGATTATCCAGAATATTTTATTTTTGATGATTGGTATAATAAAGAAGAATTGAGAGTTATATGGGAAGATCTTGATGATGTATACTATAATAATAAATTACTTGCTAATAATGAAACAAGTGGTGCTATCAGAAATGGTAAGTTTTTAGTTAACTGTAAAAGATCACATATATTACCACCAAGAATAACTGATATATCAAAACAATGTTTTCCTCATCTATCATGGATGTTTAGTAAAATAGCAAGAGAAAGTTGGTTTTGGTCTAATGTTATGCATAATGTTTGTAATGATGATATAATGTTATCATACTATGAGAATGAAGATTACTATGATTCTCATACTGATGGTGCAGAGGTTACGATGCTTACATGGTTTTTTAAAGAACCAAAGAAGTTTACAGGTGGTGATCTAACATTAACTGACTTTAATCAAACTATAGAGTGTAGGAATAATAGATTAGTTGTTATACCAAGTTGTTTAAAACATGAAGTATCTCCTATACATATGGAAGAAGAAGATCGTAATCAACATTATGGTAGATACTGTTTAACTAATTTTTTAACAAAATGAAAGTAATTGATGATTTTTTACCTGCTGATTATTTTAAAGCAATACAAACTTATATAATGGATGTTCGTAATCCTTGGCTTTTTGCACCAGGTGTTGCATATGTTAAAAAAGATGACAATGGCATATACAATAATAGTTTAACAGATTTCTATTTTATACATGATGTATATCATAATCTACAAATACATGATCAACGATTATATCAAATGATGGGAGCAATGTTGAATGAATATTTAAAAGCAATATGTTTAATTAGATCAAGATGTATCATGTATACTAATGTAGGTACAATGCTTCATCATGATCCACATACTGATATGCCATATACACATAAAGCATTAATTTTGTATATTAATACCTGTGATGGTGGTACGGAGTTTCCAGATGGTACTAAAGTTGAAAGTATAGCAAATAGAGCATTAATCTTTGATGGTTCTGAACATCATAATAGTACAACAACTACAAATCAAAAGAGAAGGGTTATATTATCTTGTAATTATATTGATGGTGAAGTTATTGCAAATAAAGGTAAGTATGGGCAAGAAACATTTCCACCACCAGTAGAAGAGCGTATTGACGCAGGAACACAATGGTAGTATAATAACAAATAAAACAGAATCCGATGTCAAAGAAAAGTAATAAGTATTGTGGTCCTGTAAAAGGTTCAGAAAGAAAAATTAAAAGAATAGAACCTAAGTTTGGTGGAGATACTGGAATAACGCCAACATATATTAATAATAATGAAAGGATTCAAGATGATATTAGAAGCAAGGCTAATATAAGTGGACCTGGTGAAGAAGATAAAAAACCAGTATTGGAAGACTTTATAACTGTTACTGCACCAGAAGAACCAGTATGGACTCCCGATACTCAGCAACCTCAACAAGCAGAAGAGAATTTTATAAGAACTTATGATAATGCTCTACCTGAACACTTAGTTAATTTCTTATTGGATCTTGGGGGTAAGCAACAAGTATTAGAACCAAGGCAAAGAAATAATGCTGCTGGTCTTCATCTTACAGATACAGCAATACCTATTGAACCTTTTCATACTGATATTGGTAAAGATATAGGAGCGGCTTTGCTCGAAACATGTTTTGAACCATACGTAAATGATTTCCCATGTTTACAGAATATGCAATGGATGAGTAGTGTAACTTCTCTCCAAAGAACATTACCAACTCAAGGTTATCATTCGTTTCATAATGAAAATATAGCATGGGATCATAATCTTAGGGTTATGGCATGGTCGGTTTACTTAAATGATGTCGAAGAAGGTGGTGAGACTGAGTTTTTATATCAGAAATTAAGAATTAAACCAAAAAGAAATATGGGTGTTGTATGGCCTTCTTCATATACACATCTTCATCGTGGTAATCCTCCATTATCAGGTGTAAAGTATATTATTACTGGTTGGATGTCACCTGCAGTTGGTATAAAGGTATGGACACCAGAAAATAAGAATACCTTTGCAAGAATGGATGGTTAACCGAATATAATAAAAACTATTGACAATTGCTATATAATCGAGTATGATATATTTGTAATTACAATAGATTATGGCGAAAGGATTTACCGTAAAGGCAAAGTCTCCGATGGTCAATAAAGCACCAGAGTGGGACTTCGAGAAAGCAAAAGAAATGGTAAAAGGTAAAACAGTAGTATTTTGTTTGCCTGGTAGGACTGTTTCATATACATTTTTAAAAGCATTTGTACAGCTATGCTTCGATCTGGTACAAAGTGGAGCAAGTATCCAAATTTCTCAGGATTACTCATCAATGGTCAACTTTGCACGATGCAAGTGCTTAGGTGCTAACGTACTTCGTGGACCTGATCAGATACCTTGGGATGGTCAACTCCAATATGACTACCAATTATGGATCGATAGCGACATTGTATTCAATTCAGAGAAATTCTGGCAAGTAGTCCTTATGGATAAGGAAATTGCTGGTGGTTGGTACTGCACAGAGGACGGCAAAACCACCTCGGTTGCACACTGGTTGGAAGAAGATGACTTCAGAACTAATGGTGGAGTAATGAACCACGAAACCCTCGAAAGCATCTCGAAAAGAAAGAAACCATTTACCGTCGATTATACTGGATTTGGCTGGTTATTAATCAAAAAAGGTGTTTGGGAACATGAAGAAATGAAATATCCTTGGTTTGCTCCTAAAATGCAGGTATTTGAATCTGGTGAGGTTCAGGATATGTGTGGAGAAGACGTTTCTTTCTGTTTAGATGCAAAAGAAGCAGGTTTTGACATCTGGTGTGATCCAAGAATACGTGTAGGGCACGAAAAAACAAGGACTATTTAAATGGAAGTCTATAATGTGTATATCAATGGTGAAATAGCACATGAAAAAGTGCCTGAAAAGGAACTTTTTGACTTAATGGAAGATTATGCAAGGGAATACTACTTCAATTCGGAAAAAGAAGGAGTAGTAGACCCAAAATCTATCAAAGTAGAACCACAAGAACTTTAAATTTTAATCATGGCAGTAAAAACTAAATCAGGAGCATGGGGAACTTCGGTTTTCGTAGAGACAATACCCAAAAAAACCTATCAAGGTAGGGGAAAACATACAAAATACTCCGCAACTTCTCGAAATAAAGCAAAAAAGAGGTATAGAGGTCAAGGAAAATAGGAAAAATCGCCCGAAAGGGCGTTTTTTTATGCATAGATATAAAATATTAAATTTCTTGCATAAATAAACAAAGAAAAAAGTATTAAGATTCATTTAATGGCAGGTACTCGTGTATCAAGAGGGTTTAAAGACATAAGTTTTTCTTTTTCACCTCATCCAATAACAAAAGATTTGCCAGTATTGACCAATGAACGTGCTATTGTAAGGTCAGTAAGAAATTTAGTGGAAACTATTCCTACTGAACGCTTTTTTAACCCATTAATAGGTTCAAGTGTACGTGCAAGTTTATTTGAAAATATGAGTCCTACATTAGTTGCTGTTATTGAAGATCAAATTATACAAACAGTAACTAACTTTGAACCAAGAGTTGATAATATTCACGTGAATGTTGATGGACGACCTGAACGTAATGCTCTTAATGTTACTGTATTCTTTGATGTTGTAGGATTATCAGTACCAACACAATCATTCAATTTTCTGTTAGAATCAACCAGATAATAATATGCCATTTACACAGTTTACTAGTTTAGATTTTGATGAAATCAAAGCACAGATAAGGGATTATCTTCGCAATAATTCAAATTTTTCTGATTTTGATTTTGAAGGATCTAACTTCTCCATTTTAATTGATATTTTAGCGTACAATACTTACATTAATGCCTTTAATGCAAACTTAGTAGCAAATGAATCATTCTTAGATTCTGCGTCTATTAGGGAGAATGTAGTATCTTTAGCACGTAATATTGGTTATATACCACGCTCTAAAACCGCTTCAAAGGCGATGGTTACCTTTACGGTAGAGTATGAAGGGGAAGACGTAACTTCAAGCACTCAGAAGTTGTCTAAATTGTATTTAAAACCAGGTTTGGTATGTGTTGGTGCTACAAATAACACTACATATAGATTCTCTATTACTGAACCAACACCTGCAACTTTAAAATACACTGGAAGAACCACTAATCCTGATGGATCGGGAAATAAAATATATGAAGCAGTCTTTGGTACACCTGTAGATCCTATAGAAGTATTCCAAGGTACTTTATCAGAATCAAGGTTTGTTGCTAAAGGGTTAAAAGATCAAAGATTTATATTAGATAGTCCAAATATTGATAGTTCTACTATTACAACTTACATTCAAATTGCTGCTAATTATGAAGCAACTATTGGATATGGTAAGATTGGTAGACAATGGAAAATGATTGATAATATTTTGAATCTTGATCCAACTTCGGAGATATTCTTTACTCAAGAAATTCAAGATGAAAGATATGAGTTATTATTTGGTGACAATATATTTGGTAGAAAATTAGATACAAATGATGTTATAACCACCAGATATATTATCACTGATGGTGAATCTGGTAATGGTGCTGCTGTATTTGAATTCCAAGGAGTCTTTACAGATCAAGATCCAAATGAACCAGGATCTAAGACAGTTATACCATATGGTAATGTATCGATAAACACCGTTCAGAGTGCCTCAAACGGTTCTGAGATGGAAAACCTTTCATCTATTAAATACTACGGTCCAAGACTATATTCAGCACAATACAGGGCGGTTACCCCAAGAGATTATGAAGCAATTATACAATCAATATATCCAAGAACGGAATCAATTGCTGTTGTTGGTGGAGAAGAATTAGATCCACCTCAATTTGGTAAAGTGCAGATTAGTATAAAACCTAAAAATGGAACTTATATTTCTGATTTTGATAAGATGCAAATTAAGAATAAATTAAAAAATTATTCTATTGCTGGAATAGATTCCAGTATTATTGATCTTAAAATATTATATGTTGAAATTGACTCATCAATTTATTATAATTCCTCACAAATTACTAGTTCAACTGATTTAAAATCAAAAATAACAGATTCTCTTGTTTCATATTCTAAGAACGTTGACATTAATAAATTTGGAGGTAGATTTAAATATAGTAAAGTCTTACAACTAATTGATAGAGTAGATGATGCTATTACCTCAAATATTACTAAAGTTAAAATTAGAAGAGATTTAAAAGTATTAACCAATCAGTTTGCACAATATGAATTATGTTTTGGTAATAGATTTTATATTAATCCTGAAGGATTTAATATAAAGAGTACAGGATTTACAGTATCTGGAGAATCTTCAATAGTATATTTGACCGATGTACCAAATAAAGATGCTAATGGTGCTTTAGATGGTAGTGGAAAAGGTACTTTAAGTATAATAACTAAAAATGAGAAAAATGAAAATAGAGTTGTAGTTAAATCTGTAGGAACAGTGGATTATGTTAAAGGTGAAATTCTTATTAATACTGTTAATATAACATCAACCATATCTTCAAATAGTGTAATTGAAATTCAAGCATTCCCTGATTCAAATGATGTTGTTGGGTTAAAGGATCTTTATCTTAGTTTTGACGTTACAAATAGTAAGATAAATACCATCAAGGACGTAATTGCATCTGGTGAAGATGTTTCGGGTGTTGTCTTCTCAAGAGATTATTACACATCAAGCTACTCAAATGGAGAATTGGAGAGGAAGTAAAGAATGGTTGTAGGTATTGATAGAAGAATAAAATTAAATGAAATAATAGAAAATCAACTTCCAAGTTTTTTGGTCGATGATTTTCCTATTGCAACAGAATTTTTTAAACAGTATTACCTGTCTCAGGAATTTCAAGGTGGTAGTATTGATTTAATTTCTAATTTTGATCAATATCTTAAAGTTGATAATTTAGTTCCTGAAGTTATATTTGGAAAAACAACTCTAACTTCTTCAATTTCTTTATCAGATACAACTATTAATGTTTTATCTACAAAAGGATATCCAGATACATATGGATTATTAAAAATTGATGATGAAATAATAACATATACTGCAAAAACAGACACTACTTTTACTGGTTGTATTCGTGGTTTTAGTGGAGTAACTGGATATAATGTAGGAATTTCATCTTTTTTCAATAATATCAATAAAGATACATTAATATTTGAGAGTACAAAAGCAAATACTCATACCTCTGATAGTGTTGTTATTAATTTAAGTGTATTATTTCTACAGGAATTTTATAGGAAGTTAAAGAAGACATTCTTACCTGGATTAGAAGATAATGATTTTCATGAAAGTATTGATGTTGGTAATTTTATTAAACATGCAAGATCTTTTTATCAATCAAAAGGTATTCAGGAATCAATTAGAATTTTATTTAAACTTCTATATGGTGTTGATGCTACAATAGTAGATTTAGAAGATCGTTTAATTAAACCATCATCATCAGAATTTATTCGTAGAGAAGTAATTATTGCGGATTTATTAACTCTTGATCTTGATCCATCTAAATTGGTTGGGCAAACGATATACAAATCAACGGATACTTCAACATATGCTTCAGTTTCTGAGGTTGAAATTCTTACAAGAGATAATAAACCTTATTATAAACTTTCATTATTTGTTGGATTTGATGATAGAGATTTAATAGAAGGAATATTTACAATTCCAGGTAAAACAAAATCTTTAGATCAAGTTCCTGTTGGATCTTCTATTATTTCGGTTGATTCTACTGTTGGGTTTGCTAAGTCTGGTATATTAATAAATGAGGGGACTAATGGTAGTAAAAATATAATTACATACACATCAAAAAGTATAAATCAATTCTTTGGTTGTAGTGGAGTTAATAATATTGTAGGAATTTCATCTGATTTGAGATCTGATGAAGTAATTTATGGATATGCTGATGGTAATACAGAAGAAAAAGTTGAGTTAAGAATTACTGGTGTTTTATCAGATTTTAAAACTGTATCTGACGTTTCACTAATACAAGAAGATGAAAGAATATATGTTAAAAATGTTGGAGAATCTATAAAAAGGGTATCAAAGTATCCATATACATTTATTGATACTGATGCATCATATAAGGAAATATTTGCAAACTCTTGGGTTTATAATACAAAATCAAGATATCAAATTAATTCAATTACTGGAAG
The DNA here is from genome assembly GCA_002725955.1 of Pseudobdellovibrionaceae bacterium. GTDB lineage: Bacteria > Bdellovibrionota_B > Oligoflexia > Oligoflexales > Oligoflexaceae. The sequence continues at coordinate 7,846 of PBRN01000006.1, forward strand.
TACTTTTACTTTAGGAAGTTCTATTGATAAATCAAGTTTAAAAATAAATGATAATGTAGATGTTTTAAAAAGAAATAGTAACACTATAGTAGCAAATGCAGTTGTTGATAGTATTATTGATGAAAACTCTATTACTTTAGCAGGTAGTGGGCTTCCAAGTTCTTCCTCCCCCTTAACAACAGAATATGATATTAGAAGAAATATAAGAAAAGCATCAAGTAATGATATTGAATTAATTCATGGAAATAACAACATTATTTCTGATGTTTTGAATGTATATGTTGATGGTGACAAAGAAGGATATGTTGCATCAAACTCTTTACCAAGTTATACTTTAAATAATATTAATATAAATTCTTCAACGATTCCTAATGGTTCATATGAAATAATTGTAGAGAAGCACGAAGTTGATGATACATATCATACAATTAAGATTGATAATCCTATTAAATTCTTAACTGGAGACTCTATAATTTATAGATCTCATGGAACAGATTTAGATGGATTGATCTCTGGTGAAAATTATTATGTTGAAGTTCTCTCATCAACAGAAACTGATGCTGAAATTAGATTATATCGATCAAGGGGACAAGTTGGAAATAAAACACAATCTATAGGATTAGGTACAGATTCAGTTGCTACAGGTCCTCATGAATTTATTTTATCAGACCATTATGATAAAACAACAGGATTTGGTAAAAAACTTGCACCTAATCAAATTTTAAGAAGATTTAGATTAGATCATGAACCAGTTAATAGTGGTGAAAATAATATACCTCTTAATAATGTTGGTGTATTAATTGATGGCGTTCAAATAAGATCACCAATTTCTAATAATTATGTTTATTATGGTCCATTAACATCTGTTGATACATTTAATAGTGGTGATGGATATGATATTATTAATCCACCAAGATTAACAATTGAATCTCCTGTTGGTAGTGGTTCTACAGCATATATTGAACCAATAGTTAGTGGATCTGTTAAGGAAGTTTTTGTAGATCCACATGATTTTGATATTGATAGAGTTGTTTCATTATCATTAACTGGTGGTAATGGATCTGGATGTAGATTGGAACCGATTGTTGGGCAGAGGTTTAGGGAATTAGATTTTGATAGTAGAGATGTATTTTTTGCAGGTGGAATATCAAAAGAAAATGAAACTATAACATTTAAAAAAGATCATTATTTAACTAATGGTGAGACAATTTATTATAATAGTAATGGTAATGCTGAAATAGGTGTTGGTCCTGCATATGATGTTACTAATACACCTACTGGAACTTTATCTAATGGAGCACCATATAATGTTAAAGTTGTTAATTCAAAAACAATAACATTATATAAAAATTATAGTGATGCTATGAGTGGTATTAATACTATTGGTATTTCTACTGCAACTACTGCTAGTGGTATTCATAGATTTAGAACAAATTCTAAGAATGTATTAAAATCAATTAAAGTTATTGAATCTGGTTCTGATTATCAATATAGAAAATTAAAAGTAAATCCTTCAGGTATATCAACTACATTTGATAGTATAAACTTTACAAATCATGGATTTAATGATGGTGATATTGTCGAATATTCACCAACAGTTGGTATTGGAAGTACATATCCAAAAGCAATTGAAGGATTAACTGCTAATAACTCATATTATGTTATGAAATTGGATAGTAATTCATTTAGAATTGCAGATGGAAAAACTAATTATGATCGTGGTGATTATGTTGGTTTAGGATCTACTGGTACAGGATATCAGACATTTAAATATCCTGATATTAAAGTTCATATAGATGTTGCATATGCGTCAACCATAACTGGTTCATATGAAAATATATTAACTCCAGTCGTTACTGGTAATATTATTGATACTTATCTTTATGATAATGGAGTTGGATATGGATCTAGTATTCTTAATCTTGAGAAGAATCCAGTTGTAACAATAGAGAATGGAAAAGGTGCTGAATTAAAACCATCTGTTGTTGATGGAAAAATAGTAGATGTTCAAGTATTAAATAAGGGATCAGAATATTATTCATCACCAAAAATTGTTGTAGAAACTACAGGAATTACAACAACTGGTGTGTTTGGAAATGGTGCTGTTATTAGACCCATTATTAGTGATGGAAAGTTAGTTGATGTAGTTATTGTTAATAGTGGTATTGGATATACTTCAGGTTCTGTTAATGTATATTCAGAATCAAGAGGACTTAATGCTTTATTTGAATCAAGAGTTAGAAAACTTACAGTAGATACGAAGAAGAAGGAAAGTGAATATTCTTTGAATTCTGAGGGATCTGATTCAGTATATTTGAGTTTAATAGGATATAATCAAAATATATCAGATGCATTCAATGATGATGGAACTAAACATTCTCCAATAATAGGATGGGCATATGATGGGAATCCAATATATGGACCTTATGGATATGCTAATCCAGATGATACATCTTCTGTAGGTATTATAACTTCTGGATATGTATTAGATTCAAGTAAAGTTTTTAATAGACCTTCATTTAAATATCCAAATAATGTTGATATTTTCCCTGAAGGATTCTTTATAGAGGATTATCAATATGAAGATATTGGTAATTTGGATTCTCATAATGGAAGATTCTGTAAAACACCAGAATTTCCTAATGGAACATATGCATATTTTGCTGGAATAGCAACAAATGCTTCTACAGGTGCAATAGATTCATCATATCCATATTTTGTTGGAAATACTTATAGATCAGAGTTCATTTCTACGGATACAACGTTAACTCATGACTTTGATTTTAATAATACAGATATAGTTAGAAATACATTCCCATATAAAGTTGGTGATGAATTTGCTAATAATGATTATATTGTAGAATCTAATGAAACTGTTAGACAACTTACGAAAGTAGAATCAGTAACTTCTGGTGTAGTAGACTTTTTACAAGTATTAGATGGTGGTGATGGTTATAAAGTTGGTGATTATACAGTATTTGATAATGAAAAAACTAATGGAATGGGAGTTAGGGGAGAAGTTCATTCAATAGCAGGTATTGGTGTTTCTAGTATTGACACGCAATTAGAAACTTCTGAAAATGCAGTATTCTTATGGGACTCTGAGAATAAAGTAATTGCAGACTATACCCCATTTATAGAATTAAATGATCAAGATACAGTATCAATTTCTGGTTTAAGTAGTTCTATTGTACATTTAACAGATTCGTTTAAAGTTGGTATTAGTACTAATGTTATTGGATTAGCAAAAACAATGTCTGTTAATTCTCTTGTTAATGGAGTTGTTGAGGACATTTATGTTAATATCATACCAAATACAGTATCAATTGGATCATCACTTAAAATTAATGACATTGAGACTGTTAAGGTATTGAACATATATGATATGGGATCTATCTTAAGAATTAAGAGGTATGGAGTAGGTGCTGCTCATACTTATAGTTCAAAGATAGATGTATTAAATCGTAGTGTTACTATTCCTGTTAAAACTAAAGAATTTAAATCTAAGGTAAATGATTTAATTTATTTTAATGGTCATCAATCAGTTGGTCTTGGAACAACTGTTGGTGGTGGTATAAGTGTTGATTATACTATTGGAGAGGTTACAAAAACTGTACCTATCCCAACAAGAACAATATATCTACCAAATCATCCATTTAAGACAGGACAAAAATTAACTCTTAGGAAAAAGGGTACATCAACATCATTTATTGTAGGTGATACACAACATCCAACGAATTTGTTTAATATACCCAATGTAACTACTGATATAGAGACTGTATATGCAATTAATAAGGGGCAAAATTATATTGGACTTGCAACTCAAGTAGGTATAGCAAACACTGCTGGTGATGGTCTATTTTTCCACGGCAATGGTTCTAATGATTTTGAATATGTTTTAGAATCTAATCATAATCAGGTAACTGGTAATATTAGTAAAATTATTTCTACTGTTGAGGTTAAAATTGGTGCTGCAAATACATCTGATCATGGATTATCTAATGGTGATGTTATTAGTTTAGATGTAGTTCCTAATAGTGTCGTAGGGTTAGGTAGTACTGCACCATTAACACTATCTTATAATGAAGAATTCCAGAAATTATTAATTAATAGAGTTAGATTTAATGATACTGATGTTGACACTATCAATAATACTATTACTATTGAGAATCATGGATATAAAACAGGTGAAAAAGTTTTTTATGATAGTGATCAACCAGTAGGGGGATTAAGTCGTCAATGTTATTATATCTCTAAGGTTGATTCAAGTAAAGTTAGATTTGCTCAAACATTAAAAGATGTTCAAGTTGATCCATCATTAACCATTGATCTTACTTCTACAGGTGGTTCTGATCATAGTGTTGCTTTAGTTAATCCTCCAATAAATGTACCAAAAAATTCTAAATTAACATTTAGTACAATTGATAGTTCTTTAGAGAATTATGAACTTAAGGTATTTTATGATAAAGAATTTAAAAATGAATTTAATAGTTCTCAAGATAGTAATTTATTTAATGTTAGTGTTGGTGCAACAACAGTACAATTATCTTATTCAGAGTCAGCACCATTAAAATTATATTATGGATTAACTAGAAATGGGTTCATTAGTACTTGTGATGTAGGTGTTCCAGATTATTCTCAAATAAATTTTGTTAATAGTCTTTATAGTGGAGACTATAAAATATTTGGTATAACTTCTGACACTTATAAGATTTCTCCAAGATCTATCCCAGAATCTTTACATTATAGTGATGATCAATGTGAAAAAATTGAATATTCGACAGAATCTAAGAATGTAACTGGTGCAATTAAAGAAATAAAACTATTATCAAGTGGATATAACTATAAATCTCTTCCAAAATTTAAATCAGTTGTAAGTAATAATGGTAAAAATGCTAATATTATCGCATTATCAACTTCTATTGGAAGAATTAAGGATGTTAGAATCCTTGATATTGGTTATGAATATAGTTCTGATAAAACATTAAGTCCAGAAGCATACGTACCTCCTATAATTAGGATTGATAATTTAGATAGTCTTAAATCCGTTAATATTATTAATGGTGGATCTGAATATTTAAGTTCTCCTGATTTAATTGTATATGACCCACAAAATAATAAAGTTGTTGATGAAACATCATTAATAGCACATACACCTCATCAATCTGTTTCAGAAATTGAAGTAATAGCACCAGTTCAAGGATTAAATTCTGTTAATCATAGAGTAATTGCAGTTAATAATTCTAATGGTGTTGGAATTAATTCCATGACTGGAGGTGGATCAGGTATTGTTACTTGTATTTTAAGTACACCAATTAATGGATTTACTACTCCACCATTTGCGATTGGAGATGAAATTTTCGTTGAAGGTATAGAATTATTTGGTGAATCTGGAATAGGTACACAAACATCATCTTCTGTTGGTGTTGCTACTGGTGGTGATGGATATAACTCATCAGATTATCAATATAGATTCTTTAAAGTTGATGATTTTGTAAATTCAAATCCAGCTGTATTGAAATATAATTTGATTGGATTATCGACTAATCCTGGTATTGCAAAAACATTCCAGTCTGGATATGCAAATATAATTAATAGATCAAATTATCCAGTACTTGAAAGTATTCAGGAAAGAGGATCTTTTGAAACTAATGAGAGATTATTTGTTCTTGGTGCTAATGGTAAATTTACTCAAAGAGATGTTAGTATTGTAGATTCAAGAGATGATTTTGTTAAAGTTGATGGTACTTTTGAATTAAAGGTTGGTGATCGTATTAGTGGGACTAATAGTAATGTTAGTGCTACTGTAGTTTCTATAATTGAAAATAAAGCAAAATTTAGTGTAGATTATTCAAATCGTCAAGATTATGGTTGGGTTGATGATATTGGAAAAATAAGTGAAGATTTCCAAGTTATTGAAAATAATGATTATTATCAAAATTTATCATACTCTGTTAAGAGTAATATTACTTGGGATAAATTTGTTGATCCAGTTAATAGATTAGTTCATCCTTCTGGATTGAAAAATTTTGCTGATGTTGGTATAACTTCAAGTGTTCAAACCGATATTATTGGTACACAATCTGCTGATCCTCTTGTTATTTTGGATGTAGTTGGTGAAAGAAGAGTTGATACTATTAATAATATTGATTTTGTTACTGATTATGATTCAAGAGAGACGAAATCCAAATTTATACAGTTTGAAAACTTAAAATTAACTGATTATACTAAGTGTAAGACAAATAGAGTTTTATTGCATGATGATATTAGTCCAAGGTTCTCAAGTAAAGGTATTCAAGATTTATTTACTGAGGTTGAAGAAATAACCAGTAAATTCTCCAAATATTTAATACAAATAACAGATCCAGATACTTTTGATACTCAAGTTTCTGAAATAGCAGTATTAACTACTACCAATGATGCATTCTTGGTTGATAAAGCATCTGATTTTACAAATATGAGATTGGGTGATTTTACTGCAGAATCCGATTCCTTTGGAAGAAAAACATTACAATTTGTTCCAACTGATAAGTATGATAAGGATCATGATATTAAAGTTCTTAAAACATATTTTAATACAGATTCTATTATTGAAGGAACAAAACAAATCGGTTCTATAGATTTAGTTGGAAAAAATGTTGGTATAGGAACTACCACTGTTGGTTTTACAACTACTACAATTGCAGAATTTGATGCAACTGATTTTAATTCTTTACATGCAAGTCTTTTTGTTCAGAATGATGTAACTAAGAAGATTAATTATAGTGAAGTTATTGTTGATTTTGATGGAACTCAAACACATATATCTGAAATTTATACAGATAGTTTGGATGTTAGTTATAGTGCAACTAAGGTAGGTGTTATTACTGCAAGATATGATTCTGGAAAAGTATATCTTGATTGTGAAAATGATAAGATACAAAAACTTTCTGTTAATGCAAGTATTGTTGGATTTGGTGCTACATCAATAGGAGACTCTGGTATTGGAACACATAGGTTTACCACTCCAGGACAACCTGAAGGTGCGGAAAGAACTGCAAGAATAGAAACAACATATAATAGCAGACATTCTGGTTCTTCACCAATAACAATTACTAATATTAGCAATTTAATTGATAGTACTATTAAGGGTATTATTAGGGTTTCTTCTGGAAATATATCAGCAGTTCATCAAGTTACAGTAATACAAGATGTTAACGGTGATGCTATTACTGTTCAGTATCCATTTACTGCTATTGATTCTATGAGTGGTATTGGAACATTTGGTACTGTTACTACTGGAAATGATATAGAATTCAATTTCTATCCAGATGTAGAATGGAATTCTTCTGTTGTAGAAGTACAATCTCATCTTGAGATTGTAAATACTGAAAATGATTTCAAAAATGAACCATTACCATTACAATATGGTTCAGTTGAAAGAAGTGTATTCTTGTCAGCTTATGATGGTGTTAATGGAAGTAGAGCAAATAAGATTAATTTTGATCTTGAACATGAAAATGTTCCAATTTATAGTAAAACTTTCAATCCTGCAGATATTACACAGTTAGATAAAGTAACTGGTATCTTTACTATTCCAAATCATTTCTTTAATACAAATGAAGAATTAGAGTATGAACCAGGATCAACATTTGTTGGAGTTGGTGCTACTGGAGTATCAATAGGTCAAACAACTACTAATGCTGGATTAACAACAGATATTTTACCATCAACATTATTTGTTAATGTTATTGATGAAAATAAATTCAAATTATACAGTAGGTTGGAATTTATTAGTTCTGGTGTTGGAATTACATTCACTGGTGTAGGTGAAGGTAATGCCCATAAAATTGCAATGAAGAAGAAATTGAGTAAGACTGTAATTGGTCTTGACGGAATAGTTCAACAACCAATTACATTTACATCAATTAAGCATAATCTTGAGGAAAATATTGGTGCTGGAACATCGCAATTTGTATTGAGTGGAATTAGTTCAGTTCAACCAAGAGATGTTCTTAAAGTTGATAATGAATATATGAAGGTTGAGCAGGTAGGATTTGCAAGTGTTGGTCTTGGAACTATAAACGATTCCAGAGATGTTGCCCTTGGTATTTGTACATTACCAGTTGTTAGAGTTGCTAGAGGTTCTCTTGGTATATCTGCTGCTATTCATAATGCTGATTCTGAAGTAAGAGTTCATAGAGGATCCTTTAATATTGTAGATAGTACTGTATGGTTCTTAGATCCACCTAAAGGAAATACCAGAGAACGTAGAAGTATTACAAATTTACCATATGTTAGAGCAGAATTTAGTGGTAGAACATTCTTGAGAAGTAATTATGATACAAATATGGTATTTGATGATATATCTGATGTATTTACAGGAATTGGTAGAACTTATACAACGACTGTAGGTGGTGCTAATACAACCACAGGTGTTGGTATTGGTAATGGAATATTATTCATCAATGGAGTATTCCAAACACCATTAACAATTAATAATTCTGGAAATAACTATGAATTTAATAATGATACTGTTGCTGGTATTTCAAGTGTAGTATTTACTGGAATTTCTTCAGAAAATGGACAAAAAATACAATCAGTATTTGATATTAATCAAAACCAATTACCAAGAGGTGGTCTGATTGTTTCTATGGGATCAACACCAGGTCTTGGTTATGCTCCTCTTGTTGGTGGTAATGTAAAAGTTGATTTGAAGGATAATTCAAATTTATTTACTGCTGGTTCTCTTAATGGTATTGTTGGTGTGGGAACATCATCTGGAAAGAACCTTGGAATTCAAACTGCTGCTTATAATTATAGAACTGGAATTATAACAGTTACAACTAATGATGTTCATGGTTTCTCTGGAGATCTTCCAACTACTGTTAAGTTGAAGGGATTGGAATTTACATGTCCAACTAAGACTGTTGGGCAACCTGTTACTGGAACATCATATGATCCAGCAACTGGAGATTTAACAATAAAAATCGTTAATCATGGACTTCAAAATGGTGATGCTATTAAATTTAAGAAAGAATCATTAGTATTCAGTTGCACATTTGGTAGTGGTGGAAGTAAATCTTATCCTAGAGAAACTGATCCTGCATTTGACAAGTATCTTTACATCGATACAGTAACCCCAGATACTTTTAAGGTTAATGTTTTATTAGGAACAACTCCAACCAATACAGATCCTCATACATTTGTTTCTGCAACTGCAAATGCTGTTCAGACTCTCAACTATGTTGGTATTACAACTTCAATTTTCCAAGATCACGAACGTCCATTATTTGTTGTTGGAATAGTTTCTGAAAGATCATTTGAAGTTAATGCAGGTATTACTACTATTCATCATGAATTCCAAGAAAGTCCATCTGCTTATGCCTATGAATATTATGCAGATCTAACAACTGGATCTGGATATAGATCACCTGTTGCAATAGGTGTTACTGACATAGAATATGATCATAAGTTTATAGAATCTACAAATAATAGTATTGATATTGATGGTGCTGGAAATCTAACTCCAACAGATGCAATTTATGAGTCATTCTCAGGTAATTTGGTATTGACTGTTGGTAATCATAATTTAACTGCAGCAACTGCACATAAAGCAGACACTGCATCATATAATCCAACAACTGGAAAATTGACAGTCACTATGGCTGGACACACTTTTAATAATAATGATTGGGTTAAAGTCAAGGATCATTCTATAGTATTCACTTGTGGAATGGATAATGATACTTCTACTCATTCATATCCAAGAGAATCAGATCCAATTAGTGGTAAGTGGATACAAGTTTCAAATAAGCAAACTGATACTTTTGATTTGGATGTAGGAACTTCACCAGAAGTTACATTTACACCAACAGATGCTAATTATGATCCTGTAAATGGATTAATGGAATTGACTATTGGATCTCATACTTTGAGACCAGGAACTCATGTTAGATTATTAGAAGAGTCTATTAAATTTACATGCGATGTTGATAACAATACCTCAGAGAAAGCTTATCCAAGAGCAACTGATCCTTATCATAATACTGCTATTAAAATTGAATCTGTAACTGCTAATACAATTACACTTAAAGTATTAACTATTATACCTTCTACAAATACTACCAAACACACCTTTAAGAGTGCTTTAAATGCTTCTGTGAAGACTGGTGGTAATTATACCCATATATTTGCATCTTCAGTAGATGGAGGCATTCTAAAGGCAACCAGCGTTGTTACAGTTGTAGATAATTCATTAACATTTACTTGTTCAAGAGATAATCATCTTGGTAAGCATACTTATCCAAGAACTACTGATCCAGCATCTAATGCTAAATTGGGTGTTGAAGTAGTAACTAATAATACCATAACAATTAATGTTGGATCTGGTGGAGGTGGTGGAACAGGTGGAATTGTTGAAGCAATAATAGCACCAAATAAGCATAAGTTTGTTAGTGCATTACCAGGAGTAGCGTACACTGGACTTATTGAAAAGAATGCAGATAATGTTGATTATGATCCTGCAACTGGTTGGATGCAGGTAACAAGCCCATCTCATGGATTTGTTGGATGTAGTACTATTACACCTACAACTGTTGTATATAATAAGAACAATGGAGTTCTAACAATTACTAAGAATGGACATGGATTTGTTGTTGGTGATTCTATATTAATTGAAGATAATTCATTAACATTCACTTGTTCAAAGGATAATTATACAACTAAACATCATTATCCAAGACCTACTGATTATGCAAGTGGAAGATGGTTGACCATTACAAATAAGACAATAAACACTTTTAAAGTTAATGTAAATCCAAATCCTTCTGATAATAAGTTTGATCATCAGTATACTCATATTGTAGATGGATGTATTTACAAAGCAAATCAGATTATTGGAATTGCTACTGAATCTATAACATTAACTTGTGCTCATGATCAGCATCAGACACTTCACACTTATCCAAGAACAACAGATCCTGTTCATAATGTTGGAGTACCTGTTGGTAAGTCTTCTACTGATTGGTTTAGAGTAAATGTTGGTAAATCACCTGCAGGAACTGGTGGTGCATTAGACTTTACTATTAAAAATGCTGGTGGTAGATATGTTAATCCACAACTTCAAGTTGAAGATCCAGTATATGAGAATTTACCAGTTGTAGGTGTTTCAAGACTTGGTATTGGATTAACAGCAGATACTGGTGAAAATTTACTTATTAATCTTTCAGTTGGATCAGCAGCAACTACAGTAGGTACTGCAAGAAGTATGTTTGAAATATCGGATTTCAAAATTGCAAGACCTGGACATTCATTTAAGATTGGTGATAAATTTAAACCAATTGGTTTAGTACATGATAAGAGATTACAAAAACCACTACAAGAATTTGAACTTGAAGTTGTTGAAACATTTAGTGATTTCTTCTCTGCTTGGCAGTTTGGAGAATTAGATTTTATTGATAGTGTTGGTTCATTACAAAATGGTGTTAGAAAGAGATTCCCTCTATTCTTTAATGGACAATTATTGAGTTTTGAAATTGATGAGACTGCTAAATTATCATCTCAAATAGATTTAAATGCAGTATTATTAATATTTGTTAATGGTGTACTTCAAACACCAAATATATCATATCAATTCCAAGGTGGAACTACATTTGTATTTACTGAAGCACCAATGGATAGTGATAAAGTTGATATATTCTTCTATAAGGGTCAAGATGGAGTTGATATTGAAATAGTTAATGTAACAGAAACACTTAAAGTTGGTGATTCAGTTAGGATTCGTAAGCATCCAAAATATCTTGATGAAAATGTAGATCCATACACAGAAACTCAAGAAACTGGAAGAATTATTAAAGAAATACTTGGATCTGATCTTGTTGAAACCACCATCTACAATGGTCCAGGAATCAATGAAGTTACTCCAAAACCACTTGAATGGACTAAACAAAAAGTTGATAGATGGATTAAGGGTGATTTAATTTCCAAGTCAAGAGAAAGTATTGAACCACAAGTATATCCAACTGCAAGAATTATTGGTGATGTTAAAGTGGATACTGGAACTACTGCTGGTGTTGATGATGGTATCTTTGTTGATGATGCAGAATCATTCTTCTATGAAGAAGGACCATTACATCTTTCATTAGATGATAGATATGGAATTAATATTATATCAATAGATGCTTTAATGATGCCATCTAAAGATGCAGTTTCTGCTGGATTTACTGCAATTGTTAATAATTCTGGTCAAATTGGATCTTTAGATATTACAAATGTTGGTTCTGGTTATACTGATGGTAATAACTATCAATTAAGTTTCTCAGGTATTCATACATCTGTTGGTGCTGGTATAACTGCATCCGCAACTGCAACTATATTAAATGGATCTGTTACTGGAACAACCATTACTAATCCTGGTTCTGGTTATACTCATTCTGCACCACCACAAGTTTTAATAAAATCAGTAGAGTATACTACTGAACAATTGACAGAGATACAGAATGTTCAGGGATTTGCTGGAATTATTACTGGTATATCAACAACTACTGGAACTAATGGTCATCCTTTAGCATTGAAATTCTATTTCTATGCAGATAAGAATGCAACAGATTTGAAAGTTGGATATCCTGTATTAATAAAAGATACTGAATTTAATTTATCTGGTATCGTTACTACAGGAGCACATTTACCATTCAATGATGGATCATATCAACAAACCAATAATAGGTGGACAGCAGCTAAAGGTGGAGCAGCAGTTACTTCTGTTGATAATAGTGATAATGAAATAGTAAGTATTGGTTCAACATATCTTGATAATATTTACAAAGTTGCCTCAGTTTATGTTGAAGATCAAAGAGCAGAGATTACATGTAATATACTAAGCACAACCGATACTATTGTTGGATTTGCTGTAAGTGGATATTATGATGGATATACTTCATCTGCTAATTCTGGATTAACAACTTCATTTGGAAGAATATCATGGGGTAGAATATATAATGGAAAACGATCAAGTAATCCAATTTCTATTGGTGTAACTGGATTAACTGTTGATGCTGGATTAACCACATTCCCAACAATACAAAGAAGGAACTATGGTGGTTTAAATTCATTACAAGGTTTGAGAAATACTGGTGCTATTAGAGTACAAATCTAATTGACCAATAATCTGCTATAAATAAAGAAAAAAAGTTTAATGTTATAGATATGTCGGCAATTGTCACTGACCAGTTTAGAATTCTGAACGCCAATAATTTTGTAGATTCTGTTGAGTCTGATGAGAATGCATACTATGTTTTCATTGGACTACCAAACCCAGATATTCAAGGATTTGGAAGATCTTCTTCATGGAAAACAAATACACCAGATCCAGTTGATAGTTTTTCACGCCTTGCTCATGTTGGTGATACCATGATGTTTGGTAAAAAGATATCATCTAAAAATATAAGAAGAATTATTAAAAGAGTTAACTGGACTGCTGGATCTAGATACGAAATGTATAGGGATGATTATAGTTCAGAAAATCCATCTCCCATTGAAAGTGCAAGTAGATTATATGGTGCAAAATATTATGTAATGAATGAAGATTATAGAGTTTATATTTGTATATCTAATGGATCTACTGGAGATCGTACATCACAGACTGCAAAAGGAAACATTTCTCAGGATGAACCAACATTCACTGATTTAGAACCATCAAGAGCTGGTAATAGTGGTGATGGTTATATTTGGAAGTATCTTTTCACAGTTTCTCCAAGTGATATTATTAAATTCGATTCTACAGAATATATTACAGTACCTAATAGTTGGACTACTACAGCAGATGCTCAGATAAGATCTGTTAGGGAGAATGGAAATTCATTAGTAAATAATAATCAAATTAAACATGTATATATTGAAAATGGTGGTGGTGGATATGCTGAAGGATTGGGACAAGAAGTTAGTATTATAGGTGATGGTACTGGTGCTAAAGCAAGAGTTGATGTTGTTAGTGGTACGATAACTAATGTAACTGTAAGTGCAGGTGGACAAGGTTATAGTTATGCACTTGTTGATTTAGGTTCGATAAGTAATAATGTTCCTGCTAATAATAGAGCTAAACTTGTTCCTATTATCCCACCAGCTCTTGGACATGGATCTGATATCTATAAAGAATTAGGTACAGATAAAGTTTTAATTTATGCAAGATTTGATGATTCTACTAAGGATTTTCCAACTGATACTAAATTCTCTCAGATTGGAATAGTAAAAAATCCAACAACAGTTGGAACAGCAAATACTTATACTACTAATGATTTTTCATCATTACAAGCACTTAAATTATCTACTATTACTGGTACTCCAACTATTGGTGAGAAAATAGTTCAAACTACTCAAACTAATCAAATAGCAGAGGGTTATATTGCTTCTTGGGATAAAAAGACTCAAGTACTGAAGTATTTTAGAGATAGATCTTTAAATTATACTACTACAAATGATCAAACTGATTATGCTGGTATTTCAACTTCTGGCAGAATATATGAGTTTGAATCAACTGCTAATGTTATATTGGGAGAAGTTTCTAATTTCTCTGCGAATATAGATACTGGATTTAGTGGTATTAGTACAAACCCAACTGGAACTAAGTTAATAAATTTAGGAACTACTTTTAAAAATGGGTTATCTGATTCTGAGATAAATAAAGGATCAGGGGATATTATTTACTTAGATAATAGACCATTGATTGCTCGAAATGAGCGTCAAAAAGAAGACGTTAAAATCATCCTGGAATTCTAAAGAAAATGCCACAAAAGACTAACTTAAATATAAGTCCTTATTATGATGATTTTGATA
>PBRN01000295.1 GCA_002725955.1 Pseudobdellovibrionaceae bacterium
ATTCTTAGTTAAATTTAAATATTGACTAGTTAAAGGAGGAATAATCACTCTCAGAGCTTGCGGTATAATCACAAATTTTAGGGTCTGAGCCCGGTTCAAACCTAAAGATGCTGCAGCTTCAAATTGCCCCTGATTAACAGAAAGAAATCCAGCCCTCACAATTTCAGCTACAAAAGCGGAAGTATATGTAGCTAGACCCAGTAATAAAGCTACCAGCTCTGGCACTAAAACAGCTCCCCCCTGAAAGTTAAATCCCCGTATAGCTGGAATATCAAAAGCTAAGGTAGCTCCACTCAACAACCATAATAAGCAAGTAAATAAGACAAGAGTTATCCAGAAAACTCTTTTACTCCTAAAATGACGTAATGTGAAATAGCGCATTCCAAAGAACAAAAATGCAAATGAAACCAAAAATATCAACATCTCATGTGGCAACTTTGGCCAAGGGAAATAAAGTCCCCTCACATTAAGAAAGACCACATCATAGAAAGCCATCGATTGCCTAGTACCACCAAGGTTTTGTATAACCCCAAAGTACCAAATAAATAATTGAAGTAACAACGGTACATTACGAATCGATTCAACCCAGATAGAAGCTAAAGTCGAAGCCAACCAATTTGAAGACAAACGAGCAATACCAACCATAAAACCTATGACCGTTGCAAGCACAATCCCCAGGAATGAGACTAATAAAGTATTTAGCAGAGCAACCAAAAAGGCACGGCCGTTGCTGTGATCTTCGCTCCAGGGTAACATTGAAAAAATAATATCAAAGCCCGCAGGATCAGATAAAAAGCCAAAGCCCGAGGCAAGCCCTCGTTTACTCATATTATCAATGGTGTTCTGGACTCCTGTTCCGATGACCCAGCAAACAAGTACTATCAACAATATCTGAACAAAAAGCCCTCTTACCCGGGGTTGCCTCCACAAGGGAATATCTTTTAAATCATGCAATAGCCTTCACTCCCTTTTTATTGCCAGAAACAGAGTAGAGCCAATACTAAAACAAAAAATTATCGTACGGGCATTGCATAATGAAGGCCACCATCACGCCATAAAGCATTCTGGCCTCGGCTGATTTTCAATGTAGTTTTCGCCCCTAGGTTACGCTCAAAAATTTCTCCGTAATTGCCAACACTTTTTACCACTTTCATGGCCCAATCCCGCGACAACCCCATTTGCTTTCCCATGTCCTTCTCGACACCAAGAAATCTTAAAACTGCCGGATTAGCCGAAGACTTCATCTTTTTAACGTTGACAGATGTCAGTCCTAATTCTTCAGCCTCCAGTAATGCATACAAAGTCCATCGATTAATATCTGCCCATTGATCATCCCCCTGCCGGACAACAGGACCTAGAGGCTCTTTAGAAATAACTTCAGGCAACACAATATGAGAATCAGGTTTTTTTAACTTCACACGATTAGCATACAGACCAGATTGATCGGTTGTATATACATCACATCGACCAGCATCATAGGCAGCAACCACCTCATCAGATTTTTTAAAAACCACCATTTTATATTTCATCTTATTAGCCCGAAAGTAGTCCGCAACATTGAGTTCGGTGGTGGTTCCTGTATTCACACAGATAGTCGCTCCATCCAGTTGCTTAGCAGACGTAACACCAGATTTTTTTCTTACCATGAAACCCTGACCATCATAGTAAACGACCCCCACAAAGCTAACCGCAAGACCCGTATCTCGAGATAAAGTCCAGGTAGTATTGCGGGACAAAACATCTATTTCACCCGACTGCAATGCCGTAAACCGCTCTTTAGCGGACAAAGGTGTAAATTTAACCTTCGCCGGATCTCCCAAAACGGCTGCAGCCAAACCTCGGCAATAGTCCACATCAATACCTTGCCATTTACCTTTACCACTGATTTCTGAAAATCCGGGCAATCCCTGACTGACTCCACACTGTATAAAGCCTTTTTTACGGACCTGATCTATAGTTGCCCCAAAACCTGAGGAACTTAACAAGAGTCCCACCAAAACCTTTATTCTTAAGTGTTTCATGATAAATCCTTTGATATTTACGGGTTTCCAATAGTCACTGAGCTGTTCCAACATACCAATTAACCAGATGAAATTAAAGCAACCAAAACAGTCGAGATATAACCCTAGTCTTCGCTACATGCATATGTCAGGATAGGCTCCCCCACTTCTATGGAGACTAGAGATGAACGAGAACATTGCAACCCCGCCATTCCCACTTGCCGGAGAAATCGCCTCTTTAGGGGCTGCAATGATATGGGCATGCTCCCTCACCTTGTTTACTTACTTCGGTAAAGGGATTCCGGCTCATACTCTCAATCTGTTTAAAAATATTATTGCTGTCGTTTGTTTAACTGGCTCAATCATGATCTTTCAGCCTCAGCAGCCACCAGACAGCTATTATTGGTGGACCCTGGGCCTATCCGGAGTCATTGGACTATCCATTGGGGACACCGCACTTTTTGGCGCCCTTAAAAGGCTGGGCGCACAATTCACATCGGTTTCTCAATGTATTGTTCCTCCAATGGCAGCCATGGTTGCCTTTTTATGGATGGGTGAATCCCTATCTTTCTGGGAAACCAGCGGCATGCTCTGCGCAACCAGCGCCGTTGCTTTTATCCTTTTCTTTAGCCGAAAAGATGGAACTCTAGTGTCAAAACTGCGTCCAGGCGTGCTATGGAGCGGTTTGCTGATGGCGCTGGTAGCGGCTTTTTCTCAAACAGCTGCCGTGGTGCTCATAAGGGAAAACATGCAAAATGTCGATGTTCTTATTGGCACACTAGCTAGGACGGCACCGGCAATGTGTATCTTATTCCTACCTGCCATTATGAATAAACAAAGCTCATCCAAGCTCAAGATTTTGCTCAAAGATCGCAAAAAACTGATTGGTCTAACGACGGCTTCTTTTTTTGGTACATTTATTGGCCTACTATTAATGTCAACGGGGGCCAAATATACCAAGGCAGGTGTCACTACTGCATTAACAGCGACATACCCGGTCTGGATCATTCCGCTATCAGCCATATTTTTGAAAGAAAAGATCACATTCATTAAAATTTTCTTTACCATCATGGCCGTCGGTGGAATCGGTATCATGGTTTATGGTAATTAATTTTATAAAAAAACATAAAAATCTAATATTTTTTAAGCACAAATATAAAATCTATATAAGCTCCGTTGATACTTGGATAGGTTTAAGCTATACACCACTTATCGAAAAAAGAATAAGCAAGCTTGGGAGGCCCTATTGAGTCAGCAATTGGCATACTCAATGTTCCAGGATGTACTGTTTCCGCCTGATGACGAAACGGTGATGACGAATCAACAGTTATCATTACAGAAAGTAATGCGTTACAGAGCACCAGAATCAACTCTGATTAGAGAGACTGATCTCATCATCTTTGACCTTGAAACCACTGGCCTAGATACCAGAGGCGATCACATCATCGAAATCGGTGCTCTCAAAGTCTGTCAAGGAAATCAAACAGCCGAGTTTTCTACTCTAGTGAAACCACCGACAATGCCTCTACCTAAAGTAATTACTAAAATTACTGGCATTACCAATGATATGCTTGAAGGTCAGCCGGACATCGAAAGTATGTTACCTGAATTTCTTTCGTTTATTGACGGCTGTATTCTGGTAGCTCACAATGCGGATTTCGATATGAGCTTCTTATATCACACAGCAAACCGCCTAGGCTACCAAGTGGACTGGCCTGGCTTCTGTACTTTGAAGCTAGCTAGAGCCCTACTTCCTGATCTCGAATCTAAAAAACTAGATACTCTTGCAGAGCACTATGGGCTGACCTTTGAAGCACGTCACCGTTCTATCGGTGACTGTAAAGTGACCCACTCTGTACTTAATGAGATGATCACAAATGAAGGGCAAGACTTAATCACTTGGGCAGATATGATGCCCTTCAGATCATCTGGTCAACCTCGCTAAGCCAGATCAAAGGACCCCAGCAACAATGAAAATTAAATCAAAAATAAGTAATGCCTCAACAGAATTTAATTCTAACCTGCAACACAATATGGCCGGTATCGAAGAGCTACAAACCTTCATAGGCAAGGCTAAAGATGGTGGAGGAGAAAAATCAAGAAAGCGTTTGGAGAAAAGCGGTAAACTTACAGCCAGAGAGCGAATTCATATTCTAATCGACCATGAATCATGGTTCATGGAACTTTCTACCTTAGCTGGGAAAGACTTATACGAAGAAAAGGTACCGGCTGGTGGTATAGTAACAGGAATTGGTATGATTCATGGACGTGCCTGCATGATCATAGCAAATGATGCTACGGTTAAAGGTGGTACTTACTTCCCAATTACCGTTAAGAAACATCTGCGAGCTCAGGAAATAGCTGAAAAGAATCATCTACCATGCTTATATCTAGTCGATTCAGGAGGAGCATTCCTCCCGATGCAAGATGAAGTCTTTCCTGATAAAGAGCATTTTGGCCGAATATTCTTCAATCAGGCTAGAATGAGCTCAAAAGGTATTCAACAAATATCTTCTGTTCACGGTTTTTGTACAGCCGGTGGGGCCTACATTCCGGCGATGTCTGATCAAAGTGTTATCGTTAAAGGAACTGGCACTATTTTTCTTGCTGGACCTCCTTTAGTCAAAGCCGCGACGGGCGAAGATATTACAGCAGAAGAGCTGGGGGGAGCACGTGTTCACACGTCAATTAGCGGGGTAGCTGATCATGCGGCCGAGAATGATGAACATGCTTGCCAAATACTCCGCGAAATCGTCAAGCACTTAGGAAAACCACAACAACCAAAAGTTAACTTGATAAAACCTAGACCGCCCGCATACCCAGCTGAAGAACTAGCTGGCATTATCCCAACAGAAGCCACCAAAGCTTTTGATATTCGCGAAATTATTGCCCGCATTGTCGATGGATCCGACTTATTCGAATTCAAGCCTAATTATGGCAAAACCCTAATTACTGGCTTTGCACATATTGAAGGGATTCCTGTAGGGATTATTGCCAACAACGGTATCTTATTTTCTGAAAGCGCACTGAAAGGTACTCACTTCATCGAGATCTGCAGCCAAGAAAAAATACCTTTGCTATTTTTGCAAAACATCACTGGATTCATGGTCGGCAAGAAATACGAACATGGCGGTATCGCCAAAGATGGCGCCAAACTTGTGCATGCGGTTGCCAACGCTCAGGTACCTAAAATCACGATGGTCGTCGGTGGCAGCTATGGTGCAGGTAACTATGGTATGTGCGGAAGAGCATATGATCCAAGCTACCTTTTTATGTGGCCAAACGCTAAGATTTCCGTAATGGGTGGAGAACAAGCTGCTGATGTTCTTGCAACAGTCAAAGTAGCACAAATGGAAAAAATGGGTACTCCATTATCAGCAGAAGAAATAGAAGAAATTAGAAATCCTATACTAGAAAAATATGCCCGAGAAAGCTCGGCTTGGTATTCTTCAGCACGACTCTGGGATGATGGTGTTATTGATCCTCGGGACAGCCGAAGAATTCTCGCTATGACTTTATCATCCACACTTCACCATCAATGGAATAAAACCGAGAATGGGATCTTTAGAATGTAACTCTCGAGATAGAAATCGAAAGTAACGAAAGGGATATAAACATGACAGGTAAAAGTATAAGAATAGGAAATGCAGGCGGTTATTGGGGAGATGATCCATCTGCGCTAGCACGACAGATTCAAGGCGGTCCATTAGATTATATTACAATGGATTTTTTGGCTGAAATAACGATGTCGATCCTACAGAAGCAACGTACTCGTGATCCAGAAATGGGTTATGCCAAAGACTTTATCAAAATGCTTGATGAGGTTTTACCGGATCTATTGGATAAAAAAATTAAACTAATTACCAATGCTGGAGGTATAAACCCCAAATCATGTGCCAAGGAAATACATAACTTAGCAAAGTCCAAAGGCCTCAATATCAAAATCGCTGTCATTGATGGTGATGATATTATGACCAACATAGACTCTCTTGAAAGCCAGGGTGAAGCCTTCACCAATATGGAAACCTCAGAGTGTTTTTCAAAAGTTAAAGACAGCATTATCAGTGCAAATGTATATTTTGGTGTTGCACCAGTAGCAGAGGCTCTCAAATGGGATCCTGATATTGTCATTACTGGAAGAGTTACTGACACTGGGATTACCTTGGCTCCGATGGTACACGAGTTTAACTGGCCACTAGATGACTGGGATCGTTTAGCCTCTGGTATCATTGCTGGCCACATGCTTGAGTGTGGTACCCAAATTACTGGCGGTAACTTTACCGACTGGGAAAAAGTAGATTCATTTTCTCATGTTGGTTTCCCAATAGCAGAAATAAATGCTGATGGTTCCTTTGTTCTCACTAAACACCAGAATACTGGTGGTTTAGTAAATGTAAATACCGTGCGAGAACAACTATTCTATGAGATGGGCAATCCGGAAGCTTATATAACTCCTGATGTCATTGCCGACTTCACAACTATCCAACTAAAAGCAGATGGAGAGAATAGAGTTAAAGCATCGGGCATTAAAGGTTATGCACCGACACCACTTTATAAAGTGTCAATGGCATTTGAAGATGGATTCAAGGCGCAGGGTACTATCATCATTTCGGGTCCCAATGCCCGTAAAAAAGCTGAAGCCTTTGCCAAGATTTTTTGGGAAAGATGTGGTTCAGACTTTGATCATACCGAGACCGAATTCTTTGGTTTCAACGCATGCCAAAGATCACTCGTCAATAAAGATGATGCAAATGAAATTCTACTTCGGGTTGGAGTCCTCAGTTCTGATCAGAGAAAATTAAGAAACTTTAGCAAGCTAGTACCATCGTTGATTCTCAGTGGCCCTCCGGGTGTTGCCGTCACTGGTGGGGTACCTCGTCCACAGCAGGTTGTAAGTTACTGGCCAGCTTTAATCAACAAAGATACAGTACACCCGAAAATTTCACTTATTGTTAACGGCGAAATAACTGATGAACAAGTTATAAAAACCACTGCTACTGGCAATTTTGAGCCCCAAAGTAGTAACGTTCAAGTAGCAGAAACATCATCAGAACCCACCGGAAAAGACCATGATGAGAAACTAGTTCCAATCAGTTCAATCGCTCTTGGGCGCAGTGGTGATAAGGGTGACATGTGCAATGTTGGTGTTCTTGCACGAAGCCCAAAAGCATTTGAGTTTCTGGATGAGTGGCTGACAGCACAAAGAGTTAAGAATTATTTTCAAGAACTTTGTTTTGGTCCAGTCACACGTTATAAATTAAGTAACCTTCAAGGTTTTAATTTCCTTCTGGACGAAGCTCTTGGAGGAGGTGGAACTAAAACTCTTCGGTTTGATGCTCAAGGCAAAACATTTGCTCAAGGACTTCTGGCACAGAAGATTAAGATTCCTCAAGAAGTTCTGGATGATGTAGCAGCCAAGGATGGGTCATTGTGAAAAAGATAAAAAAAATGTTCATAGCAAACAGAGGAGAAATTGCCCGTCGCATTGCAGCTGGAGCAAAATCTCTTGGTATTAAAACTGTTGCTATCAGTGGTCGGAAAAATACGCTTCACTTTCTAGCAGAATGGATTGATGAATTTATCACTGTCGAAAATGAATCATCAGCAATGTACCTCAACCCGGATAAGATGATAGCATTGGCTGCAGATTCCGGCTGTGACAGTATTCACCCCGGTTTTGGGTTTTTATCTGAAAATGCCGAATTTGCGCAGAAAGTCCACGATGCAGGTATGACTTGGATAGGACCTTCTCCTGAAGTAATTAATTCCATGGCTAATAAAGCAGAAGCCCGGAACGTAGCCATGGCAGCAGAAGTACCCTGCGTCCCTGGACTTGAAGGCATTTCTCTTGAAAAAGATCAAGCAGATATGCCTAAGGTTCTAGATTTTGCTAAAAATACCGGCTACCCACTCCTGATAAAGGCAGCATTCGGAGGGGGAGGAAAAGGTATGCGTATCGTGGAAAGCGCAGACCAACTATCGGAAGCTGCGAGTCGAGCTAGCTCTGAAGCACTGAATTCTTTTGGTAATGGTAGTATTATCATTGAAAAGTACCTCCCAAAATCGAGGCATGTTGAAGTTCAGGTTCTAGGTGACCTTGCTGGAAATGTTGTTGCTTTAGGAGATCGAGACTGTTCCGCCCAAAGGCGACATCAAAAAGTATTAGAAGAAGCGCCTGCTCCTCACCTAACTCCTGCAACACGTCAGAGTATGCAACAAGCTGCCGTTATGCTTGCCAAAAAAGTTGGTTACAGTTCAGCTGGAACAGTTGAGTTCCTAGTAGACTGGAGCCCAGAAAATCAAAAAAAATCCAATCAAAGTTTCTATTTTTTAGAAATGAATACACGGTTACAAGTTGAGCATCCAGTTACTGAAGAAGTCTTTGGTATTGACTTAGTGGCTTGGCAACTAAAAGTAGCCATGGGAGCTGATTTGCCGGCTCATTTCTCTGACCTAAAACCAACTGGGCATTCTATTGAAGCCAGACTATATGCTGAAGACCCTGATCGTGATTTTTTCCCCGCTCCAGGAATGGTTCATGGATTTGTTCCATGGTACGGCCCTGGAATCCGATGGGAAATTGGACTCGATACTATTGACGAAATAAGTAGCAGCTTTGATCCTATGATAGCCAAAGTTATTGCT
The DNA here is from genome assembly GCA_002725955.1 of Pseudobdellovibrionaceae bacterium. Lineage (GTDB taxonomy): Bacteria > Bdellovibrionota_B > Oligoflexia > Oligoflexales > Oligoflexaceae. Next base: position 8,646 of record PBRN01000295.1, read on the forward strand.
ACTGGTGAGTCAAGGGATCAGGCACTATATCGTTTAGATGAAGTTTTAAAAAGAACGATATTTTCAGGCCCTCCCTGCAACAGAGAATTTTTAAGGTCTGTTATTACTCACAGCAAGTTTATTAATGAAGCAATTACGACTAGCTTTCTCAGTGATGCAAAAGAGTCTCTGGCCCAAACTAGTGAGAACGAACGTAAAAAAAGAGAACCTCAGGGGCAAAGACTTGCTCAAGTTATTCACAACCAAGCTATGGGTGATAACACTGATATTAGTGCTCCTAACGCCGAAGATCTGACAAAGTATATTTTTTCGATCAAACCAAAAGAATCGATTATCAAAGATATTTCTGTAACTTATAACCATTCTCATAGCTGTGAACATAAAGAACAAACCAGAAGTCAAATCCTGCGAGGTCTGCACCATCATCAAGGAGAAGCAAAGACAGTAGCTTGGGTGACTACCACGACTCCAAATATGAACAAAACTTGGTTAAGTTATGACGGTTATGAGTTTATAAAAGAAACCAAAAATGAATCATTAAAACAATTTTCAGAGGACCATAGCCACACCAACGAGATCATTGCACCAGTACCTGGAAAAGTAATTAAAATCTTTGCTAATAGCGGAAAAGACGTCAAAAAGGGACAAACTTTGTTAGTTCTTGAGTCAATGAAGATGGAGTTTGAGGTACAAGCGACAAAAGCTGGTATA
>PBRN01000296.1 GCA_002725955.1 Pseudobdellovibrionaceae bacterium
CATAACGGCGATTATGTACATAACGATTATATTAACAGGCAACGGGTTAAATCTGTTCTTTGCGTCCCTATCATGCATCAGGGCGTAGTTGCTGGGATTGCTTACCTCGAACACTGCCAGGTCCCAAGAGCTTTTGATCAAGATCGTGCGGAGTTAATCGAGATCCTATCATCACAAGCCGCAGTGTCTCTAGAAAATGCGCTGATGTACCAATCAATGGAATCCCAAATCAAAGAGAGAACGCGGGAAATTCAATCAATTCTTGCCAATATTAAGCAGGGCATTTTCAACATTGTCGACGGTAATATAATTCACGCCGATTATTCAATTCATCTAGAAGAGATCTTTGGTGAAACCCACTTAGCAGGCAAAAATGCAATCTCACTTCTATTTGCTCATAGCAACCTAGCGATTGATGAAATTTCGATGATTGAAAGTACTATTTGTGCTTCTATTGGAGGTCATTTCATCAACTACGACATGAATACCCATGTCTTACCACGAGAGATTACAATATCGATCGAAGATGGAGTTAAAATCCTCGAGCTTGATTGGTCAAAAGTCTTAGACGATATGGAAATTACAGCCCTGCTCGTATGTGTTCGCGATGTAACCGAACTCAGGAGCCTACAAAAAGAGGCTGAATTCCAAAAAATAGAACTGAAAACCTTAGCTGATCTAATTAATATTGCACCAGAAAAGTTTAGCAATTTCCGTAAAGTAAGCCAGCAACACTTTAATATGATTGGTAAGTTGCAAGATAAGCAATGGTCAATAGAAATTCAGAAATTAGTATTTATTGAACTACATACTATGAAAGGGTTGAGCCGCTCTACAGGTTTATCGCTATTAGCTACAGAATTACATGAAACGGAAGACCATCTATCATCCCTATCGCAAGAGTTCAAGGAAACCGACATGTCTAACTTTGAAGCTGCGCTCAATAAATCTAAAGCAACATGGAAAAGATATCTGGATGTTTTTGACGAGAAGCTCCAAAGATCAGACAGCAGTAATCTTACCCGAGTGAATACCGATCACGATTTACAAAAAGAATTGAAAAACCTTCTAAATAAGTGGCAAGGCCCAAGTCATGACTTAAAAAACATCCTCGAATTGACCTTTAGTAACATTTCGCAATCACTAAGCTCGATCCATACTAATCTAGAAGACTTAGCAAATAAATTAGATAAACCACTACCCTTGCTGAAAATAACATCAACACACCAGATTTTCGCAGACTTAAACGGTGAGGCTCTCTTACAATCAATCTTTATTCATTTATTACGAAATTCACTAGATCATGGCATTGAAGCCAAAGATGACCGAATCAAAAGTAAGAAAAATCCCGAAGGAAATATTTATATAGATATCAGAGCCGACGATGACCTTATTTATATTTCTTATTGGGATGATGGTAAAGGGATTAACATCCAATCTGTAGAAGCAAAAGCGATCGATAAAGGTCTCATAATCCCAGGGGCTGACCGACAGGTTATTGTCGAAACTATCTTTCTGTCCGGATTTTCTACCAGAGATCAAGTCACTGAAGTATCCGGAAGGGGTGTCGGTATGGACGCAGTTAAAAGCAAGCTAGAAGAAGCAGGTGGAACTATCACAATAGCTGAATCACAACGTGAAGCGGAGGCTGGTTTTTATCCTGTTCGTTTTGAAATAACGATCCCGATGGACCGGTTTATTAGACTAGCAGGAACTAATCCCAGTCAAAATGCTGCTTAGTTCTAAATGATGAATGATCAAAATGGAGTTGAATAGACACACAGCACGACCTGAAAATTAACAATGTATACAGACTAAATCAACTTCGGCTTTAAGCTCCTAATTTCTATAACCCAATTTCAACTAACCGATAATGATCGAAAAATTAACAATAAAAACCTAAAGTTATCCTGCAAATCTACGATAATAAATAATGAAGAAGACGGGTTGGCTCTTACTAGTGTATCGTCATCATGAAACAAAACAATGTTTCTCAAAGAAGATGTTATAGCCCGCCCTCTAATTATGATGAATTCAAAATATTAATATAATTTCGATTCTTGGAGGTTGCCATGGTTTTGTCTAAAGGAATCATAAAAAAATCAAGTATTGGATGCTTATCCCTCAGCATTACTCTTGGATTTGTTACAAGTGGCTGCACCGATAAATCTGATGAAGATAAATCGGAACAGACATCGACCTTAGTCGTATCGGGAACACTACAAATATCTGCAAACGCCCCTTCTTTGCGCCTCGCAGATCCTCCATTGAATGAAATGAAAATATATTGTGTGACCTTTGAAACACCCCCCACTGCAGGTGAAGGCAACGTCAATGCTGATGGGAGTTTTACAGTTAACCTCGAGAACTCTGTCAATAAACCTTTTGGTTGTTTTGTGAGAGATACAGCCAACACCAAAACTTATGCTACGCTATCGTTTAATGATTCTTCTGCTGCTTCTATAAATGGTTCTGGCAGTGCTAGTAACTCCATTAGTCTGGCTGGCAATACCGATTTCGGTTCTGTCACACTCAATCTTGCTCAAGGCACTGCAATAGTAGATAAAAGCAAATTTAACAACAATGTCAGTACGGTTACGGGAGATTTTTGGGACTTTACTGGCACTTGGAAGTTTTCAGCACTGGACACTGCACTGCCCGATGGCTATAGCGAACCCTGTGCTGCAAACGCTAATAACTGCTATGGTCCACAAGTCGATACGGAAATATACATGAAGCGACTGGCTGGAAAGAAGTTCACTCCTGATGCTACTTGCAGTGGAGCTGCGAACAATAATGAAAATATAACAACCTGTAACGGTGAGACCGATACCAATACCCCCGTCCATGCTTTGCAGGTTTGGGAAGCTGAAGGTAGAATCGCCACCTGTGGCAGCAAGTTAGGTTTTACCGATGCTCAAGCCAAAGCTTATGGTAAGATTGCGCTTGACGAAGCGACTGTTGGTTTAACGTTCGGAGACTTTAGCTGGGCTACTTCTAATGTGACTGCAGAAAGCAAAACAGGTACAATAACTGATGGATGGAAATTTGATGAAGCTACTTTTTCCTATGACTGGTGGGAATCTGATGGTGCTGGTGGCTGGACCCAGACAGGGACTTCGGGTCAAAAATGCGCCACCGGATCTACTGATCTAACCGACTCAAAATGCTACGCTAACTTTTACCATAATCATTTAGAAAGTAGTAGCTATTGTGTCAAGGATATGCGTTTCGACTGGGATGCCTCATCCAACGCAGATTTTGCTAAACAACACGACAATAAACCTCCATTTTTATATGTATTCGAATTAGCTCAATACAATTCTTTGAACAGTGTCTCTGCTAAAACCTCTGAGAATCATACCAACTGTGTTATGGTCACAGAGAGCGGTGGCAAGCGTTGCCATTCATGTGATATCCATGATGAAACATCTTTCATCATCACCAAAAATGACGATGGTACAGCTTTGATTGATTTTACCACGGTTAAGACTCTTACCGATAACCACGAGACATGCAACACTGAAGCCGCTAAACAAGAATTACGAATTGGCGAGATGAGGGCGATGATGAAAATGGAAAAACAATAAGGCATAGACCAAACCAACAAAAGGTTCCTGCAGATTTTATGATACTGCAGGGAATTTTTTCTAGCTGATAAAATCGGTCCTATTTTTTACGGTGATATTATTGATACTTAAATCAACCAACCTAATTTTTATGACAATTCTTTTTGTCTTATGGAGTTGCACAGAAGAAGAAGGAGAAAGACCTGAGCGTTCGGAGACACCAGTCGTCGACAAAATCGAACAGACTCCAGTCATGACCCAAGCAGAGAAGAAAAAATTCCAACGTGATAGCGAACTCAATAAGTATTACGACGAAACCTCAAAACCCGATGAATTATGTGGCCAACAAGGATTAAAATTTTTGATCGCAGTATACTTTGGCCCCCAATGTAAAGGATGCCACTACGAAGGCTCAGTCATCCATCCCAATGCTTTTGCCGACGGCAGAAATCTGGATCTGGCATGGGCAGACTCTAAGAAGTTTACCAAGGCTAGTTATATCAGAGAAATTAAGGATAACGAGCGCTGTAACGATGGAGCACCATTAGGTGTACAGCAATGCATTCTCCTTAATGAGAAAGATCAAATCTATGATGATATTATCGAATGGTTACCACGACGAGACGAGGACTGTCCCGCAGAAGAATCATAATAATAACCACCACAACTTGACGCCCTATTGCCGCATCACGAATCCTAATAAAACAATGTGTTTCAAGTGAATAAAAACCTTAAATAGCAAATCAAGCTATCAAACTAATATAGTAAGTGGTCCAGACAGATCATCAAATGACTACCACTAGGTAGTTTTTTAGAGGGCTGTCCTACCAAAAGGTTTTTTTATCAATTTCTAAAAAATAGTAATTTCTCTCTAAACGCCCGTGACAATCGCCAAATCGCTGCTTTCAAAAAAAAGGCATGATTCCTGCTTAATAGTATCCGTGGATAAAAAAAGTAACGGATTGGGAGGAAACAATGTCAGCGAAAGCAGCTACAATAAACTTACGTAACTTCTCGACACCGCAGATGCGGGCTTTTCATATGAGTTGGTTTTCATTCTTTCTTTGCTTCTTTGGCTGGTTCGCTTTTCCTGCTTTAGCCAAGGTAGTCATCGATGACTTAGGAATTACCAAAGCCCAATTTGTGACAACCAGCCAATGGGCGGTGGGTTCCACGATCTTTGTCAGACTGCTAATCGGTTGGCTATGCGATCGGATAGGACCACGGTTAGCTTACACCTGGTTGTTGTCTTTAGGCGCTATACCCGTCGCTTTAGGCGCCTTCGTCCAAACCTATGAACAACTTCTATTCGTCAGGATTTTTATCGGAGCGATCGGCGCTTCTTTTGTGATTACTCAATACCACACCACAGCTATGTTCGCACCCAATATAGTCGGCACTGCTAATGCAACCACTGCAGGTTGGGGTAACCTTGGGGGCGGCGTCACTCAAAAAGGGATGCCGTTTATTATGTTGGGACTCGCTTTTTTTGGGGATGCGGCCTGGCGTTATGCCATGATCATCCCCGCCATGCTAATGATCGTCACTGCTTTTGCTTATTCTCGGCTAACTCAGGACTGCCCAGAGGGCGCTTTCCAGGATCTGCCCCCAGAGTCTACCAAGAAGAGTAAACAAATATTTTTCGAGGTCTGCAAAGATTACAGGGTTTGGTCGCTATTTTTAATCTACGGAGCCTGTTTTGGGATCGAATTAATCGTCAACTCTAAACTAATGTTATATTTTACCTCTGACTTTAATATGGATATTCAGACCGCAGGAATCATTGCCGCCATCTTCGGTATGATGAACCTTTTTGCCAGAACCTTAGGAGGATTCTTCGGAGACTTATTTGGCAGTACTAAGGGACTCAAGGGAAGAACGCAGTGGCTGTTCTTCGTCTTATTTATCGAGGGCCTAGCTCTCATGGTTTTTTCCCGTATGACTCATATCTGGAGTTTAATCCCTGCTCTGGTTATATTCAGCCTTTTTGTTCAAATGGCTGAAGGTGCTACTTTCAGTGTAGTTCCTTTTATCAACAAAAAAGCTCTAGGCCCTGTAGCTGGTATCGTTGGTGCTGGTGGTAATGCTGGTGCTGTCTTTGGTATGTTCCTGTTCAAAATCGAATCGGTACCGTGGGCCGATGCCTTCATGATTCTTGGTTGGATTGTCTGTCTCTTTTCCTTCCTTGCCCTTGGGGTTAGATTCAATAAAGCGGATGAAAAAGAAGTGTTAATTGAGCTTCAGAATATTTCTGCCGCTAACCGCGCTTAGACTTAGTTAAACTCTGAGGAGGTATCATGCGGCCTGATCGTCGTTAGCACTGCTAAAAGTAGATAAGGGTAAACAGACTTCAAACCTGGCACCTCCTAGCTGTTTATCTTCGGTATCCCTCATGTTGCCTTCATGCTCCTGCACTATCTTTGCAGATAGTGCAAGACCAAGGTCCGCAACCTTACCGGCGGCTTTCGCGGTATAAAATTGCTCAAAGATTTTTTCCCGAAGGCTTGTGGGAACACCATTGCCATTATCAGTAACGGTCATCCGCTATTGCTATTACGCAATATATCGATTTCCTTCTGGAAGATGCCTCGTACCCTGCGGGTTTCATCATCGTCACCATAGAGAATTAGGTTTAATTACTTTTCCAACCTGTTAACCGAGAACTGTTCATTCGAACACTCCGTCATAATCAAAGATATGGGGTTTACTAGTTCATGACCCACAACCGGTTATTTCGTTCATCCGAATAAGCTGTTAAGGGATAGCGGCACCGAGACCACAAAACATTACCTTAATTATAGTTATTTAAGGAAAATTAAGATTTCATAACACGTCGAAAATCAATAAGAATAAGATAGTCAAAGGCCCGAAAAAAATAGAACTTTGGAAATAGAAAATGGGGGATCATTGGCAAAAAAGGAGAATCACAATGCCAGAAGCTTTTTGATCGCCTTAATCTGAATATCAATACTATTCATCCCCGATTTCACGATCCAGGCTTTCACCCCAAGCTTAGTGCCTTTTTCTCGCACCGCCGATTCTGAAGCCGAAGTTTGCATAACGAAATGGACACCTTCCGCACAAGGAAGCTCCCCCCTAATTTTTTCGAGCATTTGTATTCCGGTCAGTTTAGGCATATTATGATCTGTGATAATTACTTTTATGTCCGGTTGATCTTGCATCGCTTTAAATCCTGCTTCTCCATCCTCAGCATAGATCAACTCAAAGCCATTTTCTCTAAAACTTTCCTCCACCAAATGGAACATGTTACTATCATCATCAACCAATAGTATTTTAATACTCATAAGATATCCTTACTCATCGATGAAAATCACAATCCTCATTGTAACAAAGTCACAGTACTTGTGACTACAAATTATAGCTGTCATCCATAAAGGCAAAAGAGCTTTCCGCGATCAAAAAAATATTAAATTTCACAATAAAAGCAATGCTTTAAACCCTTAATACTTTAAATCAAAAACAAGCAAAAAATTAATGGTATAATTATATATACTCCAGGCTTAATCATACCCATTAAAGGCCCCTAAATGACCACTGCAGCAGGGTTAAAAACAGCGTTAACAGAACAAATCGATGATGTCTACCTTAGTAACAGACCACTGGTTATAACAAATAGTGAATGGGTAATAACCTGGATTAATCAAAAAGCAAAAGATCTGTTTGCTGGCAGTGACAAAGAATATCTACATGGAACTAGACTTGGAGAACTAGCTAGTCATGGTGATATGCTCAACACCTTCGGGGAAGACTTTGTTTTTGGTAACGGCAGTAGTGATCAGGAACAGGTCATCTCTTTCAAGGGCAGGAAGGACTCACCTGTTTTGACTACAGCAACCGTAAGCCCGATCAAAATAGATGATGCCTTAGTCGGGTATAAAATAGAACTATTTGATATTACTGCATTACAAAAATCTGTTGCCGAACAGGAAAAATTGAGAGTTGCAGCCCAAGAACAAGCGATTGCTCTGCAAGAAGCCAACTCGTCAATTAAAGACCTAAACAGCCAATTACAGACTGCAGCCGCAGAACTTGAAAACAGAATCGACACAGCAACCCATGAATTGACGCGGAAAAAAGATGAAGCAGATCGCCTGAGAATAAAGGCCGAAGACCAATCAAGAAAACTTGAAGATGAATCTTCGCAAAAAATAAGGCACATGCATGACCTTCTGGTCCAGTCAGAAAAATTGTCTCAATTAGGAACCCTGGTCGCCAGCATTGGCCATGAAATATCTAATCCCATATCAGCTTTATCACTCCACTTAGATTATACTAAAAATGTTTTGGATAACCTTAAATTGACCTTAGCGGAATGCTTTAATGGTGATGATGAAGAAACAATCAACGCTTGGAATCAAATCAGAAGCGAAATAGATAGCATTCTAGGATCACTAATCAATGCTAATCTTTCTCATGTTCGACTAAAAGATCTTAGCCTTGGACTGCGCACCCAGGCCCGTAAGGAAATGGAAAAAACTAGCGTTAACTTACATGACATCATTCATGAAGCCATCACCATCACTAGGGGAAAAATAGGACAATTTGATATTGAATATGAACCAGATGAAGTATCTAAAATAACCTGTTACCGCAGTAAAATAAGCCAAGTCCTCACCAATATAATAGCGAATGCGGGTGACGCTTTACAGGAAAAAAATGATAAGAATAAAATAAAGGGTAAACATTTTAAAGGCAAAATTTCTATCCTTCTGGAAAAAAAGAAGGTATCTGAAATAGACGGCTTAATTGTTGTCATAGCTGATAATGGCTACGGAGTATCAGATGTATTGAAAGAAAAGATCTTCGATCAATTCTATACCTCAAAGCCAGCAGGCAAGGGCACAGGCCTGGGACTATCTATGTGCAATGATATTGCGAAAGAGCATGGAGGAACACTCTCGGTCTCTGATGATCCTTTGCTTGAAGGAGCAAGGTTCGAACTCTGGCTACCATTGAATCAAAGTCCATGATAGATCATCATTATATTATACCTGTCACTGAGATCTCACAAACAAGAACCACAATAAAAAACTCAATCTCACCAAATACAAAATAGACTTTTTAGTCTAAAAAAATAGTATGAAAAGAAAATAAAAAATAAAAAATAAAAAATTACTGCTCGTAATTCTGAGTTCCTAATCCAGTGTCTTTTTAAAATCACTGCAAAGCACTTGAGCTTAGTGTAGTTAATTAAACATCGACTTTTTATACTACTCTCCAAAAAAAACTAATTTATTTGGCTATTTCTCTAATACAAAAGCGCAACAATCGGTGGCAATTTTTTGGTACGAGAGTTGCTCTGTAAAGAATCAGATGTTTTTAACCCGCAATGGAGTAATAGAAAATGAAAAACTTGTTAGTGAAATCTGTTTTGGTTGTCAGTGCAGCAATAACTTTTAGTGCTTGTCAAGGAGACGACAGCGATTCGACTGTCGACAATGTTAATTTCGATCAACGAACTAGTTTGCAAACGGTGGAATCCGTAGATGTAGCCCGTTACTTAGGCAAATGGTACGAAATTGCTCGCTTACCACAAATTTTTCAACCCGGATGCACCCAAGTGACAGCCGAATATAGCTTGAATGATGATGGAAGCGTTAAAGTCTTCAATACTTGTCGTATTCTAGATCCAAAAGATGGTCGACTTATCACGATCACTGGCCAAGCGGTCCCAGTAGACGAAACTAATTCCAAACTTGATGTCACCTTCTTTAATGGTTTCGCTCAAGGAAAGTATTGGGTACTGGAACTAGACGCTGAAAACTATGAGTATGCTCTAGTAGGTGATCCTCTTCGAACTTCTTTGTATCTGCTAAGTCGCAAACCAACACTAGACAGTGAAATCAAAGATAAACTGCTTGAGTTAGCTGTAACAAAACACGGATATGATATTTCAAGAGTTATCATGACTACACAACTGCCCCTTGAAGACCAGTAAATAGAGCGGGTGAACAACCCGCTCTCCCTACCAAAACCTAGAAACCCTGCCAAAACCTAAAAAATAGAGCCCAATCTCAAGACAAGATTTTATTGATGAATGATTTTTCGGCACCACTCAATAGCAAGTGATTTTGTAATCAAGCTAGAATTAATACTAAAACGTAAAATTCAGTGATATCAAACGAAACTACCTTACTAAAGTAGATAGAGCATAAGGACCATCATCAATAGACTAAAAATAATGATATTTGCCCCCCCCCAACAGACGACAAAAAAGGCTTTTTAACCGCCCATTAAGATCAATAAAATTAGCAGATTATATGATAATTCAACCTAGTTTAAAATTTTTTTTAATCGCCTCCGATATTTGATTATGTAGGGGTTTGCTTTGGGAGGTTGAACTCGTCTTGAAAGTTATGATGTTACAGCTAGGGATATTACTATTTGCGGTATCATGTTCATCTGAATTTGCTACGGACAGTACAACGAATACCCGAGGCCGAATCACGCCGCCTGATACCAATACGGAAACGAATGGACTCAATGAGGGTGATGAAGATTCTCCTAATTCCGGTGGCGAAATCGAATACGAAACCTTTCAACCTAACGTACAAATTACCAGTACCAGCAGCAACCCAACTAATAACGGACTAATTGATGTCACAGTTACATTTAGCGAGAGTGTATCGGAATTCACCGAGGCTGACCTCAAAGTAACAGGCGGTATTGTTAGTAACTTTACTGGTACCGGTAACACTTATAACTTTAATTTGACTCCTACTGGGGTCGGTAATTTAACTGTCAATATTGAACCAGGTGTGGCAAAGGATTCTGATGGCCACAGTAATATCGGAGCAAGACAGTTCAGTATAGACTTTGACAACATACCTCCAGACTCACCTTCTTTTTCGATCGCCAATGATGCTAGCTATACTAACAGCTCGATCGTAAATCTAACCATGGCGGTGAATGGTGCGACTCAAATGTATATCACCAACACCCCAGGCTGCCCTTCTGGGGGTAGTTGGGAACCATTAACGGAAACAAAATCATGGGCCATGAGTCAAATTAATGCGGCTGCTACTGTCTATATTGTTTTTCGGGATGATGCGGGTAATATCACACCTTGTATCAGTGATAGTATCATCCATGATGACGTCAGACCTACCGTGAGTTTAGCCGGACTTCCCTCGACCCAAACAACAACATCTGCTTACGATATCGATATCACAACAGATAGTGGAGTGGACACCTACAAGTATGCGATTGTGATGGATAGTATTTCCTGCACGGCACCAACATATAGCTCAGAATGGATCAGCCACACTACTAATATCACAGGTAACCTAAGTAGCATGGCTACCTGGAAAATCTGTGTCATCGGACGTGATCCAGCTGGCAACTATCAAGTTGCAGCTCATGCAACTGAATATACCTGGCAATATGAAGATCCCCGCCCCGCTGTATCCATAACCAGTACTAGCAATAGCCAAACTAATGACAATCCAATTACTGCTGCGATTACTTTTAATCAGAACGTCACAGGTTTCACAATAGGGGATATCAATGTAAACGGTGCAACCGCAGCCAATTTCACCGGCAGTGGTAGCAGCTACAGCATCGAACTCACTCCCACCAGTAACGGAACTATAACGGTCAATATTTCTGCAGATGCAGCAGTTAACTCTACTAGTGAGACTAACACAGCATCCAATCAATTTACTATTGAATATGATAACATCGCCCCATCAGCACCTTCGCTAAATATAGCTGGCGGTACCAGTCACGTGAGTAGCGCTGCCCCCACTCTCACTATCTCAGCCATTGGCGCAACTGAAATGTACTTAACCAATACAGCAGCATGCACAGCAGGTGGAAGCTGGGAGGGATTCGCCACTGCAAAAGCATGGACACTTGCTCAAATGAATGCAACCAACACCGTCTACATTAAGTTTCGGGACAATGCAGGCAATGAAACGAGCTGCGTAAACGATAGTATTATTCACGATAATATTAACCCGGTGACAGTGCTGGACAATAAACCAAGTAGTCTAACCAGCGATCCATCTTACGATTTCGACGTCTTACCCGACGATGGAGTTCTAGCCTACAAGTATAGTGTGATAAGTAGCCTATCTCTGTGTGGCGAAGCCACTTACGGCAACACCTGGATCAATCACAATACGAATATAACAGGAAACGTCAGTGGCAATGGTACATGGAAGATATGTGTGACAGGCCAAGATGAGGCAGGAAATTCACAACTAGCTGCTAGTGCTACTGAATATATCTGGCAATATAATAGTGGCCAGTCGAAGCTATATGCACCGCCCGACCTTGAAGGCACGATGATTATTGCTGCGGGTGCGACCTACAGTAATATAACAAATGTTAGTATAAATCTAGAAGCCTCACAGGCTACCGAGATCTATCTCACCAATAACCCTGGTTGTGCAGGTGGAGGTTCTTGGCAGCCTTTCAGTCAAACAAAAGGCTGGACCCTTGCTCAAACCAATAGTACTGCAACTGTTTATGGCAAATTTCGCAGTAGTTCAGGCAATGAAAGCCTATGCATTAGCGACAGTATTATCCATGATAGCACCCGACCCACTGTCACAATCAATAGTAGCCAGACAATCGAATCAGCCGCAGGAGCTGACAGAATTATGCTGAATGTGTTATTCAGCGAACCTGTCTCTGGATTCAGTATAAACGATATACAAGTGAGCGGAGGGACGAAAGAAGCATTTGCTGGTAGTGCCGACAGTTATACCTTTGAGATTAGTGCTGCCAGCGGTACAGTCACGACTTATATTCCCATGGACCTTACCACAGATGAGGCAGGCAATGGTAATCAAGGGGGAGGTCATTGGAATATAGAAATAGGTTCTTTACCTATCGATTGTAGCGGCCTGAATGGTGGCAACTGGGTAGGCATTCCAGGCAATACCAACTATGGCACCGATCGTTTTTGCGTAATGAAATACGAAGCTAAAGAAGAATCTAGCTTTCCTGTTTCTCGCCCAAACGATGCTCCCTGGACCTCAATCAGTCAGGCCGATGCCGTCAGCGCCTGCCAGTCTCTTGGACCCGGGTATGATTTAATATCAAATCAACAATGGATGACCATCGCTGAAAATATTGCTCATGTAGACGGTAACTGGAGCAACGGCACCGTTGGGCAGGGTTCCCTAAGCCGAGGTCATGCAGATGACTCTCCGAATCAAGGATTAGGAGCAACGATAGATGATGACCATGGCTGCATCTACACTGGCCAAGAATGCAGCGGTAGTTCGTGGGATGCTCAAAGGCGCACTGGGGTTCTATCCAATGGTGAGGTTATTTGGGATCTGACTGGTAATGCTGAAGAATGGGTTAACTATAACCAAGCTTCAGGCAAAGCAGAGCCCTCTCATTCCGATCGGGTAGAATACACAGATGTAACTGGTGGGAGTGTCACCTGGAAACAAGATCTCATACCCAGTAATCATGTGAATAATTCCTGGTGGGACGACTCATGGAATACTAACCAAGGTATCGGTAGCTATCAGTCAAGCTCCACCAGTCCATTGGGAGTCTTATCTCGGGGCGGAAGTTGGACTGATGGTGGTCACGCTGGGTTGTTTAATGCTAACTTTTCTCACAATGAAAATACAACCCATAATATGATTGGCTTCCGCTGCACCTCACGTGTTCCCGGTTATATCGACACTGAAAAACCTTCGGTGATAATCAACCCTGCAGAAGGTCAAAGCAGTAATAATATCATCCGACTAAACATTACATTCAGCGAATCCGTTAGTGGGTTTAACCTCGATGACATCGTTGTTACCAATGGTAACAAGGCTAACCTGAAGGCCAATGGTTCCCAGTATCGTTATCAACTGGAAATCACAGATCAGCAAGGAGATATAACCGTGGATATTGCTAACGATATTGCTCATGACTCAGTAGGCAATGGCAATACAGCTGCTATCACCTGGACTGATAAGTAAAACAGCGAGATCTAAATCATCGCTTCAGTTTTCTTTACAATCATAACCTATAAATTGAATTTCCCAGCTAACAAGATGGCCCCTGATCCCTGTACGAAAGTCAACAGCTTCCAGGACCCATTCGCCCCCACTACTGGGCTCGTCCAACCACAGCTGCTTTTCGAAAAAGCGAGAGCTAGACAGTCCAAGAAAGGATTGATTTTCTGATGGCTCCTGCAGAATAAAATAAACACTACCAGGATCAGGATGATCTAACACAGCTTTTATAACTACTTGATAGACTGCGCGATCTGTTGTCGCTATCACAGCCGATTGGAGACCCGCCTCGCGGTTATCTGGTATAATGGCATCTACTTTTTGTCGTACAGAACCCAGTTCCAGCTTCCGACCAATCACTACTTCAAGTTTCTGCCGGTCTATCCAATTGCGTCCCTGGATGTCAGCTAATATTTCAACCTGACTGCCACAGGTCAGATGCGATGAGAATCGAACAACAGGCGACTGAATCGGCTGAGCTACCCTATCATTGATCACAGTCCGATAATCTGACGTCGATTGAACAAACTCTATCTGGGTATCATTAGTATTAAACCGCACCTTTACATTTTCAATAGCTTCGATAAATCCATTATAAATCGGCATCTGCCAAATCAATGTTTTCCCTGCGATAGCACCATCATCATGAATGTCTCCATCGGCATCGATAAAGCGGTCATGATCCAAAGAAAGCCTCAAACTCCTTTGTGGTGCAAACCAACAGCGAGGACGCCGCCCCAAGAGACTTTCATCAGCCCTGGTACAGGAATATCGATCTGCAATGGTTTCAGCAGCTCGGCTCTCCTGTCCGGCAACCAGACCTTTACCCGGAATCTCCCTCCATTCTTCTGATTCAACACATAGAGAGCCAGATATATAGGTATCAAGGCGACACTGCGCAGGAGGATGGGTTTTCAGAGTTTGAGAGCGAACAACGTTACTTTCTCTACCTAAAGCAGGGGGAGACTCCCCACCCGTTTTGCTCACGACAGAAGCCAAAGCTATACCAGCCAAAACGGATCGATAGCAGATGTCTTGATCCCCAGTATCCTGCCAGACTTGATCACAACTTCGCCGAACCTCAGCTGGAGCTTTATCACGATAACTCATGTTTTCGGCCACCTGAGTTTTCCACAATTTTCTGACACAATGCAGAGTCGCAAAATAGTCGGCCTGCCCCTCACTCGCCGACCACCTGCCATCGTAAAATGGATATCCGGCAAAATGATGCCCCAATTCATGACAGAGCATGAGAACAAAACTATCTGGATTCATCTCAGGGCGGCGAGCCAGACCTCCAAAAACCTCTATCAGCCAACGCTGCCCAATCTGATTCGCATAGGCGTTTACCAAAGAGTTTTCCCAATGGTGACGAGCAGTCAAAGTAGCTCCCTGCTCTGCCGCCAGATCTTTATATAACGCCATCGTTTCATCGATTAAGCGATGGAAGGTGGCTTCATCAATATTTGATTCCAATGCCAGAACATCATCTTCTAGATGCAGAACATTATCCTCTAGAAAAAGCACCCCAGTGGCAGCGAACAACTGAGCTGACATGAGCCAATACAACAAGAACATCTAAAAACCTATTATTACAGTTACTTAAACACAACCCCAAGCTTCAAGGAAGACGGCTATATGATGCATAAATTGAATAAATGAAAGCAACAAGAACTTCAAAATCATCTAAAAATATAGAGCCGACGATAGAGTTGAATCCAGTCAGAAAAGCACCTTCTTAATGGAGGATTGTAAACTGCCAACTGTATGATATAGTTATCATTAAATGAGATCAGAGGTCTCGCCTTTGCTATTTCAATCCGAAAAGATCCGACGAATCGGAGTAGATATTCACGAGGTCCAGACCTTAACTCAGAAAGGGAGTTCATGAAAAATTATGTCATGGCATGGTCATTAATAATATTGCTCGGTTGCGAGGACAAAGAAACAACCCAACAACCTGAAGGTACAGACAGTATCATCAGCCAAAAACTCACAGGTACATGGTCCTGTGGATGCCGATTTGACGAAGATAGTAACTACAGCACCGAATCGATCACCATCGTCGCAACCTCAGAAAAAATCGGCAATATGGAAAGAATCAAAAGTTACTGGGGTGATAATAACTGTAACGTACTTACCTTTAATGAAAAGTATGAAACCACCTATAAAATCCGTAAACAAGTAGATGAAGACGGTAGTACCTGGACACGGGATGAAACTATAACAAGTATCAGTGTGAGTTTTATTCTTCCTAATCTAATCAATGCCGCCAATACTGATTCCTATTACGGCTATAATACTTGGGTTAAGAATCAATATAAGGACGTCAGTGGCAAGCGACAAACTCCAGGTTCTACCAGATCATTTTCAGCTGCTGGGGCAAGCTATTATACTGTTTTCAAAATCGAAAATAATAAGTATTATCGACCTGATTTTTCGACCGCCAATCCATTCGACGAGTCGGTTCGTCCAACAAAAACAGTCGAAGATTATTGTGCTAAAGAATAGAATAATTAAGAAAAATAGGAATAGAGAGAAATTTATGACTGACATATATGAATGGGAAGCAAAATCCATCACCGGTGAAATGCTTTCTTTTGAATCGTTTAAAAGTAAAATAGTCTTAATTGTTAATACAGCGAGTGCCTGTGGTTTCACTCCTCAATATCAGGACCTTCAAGGTCTATACGAGAAATACAAAGACAAAGGTTTGGTCATCTGTGGCTTCCCTTGCAATCAGTTTGGTAGCCAGGAGTCTGGGACAAATCAAGAAATTGCGCAGTTCTGTGACCTCAAATTCAATATTAGTTTTCCCTTATTTGAAAAGATAGACGTCAATGGCAAAAATGCTCATCCACTCTACCAATTTTTAAAGAAGGAAAAACCAGGGATCTTGGGCAGTCAGGCAATTAAATGGAACTTTACTAAGTTTCTGGTAAACCGAGAAGGCAAACCAATAAAGCGATATGCTCCTAAAGATTCTATAGCATCGATAGAACAAGAAATACTAAAATGGCTGTGATCAGAAAGAGCAGCAGCACCAGTAAACTGACTAATTTTTCTTTTGATTTCATAAACTTACTACCGAAAGATGGTTTTCTTTATTACTTACCCGAGATTTTCAATGCTGAGGAATCAGCCATACTATTTGAGACCATAAGAGCTGAAACCAGCTGGAACCAACAGGCCATTAAAATTTATGGTCGAAAGGTGATGCAACCTCGGCTAACATATTGGGTTGCCGATCCTGAGATAAACATCCGTTACTCCGGGATAACCATGGAGCCAAACCCTTGGACCGAAAGCTTGTTGAAAATAAAAAAAATTAGCGAAGAGAAAACCAATCAAGATTTTAATGGTGTCCTGCTCAACTATTATCGTGATGGACAAGACACTATGGGATGGCATAGCGACGATGAAAAGGAGCTTGGGGAAAACCCCATCATAGTATCAATCAGTTTTGGTGAAACCAGAGATTTTCAAATAAAGCATAAAGAAGAAAAAACATTGAAGTTCAACCTCGCACTCGAAAAAGGTAGTATGCTAATAATGGGGGGTAAAAGCCAATCTTGCTGGTCTCACGCAGTTCCTCGCCGAACGAGAGTCAAAGATCCAAGGATAAATCTAACCTTTAGACATATGAGAAATAGATAACCATCTCTTTAAGATCTATCTGAACGGTTTTTGTGAGAAAGCAATCTTTTTTCAACAATCAGAATTTAATGGTTCAATGGGGTGATAGATGATAATCCGACTACCATTCTATGCAACGAGAGCACCGTACTTGATTAAGATTTGCGAAACACCTTGATGTTGTTTTAAGGCAGCTATCAACAAAGGAGTGTGACCACTTTTATCGACCTTGTTAACATCAGCACCAGCCTCACCTAACATGGAAGCTATATACTGAAAACCTTTTGCTGCCGCAAGATGCATAGCCGTCTGCCCCTTCAATGACATGGCATTAACATCGGCTCCAGCCTTGATCAAGATTATTATAATTTTTAGAAAACCTTCGCGCACAGCAACATGCAAAGGAGTTAGCCCTTCCGCATCTTTTCTACTAATCTCTGCACCTGCATGAAGCAGATGATTTATGATGGTAATTTGACCATGCTCTGCCGCATAATGCAGTGCTGTTCGATCCTTATTATTTGATAGGTGTATATTAGCCCGGCTAGCTATCAAAGCCTCAGCTACCTTTATATGCCAATTTTCTATAGCTACCATAAGGGCGGTTTCGCCATTTTGATCTTTGATATTAATCGCTGTACCTGCCTCGATAAGGATTATAGCTATTTCGTTGCGCTCTCTAGCGGCCGCTATATGAAGAGCTGTCTGACCTTTGCTATCCAGTTCATCTAAGTCATTACCGCTCAGAATCAAATTACGTACCATATCCACCTCCCCTAGATAGGTAGCTTGGTGAAGTGCTGAAGACTCAACACCTGTTAAGTCAACTGACTCTGATGTCGACATATCATCCGTATTATCAGTCAATCTAATTTTTTTTATCATCTATAATCCTCCCCGACCTAACTGCTCCAACTATAACCGGTCGGTTTGAGCAAATTCTAATCAACGCCACATTTAATTGCACAAGAACATAGCCCTAACATTGGCCATTAATAGCTGATAAAGCTCAGCATAACACTAAGGATCCTTGCTGTTGTGCGTAAGCGATCCACCTTAGGTTTGATAGTAATTAGTATTATCGGTGGATAGAGTGGACTAAAAAGCTTGTCTAAAAAGTTACCTAAACGAAATATTTAACAATAGTTTTAAATAGTTATAATTTTGCCTCACTGCTAAACATCGCTACCTTATGTTTGCAGGTTTCTACTAGGCCAAAGTCTGGCTTTTAAAAGGGTACACGGGGACGAAATAGCCATTACTAAAGTTGCAGGTTAGAAAGAGTTGCGTGACCCTACTTTAAAACTATCCCCCTTCGGGTTCTGAATCAGACTGAGGCACAAACCCAAGATGACTCTGCTAATAGAAAATCGTTTACTTTCTGTTACAATGCTCTAAAGGCTGCACCGGTGGATCACTTGATTCAGTATATACTTGGAAAGAATGGAGTAAATTGTGAAAATAGTAATCCGAATATGTATCCTTTTAACCGCGACTATTTCTGCAGGCAACCTGCTCGCATCAGTTCATTGCTTTCCTGCAAAAATTGATTTTAGAGTCTACAATCCTAATCAGAATAATTTATTCTACACTGGTCATGAAGAAATAGACCTAAAGGGAAAGATTATAACCAAGACGACATCTTATTACCGGGAAAAAGAAATCGTTCAGCAAGAAAAAGCCCAATATCAAAAAAATGATCTTCAGCCCATGGCTTTCAAATTTTATAATAAAAAAACTGGAAAAAAAATAGATATGAAAAAAATTAAAAATACTTATAAGATCTATTTTAACTCTTACAACGAGCCAGATAAAATACCTAAACTAGCTTCAGATCAGTTAAACTATATTCCAGGTTTGGTATTAGATAAATCATTAAATGAATTGATATGTAAGAAATGGGAAAATTTAAAAAAGCAAGGAAACATGACGATACCAATTCTCATAACTCATAAGGCCCAAATCATAAACTTTACATTGAGCCTGGAAAGGCAACAAGATTTATTTCGTCTTCAGATCAGTCCTGCTTCTTTTTGGTTATCATTATTAATCCCTAAATTATTGTTTTTTTACAAAGAAACATCACAAAATAATCCCAAACTGGTAAGATACCAAGGACCATCAAGCATTACTTTGCCACCGGGGGTCGAAGATGAAATACTGATGGAATTCAATTACTCAGGAATAGATAAGTGAACAAAATAGCGAGCCCATCTAGGCTTTTTCTA
Organism: Pseudobdellovibrionaceae bacterium; assembly: GCA_002725955.1. GTDB lineage: Bacteria > Bdellovibrionota_B > Oligoflexia > Oligoflexales > Oligoflexaceae. The sequence goes on from PBRN01000296.1 coordinate 19,426, forward strand.
TATACTTCAGCTGAGACAGGTATCATCGCAGCTGAAACCATGACCAGACTCTATATCTTGGTATTCTATGTTTCTGCAGGTCTCGACCCTGCTTTAGCTGGCATTGCAATGACCTTGGCGATCGGGGTTGATGCCATCTCAGATCCACTCATGGGACGGATTATCGATCGTTTTCAATCAAATGTGGGGCGTCGTCGGATATTTTTTATTCCTGGTTCGATACTCTTCACTCTCAGTTTTCTAGCCCTCTTTACTCCAGTGCCTCAGGGTGGTGTCCTCCTGTTTCTATGGCTACTTATTAGCTATATAGGAGTCAACTTGGGCATGACAATATTAGCTATTCCTCACTTAGCTTTGACGGTAGACATGGCTAGTAATAACTATGAGAGATCCAAAGCCTTTGCTTTCAAATATTTTTTTTCAGTATTCGGTATGCTCATTGGAACTGGAGTCCCCGGATATCTTTTAACTCAAGAAATAACTGACCCTCACCATAAATCAGCTGCCGTTTTGGGTCTACTTATCATGATGACTGCCACATTAGCATTTCTCAGCTCCAAAGGTTTCGACAAGCCAACCATAAAGAAAAATAAAGTTCAGGATTCACTAATAACCATGATTAAAAAGCCATGGTTTATCTTAGTGACTCTTTCGTGGGTTTTATCTTCTATAGGACAGACCATAAATAGTGCTGCTGCACTATATTACTATCGACTTTTTCTGAAACTACCAGAAGATCAAACTCAAATAATTCTATTTACTTTTATGTTAACCGTTTGTCTCTCCCTACCGGTATGGGTGATCATGAGCAAGATGCGGTCTAAAGCTCATATGATTGCAGTTAGCATTCTATTGCTAGGTATTACCGGCTCAGTAGCTTATCCACTATTTCCACCAGAAGTGATGCTATGGCCTCTCATCTATGGCATTTTTGGAGGTATCCTGATCGGTTCCGTGGCCTTGTTAGAACCCTTCTTAAGTGAGCGTTTAATAGCAGATGGGATTCACAACTTTGGTATTTACTTTGGTATTTGGAAAATGTCTGGAAAAATAGCCAGAGCCATAGGTGTCGGCCTTACCGGATTAGCTTTTAGCTGGATTGGCTGGGACGAAAACACGCAAGTCTTACTACATCCAGACCGATTAGCTTATCTGTTTGGTCCATGGGTCGGCGCTTTCTTTGCTGTCTCGGCTATCCTGTTATGGTTCGTAACCAAAACATCAGACAAGGACTCATCGCCCTAAAACATTTGGTGCTTGTTGTTGAATTTCAACATCTATTTTTTAAGCAAGAAGAGCACCACAACTAATCAATGCTTTCAGAACACTTTTATAATTACGATGAGATGCTATAAAAAGTGGAGTATGACCAAAAGCATCGACTTGATTTACATCGGCACCCGCAGCAACAAGCATAACAACAATAAACTCATGCCCTCGTGCAGCAGCCACGTGAAGAGGAGTTTGACCGTTCAGAGATTTGGCATTAACATCGGAACCTTGCTGCAAAAGAGTGGTTACGGTTTTGGACAAACCTTCCTTAGCAGCAATATGCAAAGGAGTATAGCCTTCTTTATTTTCCTTGGATAGATTAGCACCGGCCATCAGTAAATGCTTAATGATAGTATTCTGACCTCTTAAGACGGAATGATGAAACGCAGTATTACCATCAAAGTCCTGGACATGAATATCAGATTGATAACAGAGTAAAATTTCAATAAACTGGGAATGCCATTTATCAACAGCTATAATCAAAGGCGTTCTACCCATTCTATCCTGAACATTCATGTTCGCCCCTGATTGAATCAAGGTTCCAGCAATCTCATTCCGTTCATTATGTGCTGCAACATGTAGGGGAGTATAACCCTCATGGCAGGTCAGGTTTAAATCAGCACCCTGAAAGATTAATTCTTTAACCTTACTCAATTCGCCTCTTTCTGTGGCGACATGAAGTGCAGTAAGACCTTTACTATCTTTGTTATTCACTCCAGGAAATCTCGATTCATTATTTTTATAAATATGGTGAATTTTCTTGGTCATTATGTCCTCCTACCATATAGTTTCGGTAGTCACCAGTGAAGCTAGACGCCCCTTTTGATTGCAGTATTCGTACTCCAAAATCTCAAAGATAACCATCGAATTTTCATTGAAATATTAACTATAAGGCGGTTTGATTTTTCATGAACGGAGGATTAATTCTATCTCACTTAGATAAAATACGCTTCTAGAATGCCAATATTATTTCATGACGATAGCAAGTATTAATCACCCTAAGCAAGATCTAGGTAAGGATCGACTAGGTACCACATCATAAGTTAAGCAGCCTAAATGACTGTATTATTTATTTAATCAAAAGCTAGTTCAGCTCGCCTGCTGTTCTCTCTGGATCTCAATAGGTAAGGAAATTTCAAAATAGAAGTTATAAAATTTTTCATCCGCATCTTTAGGTCCCAGCAAAACTATTTCAATTTTACCATGAGCGCCATCCAAAAAAGTACGTACCGCATTCAGACCGACTCCCCTGCCAGATATGTCTGATAGATATTCAGCCGTTGAAACACCGGAGTCGAAGACTGTATCCGCTATTTCCTGGAGCGATGCTTGATCATTGAATTTACCATCCTTTAGACCGATTTCCCGCAACTTCTTAATCGCTAAACCACAACCATCATCTTCAATCCGCAATCTCAAATTACCTTGTTCAGACCTTCCCATAATTGAGATGGTCCCCTCAGGCTTTTTACCAACCGACTTACGTTGCTCTGGCTTTTCGATACCATGATCTAAAATATTACGGAAGATATGGATCATACAGTTTTCCAAGACCACTTTTGTTTCAGGACTAATAGAAATATCATCGATATTCAGATTAAATTTAGGAGAGGCTTTGCCTAAGTCTTTGGCTAATTTATTTGCTTTGTCGATATAATCTCTGAATGTGGCTTCAACTTGATCAAAAATTAATGCCGTCAAAGAATCACTTTGTTGCCGTATCGCCTCTATAATATTAGTTATAGATGTTTCACCTGAACTGGTTATATTGGTTAAAATATGATAGTGATTTTCAATAAAGTCTCGATCCACTGAAACCTTAGTGTAAGTATTACTTCGATTCAACTTTTCGCGATTAATCTTTAGATAAACTTGAAGAATATCAATGCAACGCTCGATACTTTTTATTAATCGATCATAGTCAATTACTGCATTTTTCTTAAGGATATTACTATAGTAATCTTCAGTCTCATGAATAGTCGAGGCTATTTCCTGGAAACATAGAGTGCGAGCGCCCCCCTTAACAGTGTGCGCATTTACAAAAAGCATCTGCAACATATGTTTGTCTATTATTCCTTTTGAACCTTCAATTATTTTTTTATTCTCTAGGAGAAGAGGTAAAGATGTTTCAAAAAACTGTGCCACCTTATGAGGAGCTACCCGCAGAAGTTCTTCAATCTTAAGCATTTCTAGACGCTGCTTGGCGGCTTGCCTTTCAAGAAATTTTTCACTAGTCACATCCATAAGAGTGATTAACAATCGCTCCGTTAAACCATCATCATCCAACTGAACATTCCAAGTAACTCGCAGAACCTTTTCCTCACCGTTTCCAAGGTACACAATTTCATGCGGTAAATTTCCTTCATTCATATCAAAGGCAAAATCCTCTTCACCGACAATAGCACTGATTGACTCTTCTATTAGATTTTTTTGATCGGCACTCATTTGACAATGATTCAGAATCAATTCACTAAAGTTAGTAGAACTAATCTTACCGTGGCCTAAGATAGTTTCAAGGTGGGCTGAATAATCTCTTGCAACTTCCGCTCGGTCGTTTTCCAAAGACAAAACGCCCTGAGGAATATAGTCCAGTAAAACTCTAATTTCCTTCGTCTTCTCATTAACTAGTTTCTCTAGATTCTTGTTGAAAAATGTAATCTCTTCGTTTTTCTTAGCCAAATCTGCAGCAGCAGCTTTCTGTATAGCTAAGTTTTCATCTTGAAGAGCCTTAATTCTTCTAGCTAAAGCCAAAGATAACAGAACAACCTCAAAGGCTGAACCAATTTGTGAAGCGTAATCAGTAATAAACATACTAGGAATAATCCCAAAGTTTCTCATCGAAAGAAGGACTGCACCTGAGGTTAAGCAAAAGAACGCCAGTAGAAAATAACGTGAACCAATGTCACCACTTCTAATTAAAATGACAGCGATAATGATCAATGTCGGCCCTTGAATCATTGTGATTAAAGCAAGCATTTTAACCGAGAAGGTATATGGCATAAAGAGACTCAAAACACCAACTAGGGCGGAAATTAGTCCTATGCCTTGCAGCAAAAGCTCTCCTTTCGGTAATAGCGACTTCACAGGTAGGAAATTACGAACGAAGTGAACTAAACTCCATAGGACAGCACCAAAACAAAATAGTAATCCATTAGCATGAATTGCAGGCGATTCTGGCCACAAATATTGGTAATCAAAACCTTCCAGACAACTTTGAAAAATAGTATAGCTTATGACATATAGTACATAATAGAAGTAGGAACGATTACGAAGGGTCATAAAAATAAAGGCATTGTATATAATCATAACCACCATAATGCCAAAATAAAGCCCCTGGACAATCGTTTCAGTAGCATCACTTTGCCAAAATGAAGACGGTTTATGAATACTGACTCCAACCTTAAATGAGCTAGTTGTTTTAATAACAAAAACCAGACGAACATTCGTGTCATAATCCAAATTAAAAGGAACCATAAAGTTTCTATGATTCAAAGGCCTTTGTGCAAAGGAATTATGATCTCCCATCTGCTGCTCACCAATCAACTCACCCGATTGAAGCCAAAACATTTTTATATTATCAAGATGAGGATAATCAAATCTAATCAGGAATTCTTGAGCATCAGTTTCTTGATTGTAAAAATCGAGAGAAAACCAATATGAAGACGACGTAAAGCCGAAAGTGGGTACAGCTTTATCTGACTGTAACATCCGCACCTGATTTTCAGGTTTTAGAAATTCATCTAGCGTCAGCTTTGAATCAATGTCTTCCAGGTACCTCAAATTTTTACCCAATCCAATACTTGTAAGATCTTTGGTAATAATAAAAGGTTCACTCAAAGCATATTCTGAAATAAGGACAAGCCCTAGAATAACTAACAACTTATTGAAACTATAATTTTTACTAAAAAACAATACTTTAAACATCTAATACTTGTAGTTATAGGTTTATCTGTACGTAAAATAATCGGTTACTTACGTCTCATCTACGGTCTGTTTTCGGCTTTCTAATCAGAATCATGAGACTTTTAATGAGAAAATTAATATTGATTATAATAGGAGCTACATATGATACTTCACAAAACCAATACAATTTCTCCAATAAAGAAATACGATAAATTAATTAAGCCTATTAAGAAAACTAAGTAAATTTTTTAGGGTTCACTTAAGTCATCATAACTATTGCGATTATAGATTTTTATTGATGTATCGATTCATTTTTCCGATAAGCGACATTGCTGGGGCGAGAAATTTTAGTGAACCTCAACCCTAACAGGTTATTGTAGTAATGTTTAACAGCAAAAATTATTCTTCAGAACCAAGCCAAGGAATCTTATCCATCAAATTGATAGGATTGCTAGTCCTAGGCCTATTGGCTATAGGAAACAATAGTTTTGCCAAACAAAAGAGTAAATACGGTGACCTGATCTTAGTTTCTGAAGAAGAAAACGAGGTCGAAGATAGCTTAACACCAGAAAAAGAAGACAACTCACCACCAATCGGTGAGCCAGATTCAGATTTCCTTACCGAACCAGACATGAATCTGGAGCCAGAATCACCTCCACCTGCTCCTGAGAAAAAAGCTACGCAAAACAACACGGTTAAAAAAATTCCAGCAGAGACCATGAAACCTAATAATATCAAGAAAAAGAAAGATAAGGTACAAAAGAAAAGTAAGGTAAAAACTAAAAAGGCGAAGAAAAAAAAGAAAAAAAAGAAAAAAAAGAAAAAAAAGGCCAAGAAAAAGAAAGTAAAGAAACCACCAAAAAACAATGGAAAAAAATCTAACTATTATGCTTCTTTGGGTTTAGGTAAAACACTGCCACCAAAAGTCTGGAGATTTAGATCCAATACTATTTCGGTCTCCACGAAAAATCTAAACGAATTAATAGATGAAGGGAAAGCAAGTAATCGCCTTCTTCACGCATTTATCGCAGACTATGGAATCAACAAGAATGTCAGCTTACAGATTGCAGTTCCATTTTATCTGCAAACCCAATCAAGTCTGGATACATCTATTTATAACCAGAGCGAAGCATGGACGAAGATCAAAGCAAATCTTCGCACATTACTGGCCAGTAACCTACAACTCAATGGTTTTTGCGCTGATGGGCCCAGCTGTGAACAGCTGATTCAAGACAATCAACAACTTGCAGAATTTAATATAAATTTTCCGACTGGTGAAATCCTTGCTATACCAGCTAATAAAACCCCTCAAGGGCTGCTGAGTGAGCTGGAAACCGAAACTTTGGCGGCAGGCAAACCTCAAAATGGGGACAACGGGTTAGGAGATATCGACATTGGTATTAACGCAGCGTTGTTTTCTATGCCAAAGTTTATATTTTCAATGGGCTCAGGAATCAGAGTGCCAACCGGACAGTTTGAAGAAGTTCCCTTGTCACGGCAACCAACTGGCGCTGGTATGGTGCAGGGGGCCATTCGCTTAAATGTGGACATCAGGCCATTACCATTTATGTGGATTGCATTTCAAAATCAATCAGAAATCATGCTCGTGAGTGCCAAACGTAAAAAATCTAGTATGCTCAACCCCACTAAACTAAACGAAGGCGATGCTAGCTCAGTCACAGCCATCAGTCTAGGCTCAAATGGCCTAGCAACAGAGGAAGTTACAAAGCAAGGGATCGGACACAAAGGAGTTATCAGATTCGATATGGGCCTAACCGACGTCGCCAGAGTATTACAGCCATGGGCTATTAGCACCGGCTACCATTATCAGATGGGCAGAGAAGAGTTTTATGATGAGGAAAGCCAGGGGGAGCCCGAAGTGTCATCTTCGGTTTCCGTCGGTATCAAATTTGATGGTTTTGGCATGAAGAAACCTCTACCCATCGATATAGCATACGAACATATCGAACCCATAACCTCCAACAAACCATTCGGTATCAGACAAGATATATTTTCTCTAGGCATTTACCACAGATTTTAGGCTCTGTTTAGCCCTATTAATCCCCTATCCCCTTATAATCAGAAACTCTGTAAGAATCGTCAGCTACCCTAGGACTGCGTTTTTACCCTAAGAAAGGCAAGGCTTAACAAGCTGAAACCTATGCCTAATACCGCTTTATTTAAGAGCCCGCCAAATAATGTCGATAAGCCAGATACGGGAATCAATACTTTAGAGGTGGAAATATGATTCATAGCAAACTTTTGTTATCAGCAATGATATTGCTAATGACGATCCATTTACCCGGCTGCAATGGCACTGAAAATCAGGACTTTGCGGAAGAAGAAGGTATCACCATATCGGGACCTGAAACAGCCGAAGCCGTGGCAGCATCTTCTCCAGCAGACCCCCTGTCGGAAGATAAAGAAAATGAAACAACACCTGAAGTCATTCCAACAGCTATCGCTGAAAGCTTTACCGGTGCCCTTAGAGAACCAAGGGACCTCATTTTTATCCTGGATAGTTCCGCAAGTATGTCTAGTGAAAATAACTTTCTCGGCCCACTCATAAGTGCCTATGCTGAAGAAATTAATAACAGCCCAATAAAGGTTGGTAAGGTATTCATCTTATATTCTCCGACAGCACCAAACCTCAATATTGTTTTCAATGATCAACCTAATAATGTTATTCTCGTGCCTAGCGTAAGCGATTCAGATGAGATGGTCACTGATCTAACTAACTTCCTTGCAACAGAACCGACCCTCACTCCAGAGGCTAATCTGGAGGTTATTTTTATTGCTGATGAGGAGATAGATGCTCCTCAATTGAATCTATTTCCAACGATCGCTGGCAAACAAATACGCCCCCATGCGGTGGTTGGCCTTGAAGAAGATAATAATGATGGTGACTGCCGGATTGGCGAAGAAGGTGCAAACTTTGTGCGGCTAGTAACTCAATTGAAGGGCTCCGTCACTGATATCTGCTCTGAAAACTTCGAAGTGTTAAATAATTTCCTTACCGATACCACTGAAATCAAAAATAACCCTTTTCAGCTCACTCAGACACCTGTAGATGGCACTGAATTAACGGTGTCAGTGAACGGCCAAACACTTGAAAAGAACAACTATCTGTTTGATAAAGAGCAGCTCTCCCTTTATATATTTGATCAATACCTACCTGTTGAGAGTGAGGTTATTGTCAATTATAGCTATTAACAATATTGATAACTAATCTAGGCAAGGTTTTTGCCTTGCTATGCACTTTTTAAATCGTGACGAGGCATTCCG
>PBRN01000297.1 GCA_002725955.1 Pseudobdellovibrionaceae bacterium
GAAGTAAAAACCTTGACCAGCAATTTCTTGGGATCTCGATCTTCTTTCCAGCTTTGAATATAGGATGTCATAAAGTGGATAGAGTCATCAACTGCAATACCAAGGCAAATGCTGGCAACTAACGCCGTTCCAAAATTAATCTGCTTGCCGAGAAGATGAATGGCTGCAACTCCAAACAGGACTGGCAATGTATTGGCTAGAATTGCCCATAGTCCCATAGTTGGGGAACGAAAGAGAATGATCATAATGATCGATATAATCAGAAAGGATATACCCATAGAGGTGAAAATGGTCGATACCACATAGTTATTGAGTCGATAAAGGATAAATGCTTTGCCGGTGACGAAACCGTTCAGATTTAGTTCTTTTAGTTTCTTTTCGATATCGGTAATGGCGTTCAGAGTATCAGAGCTTTTTGTCAGATTCCATAAGACAGTGACACGGACTTTTTGATAGTTGCTATCTACTAGATCTTCCAAGCCACGACCAGAAGGAGAACCCATTTCATAGAGCAATAACTCTTGTGCGACCATAGGGATAGTATCAGGCAATTGGTAAGCGGATTGCTTATCTTCGTTGAGTGAACGATTAATTGACTTTATGGTACCCACAATGGAAATAACCTGGTTCACGTGAGATTTTCCTCGCAGCCATTGATTAAGTTGTTCTACTTTGGCCAGAAAAGCAGGGTCTTTCATGCCATCTTTGGCTCCACTATCAATAATAATTTCTGGACCATTAAGTCCTCCGAGGTTGGCTAAAACGAATTCATTAGCGACTCGAATCGGGACGTCGGCTGTGAAATAGGCATTGGGTTCGGAATCTACTTCAACCTTGGATGCAAAGAATAACGCTCCGATGGCTATGATAATGCCGGTGATAAGAATGCCCAACTTTCTGCGCAGGACAAAATCTGCATAGGCAAATACTTTGTCGCTATCAGCCGATGTTTTGACTTTAGGAGCTCTAGCTTTCACCCATTTTTCAGGAAGCATCCCTAGGCAAGGGACTAATATTCCGAAAGTCAATATCCATGCTAATACGCATCCAAAGGCAGCCAGGAGTCCTAACTGACGAATAGGCATCAGATGGGTAGTCATAAGTCCAAGAAAACCAGTTGCAGTAGTAGCTGTTGTCAGAAGTGTTGGTAATAGATTTTTTTTCACCGCAAAGTTCAAGGCTTCATACCGTGGCAGACCTTGATGTTGGCCAACAATGAAACTATTCAGAAGGTGGATTGAGTCAGCAAGACCAATGGCAATGATGATCATTGGCAACACCGAGGTTACATTATTAATATCTTCACCGGCGTATCCAGCAAAGCCAAAAGTTGCCATATTAGTAAAAGCGATGGTAAGAAGAGGGAGTATGACAAAGATAGTTTTTCGATAGAGCAGGGTAAGCAAGACCAGCATTGCCAGTGACAAGAGAGGCATGATCACATTCATATCTTTTTCTGCCACTTCTCTAAAAGCATCATTTAGAGCTCCAGCACCAGTTAGATAAATATTAACACCAGGAGGTAGGTCAGTATTTTCGACAACGGCCTGAACCTGTTGCATGACTATTTTGTAGTCTGGAGCATGATTTAAAGTGTCTGGCAGATGAGCAAAAATATAAGTAGATTTCCCATCTCTGGACAGGAGATAGCCAGGAATGATTTCATGACCAAGGGCTTGATCTTGCTTTTTCTGCAGCAGCTCAGGGGTGAGCTGGAGTTTCTTTCGCAGAAAGGGATCGATATCAACAGCATCATCACTGCCTGTGATCCAGTTATAATTGGACAGGGAGTCGACAACCTCGATTTCAGATAATTTACCCAGCTTTTTGGTTAGGTCTTGGACTAGTTTTACTATATTGGGTTTAAAGATGCCTTCTGCATCATGAATAACAACGACTACAGACTCATCATTGCCGAAATCAGTCTCAAACTTGTTGAGTTCATGGACCAAGGGATCGTCTTCTTCCAGCCAAACTCTAATACCAAAATCAGTTTTAAGCTGTCCCAGCCCTGGTATCATGATCATGATTAAGGTGACGCAAGCAAATAGAAGCTTCTTGTGGTTTTTGGCTATGACCGTAGACAAGGTGGTAAGAAATGGAGACAAGATGAACCTCTATGTTTACAAAGTTTAATGATTCCAGTTTAGTGCAGTTGACTCGGTCGACGCTCCAGAAATCAATGCACTTTCTGGATGCGGGCTGTAGCCTTTTCGGTTTTTGATTATTTTTGTTGACCTTAAGTTCATAAAATTCGGTGGCAATATGCTAGATGTTGCTAAAAATACGAAGCTAATTTGTGATACTAGTTTTTAGATCATGCTTATTTTGACACCTTAGGCACAATTGTTAACCTTTAACGTGATTTTCTTGAGGCGATAAAACGGCACATACTTTATATAGCTGTCTTTGCAGGGTATAAGGTTTTTAAAACTGATAGCTAAAGATGTGAATCAGCGATTAGCTTCTTCATCTCTTCAAAATTCACCTTGGAACGATGCCGCGGATCCCTAGGTATTTTGTCCAGTATTAAATATTGGCAGCTAATGCCGTCCATAATTTCTTTGGCATTCTGTAAGATTTGTTTTTGCTCTTCTGCTGAGCTACTTTTTAGCGCTTCTATGACCACAAATGCTTTTCCCTCTACCTCCAAGACGGCTGAGAATTCTACTTGGTTGAGTTCGGTGAGCTTTTGTTCAAAAGGAAGAGGATAGAAAGTGCGACCATCATGAGTCATGCGATTTTTGATCCGTCCCTGGATATAGATGCGACCTTGATCATCCATACTGCCGGCATCTCCAGTTCGGTGCCACACCTTGGCCCCTTCGAGGATTTTGTTCTGCCGGGTTGCTTCTTGATCCCCAATATAGCCCTTAACCACATGAGACCCAGCCAGAACAATCTCTCCGATTTCACCAGGTCCAGCTTCAAAACTGGTGATTGGGTATTGTGGGCTTAGAACAATAGGTTCTTCATGAGGGCGCAGTAACTTTACCTCCAGACCGGTAACTCCAGCACCGACCGGAACGCCTAGCGCAACATCGCTGGTTACAACATCATCAACTTTGATTTTGCTGATAGGTTCTACCTCACTGCAGCCGTAGACGATAAATACCTCTGAGCAATCGAACGCTTGCTTGAGCTTAATCGCAAGAGTTTTAAATACAGGTGCACCACCGGTGTAAATACAGTTTAGGTTGGTTTTCTGATTTTCGCTGAGCATGTGATCGGCTAGTTTTTCAAAGAAGGCTGGTGACCCGATAGAGCTTGTCACACCGCAGCTTCGGATTTGGTTCAGGATGACCTTTGGCTTAAATCGATCTGGTTTTGCGGGATTGAAACGGGGCAGGACACTAGTAGCGCCCTGGATCAGGTTACTGAGAACAAAAATAGGTAGGGCTGTTAAATCAACATCATCTGGTGCCATGGGCAAATGATCTTGATGAGAGCGAGCCTGGTTATTGAGCGATTCATAGGTGCGTTTAACCCCTTTGGGCTGACCTGTAGAGCCAGTAGTCATGGTAACCAGAGCTTCGTCATCCGGTGCTCGTTGAGCACCTGCGAAGCTTGCTGGAGGCAGATCACTTGATTTTGTTCTTAAAGACCCTACGGTAAGCTTGATCGGTATCTTTCTAATATCTGACAGTACTCTCAGTAACTGTGCCTTGAGTGAGCCGATGAAGCCGACTGGTTGCATGAGGGCGCATGCCTGACGTAAGCGGCGCTTATCGGCCCATGCATCTATAAACACGGCCACAGCTCCGGTATAGAAGATCGCCAGCAAAGTCACATAGAGTGAGTAAGACATAGGAACGAAGACCAAAATACGATCACCTGGTTTTATTCCACGGTCCTGCAAGATCTTTGCCGCATGTGCCACATCATTTGCGAGACGGGCATAGGAGAAGGAACGATATTTATAACCAATGAAGCTAAAGGCCTTGTCAATGATGGCAGCTTTTTCGGGCTGTGCTAGTGCTTGTCGACCTAATTCATTTACGATATTTTCCATGGTTTTTGGGTGTTCTCTGTAGTTTGAGTTCGTATTTCTTGGTTTCATTGTAAGGGGATGGGGCGTAAAGCTAAAGTTTTTTTTAACTTGTGGTTACTGTGATGTCGATCATTTTCAATGATAAAACTATCATCAATTTGGCTACCATCTGGTATCATTGACACAGGTGTCGGGATCAACTTTTTTAGAGGAGCATGATTGTGCTGACTGCAATAACAAAGACTATGGATAAAGTCACTCAATTTTGTTTCGTTATACCCTGGTCTTTTCCAGGATTATTTACGAGAGCAATTTTTACGGCTATTTTTTTCTCGTTGCTATTGGAACACCGGGTTTTGGCTAAAGAACTGTTGATGAATGAATCAGAAACGGACGTCTATGATTGTTCATCAGCCAAAGAATTTGCCACAGCTTATCGCTTTCTTGTTTCGGAAAAGACCGTTAGTTTGCCTAAAGAAGATGCTTCCAAATTAGCTCTTTATATTTCTTCAGGTTGCACTGGGGCGGCAGCTCGTTTTGTGAAAGTAGCCCATATGCTTCTCAAAGCAGGTCTTTCAGGAAGGGATGCCGTTTCCTATGCAAAGTTGATGTCTCATAAAACAGATGAACAGACCAATGCTTTTATCGAAATTTTTAAGTCGAGTTTTTTGGAAAAAGGTTTGGATCTAGATATTATGGCTTCCGTATCACTGGCACGGCGTTTTTCCGCTGATTATACCGGTGATTCTGGCCAGGGTATGAAAGATTATTATGCTCTCACCAAATTTTGTGTGAGTAAGGACGAACTGGCCTTACCTAGAGTGAAATGTGCTGAGATCGCTCGTTCATTCTCATTATTGGGAGAGAGCAGTAAGATATCTGTGGTAGGTTATTTCAAGAAAGCCTACAAATTTCTTACGAGAGATAAAAATGGTCCTCAATTAGCCACAGGGGATGCCTTGAAATTAATGAAAGAAATTATGACGATTAGTCCTAAAGCAATTGATAACTTCGTGAGTTCCTATCGTTTTTCAATATCTAAAAAAGGTATGAACTTGGGCAGAGATCAGGCTGTTATTTTGGCAAGAAAAGTAGCAAAACATACCTTTAGGAAAAAGCAAAAAAATCCTAAGTAATAGGTTCAATTAGAGGGCCTTATTACTCGGGCAAAGCGTCGCTATCTGAAGCTTACAGTGGATTATAATAAAAACGTTAGGGTGTAAGTCGGACTCAACTTGGTTGTACCTTGCATATCGACCAGCGGTGTCATCTGAATTTGACTGAGTGGGCCATAAATTCTTTTACGGTAGCGCAGATAATTACTGTAATTAGATTGGTATTTGTTATCCATAATAAAGGGCATGAGTGATACTAACGCAGCAATGGCTGCAGCTACCTTTACATCTTTATCTTCTGATTGCAGCATCGCAGCAGCAGTGCCGCCGTTACCCAAAAAAGACAGCCATGCTACTTTTTTGGAAAGCATTGCTGCCTCTCTAATAACCTCTTCAGCATAACGCTGACGTTCTAACTCTCCCCGTTGCCCTCTCGTTTTTATACTACTGATGTTTTTAATGCTACTTCTGTAAGGGGTATACATAAAATCAAGCCCAAGAGTGAGAAGCAAGGTACCACTGCTAATGGCCATACCTGCTGTGGCCTCATCTTTTAGGTTTGGGGCAGTGGTTGATGCATTGGTGGTCATCAGCGCAGCTGTCAGACTCGTTGCAGAAGAAATTTGCACCCATAGAAATCGTGAAAATGGCGCTTGAGTTTCGGTTTTAGCTGTTCTGCTTATGATGGTCGTCGCTCTTGGGACTACATTTAGCTCCGGGTATTGAAGGGCTGATGCGGTGAGTGCTTGTGATTTGAGTAATGTGAGTGTTATGGTTGTTAGCCAAAATAACGGTACAAATTTCTTCACACCTTTCTTCACACCTTTCTTCACACCTTTCACAAATGACCTCCGGGAATTTAATATATAGAATGGGTATATCTCACATAACAGTCTATAATACTCAATGTGTAAAGATCAAACGGAGGGACCTAAGGTGAACATAAATCTTTTCGGTTTGCTACTGGCTGTATTACTTCAATGCATCACAGCGCAGCAGGTGAGAGCAAGTGGTGGTGGAGCAACCATCACCAAAAAAATTGGCAAAGTCAGGGTCCTGATTAATCCCCAGGCAGAGGTGCGAGGCAAAGGTCCTCATGTGAAGCTGGGTAATTTCTATTACACCCTTATTAAAGGTAAGCGAGGCATGAAGATCCCTCCCAAAGCCGTGATTCAGACGGGGCGGGCTTCTCGGGCGCAGCTAATTTATCCCAACGGGGATCAGCTGCAGGTGAGCTCTTTTACCAGTTATGTGGTTGATACCAAGCAAAAGTCTAAGCTGACGGAAAAAAAATCGGTTATGAAGATATTTTTTGGTGCGGTGCGGGCCACCATAGAGAAGACCGGACCTCGTAATGATATGGAAGTTAAAACAACGACCATGTCTATGGGAGTGCGTGGGACTGATTTTCATGTCGCAGCTTATTCACAGTCAGGAGGCTCGGAAGTCACTATTTTGCGGGGAAAAGTGGCGGTGAAAGATACTACTCGCAAAGATGCTCTCGAAGTGATTATCCCCAAGGGATTTTCTGCTAAGATTCAGGTAGCGCCAAAAGTTAGTAAAGATAGACCTAAGGATGTTGCTTCATCCCCCGTACCTATCAAGTTGGAAAAAACGACTAAAGAAAAACTAGTTGAGGTACAGAAAACCACAGTGATTAAGTCCACCAAGGAAGAAAAGGTGGATCCTGCTTTGGCTCAGAAGCTAGAAGCTTTAGAGAAAAAAGCAGTGAAGGTGGTGATGAATGATATCAAAGACGATGATCCTGCCCTTTATCAGGAACTTCAGCAGAAGGGTGAAATAGCCACGAGCATCGATAAAATTCAGACCGTCATTGTCAAAAAAGCTTATAAACAAGCTCCAAAAGCGATAGAGCCCTCTAAGCCAGATGCTGATGACTTGGATATGTCTGATGAAGATGTGTACCAGAAGTATTTTGACTAGAGATGTGCTTTGGTAGTTGGGATTCTATACTCGAATTTTATTTCCATATTATAGAGATTAAGGTGTTGTATAGGTGCAACGAAAACCGATGTCGTCCCGGCTATAGTTTTGATTATTATAGGTATTAGCGCTAAAAATTCCTGCTTTTATTTCGTTGTCATAGGCTCCACCCCGTCTCAGAGCACCAGTTGTATTAGCTCCTGGATAGTATTGGCCTATACCATTGTTTGAAGTCCAGTTATTGTTCCACCAGTTTTTTTGAGTGGGTACCAGTTGATCTTTTTTGAATGAGTTGCCATCGCTAATGGTGCCATATTGAACAAAACCGTTCTGCTGCAAAGGTTTACCGCCAGCTACGTAATAAGATGTCCAGGTCCAGGCATTGCCACTGAAGTCCCAGATAACGTTGCCGTTGGTAAGTGTTAGAGTTCTTCTTTGTGATTCCCAGGTGCTGCCGTTACAGCTTTCCCCGGTGTTAGCACAGCCATTCTTGTCATTTGGGTCGGCGGCTAAGGTTGCACTTGGGCTATCGTCCACATGACCCAAACTGAGGGAGCCACTCCCAGTACTGCCACCACTCCAGTTTGCGCCTACAGTGGCAATATTACTTCCGATGGTTAACCATTGAGGATTAGAAATGAGAGTAAAACCACTGCCCAAAGATTCACACGTTGTTTTAGCTGAATTTTGAGATATATCGACCCAGGGGGTGCTCGCAGCTTGGGAATACGCAGCGTTGTTAACTTTTTTAGCCTCGTATTTCATCACACAGAAATCCTCGGTCTCATAGTCTGCATCGCCGGGAACCTTAATCCAGCCTCCTCCCGTAAGCCCGGAACAGTCCAGAGCCAGTTGCGGTTGGTTATAGGTGATCTGCCACTGACTGGCAGCAGTATTGCCATTACCTGCGGCATCCTCGGCGACATTAGCTGCAATGTTAACCGTGACCGTTGCCGACGGCGAAGTGATATCGAATTGATAGGTTTGACCCGACCCTTGGAAGTTTCCTGCTGTGCCGCCATTAACCGTGATATCACCTAAGACAAAACCGGTGACTTTTTCACTGAAGGTGACCGTTAGATTGATGGTGGTTGCTTGGGTTGGCCCGGGGTCCTGTGATGATTTGATAATAAGAGTGGGCTCTGTTTCATCTTTAGCCTCATCAAAACCCGACATAAACTCAGTCCCGCAGTATACCACTTGAAATATACCAAAATTGATGGTCTTGACTGAAACCGCATTATTTTCTACGGTCAGCGCACTCCTTCGCCAGACAATGGGGGTGATGGCAGCTGATGGAGCCAGTAGCATGCAGAGTTGGTCGGTCGAGCTGTTTAGCCCAGTTATTTTTATGGGGAGGGTAATGGTCATAGGATTATTGGCTTCCAATACTTTTTCACCGTCTTCATCTACCGCTACAATTGCAACCGCTGGCGAGGCTTCATTCACCTCGGTATTGGTAAAAACCTCGGGTTGGGTGATGGAGGCAATTTCAACCACTGTACCGACAGATAGAGTACCTCTGTTAATATTTAGGGCGGTTCCTGCTAGATCTCCTGAAGTAACTTCTATCTTTGCTGTTTCTGCACTGATGGTTTTATTCTCATAAACCGTGGTAGCCGTAGGAGTCTGTTGTTGGACTGCTGCTGTTTCTTCTGCTTCCGGAACCTCAACGCCGCAATCGCTGGATAACATCAATATGCAAAAAATTTTGCAGGAAGTAGTGAGTAACTGATGTTGTGAGCGTTGCCTTTGTATCATTTGCTGTCTGAACCTCCTGAATTGATAGGGCCTAGATTTTCTTCAGTAACAGCTTATTGTGCTTTAGAAAAATTGCCTCACCTGTCATATTAGGGGGGATTGTAAACACAACGAAAACCGATATCCACGCGACTATAGGTTGTAGTGTTTTCAGTATTTGCGGTAAAGATACCCCCAGTAGTAGTGTTGGAATAACTGCCTCCTCGACGCAATGTTCCTGCTATTGCATTGCCGGAATAGTATTGACCTATGCCTTGGTTAGAATTCCAAGTAGTTTGCCACCATGATTTTTGCGTGGGTACGAGATGGGATTTTAATATGGTGGGGCCGTCGTTATTAAATGACGTATATTGCCTAAAACTACTTATTCGAATTGGTTTTCCGTTAGCGGCGTAATAAGTGGTCCAAGACCAGCTGTTACCGCTGAAGTCCCAGATTATATTGTTGTTGCTTAGGGTTAGTGTTCGCCTTTGTTTATGCCAAGTGGTGCTGTTGCAGGATTGGCCCGTGTTGATACAGCCGTTATTATCGTTTTCATCTGCTTCTAGTCTGCTCTTAGGATTATTGTCCGTATGACCAACGCTCAGAGCGCCGCTCCCAATGCTACCACCACTCCAATTATTGCCAGCGATCGCTATGTTAGTGGCAATGGTTAACCATTCAGGGTTTGAAATGAGGGTAAAGTTATTGCCAAGCTGTTCGCAGCTGGTCTTTGCTCCGGTTTGAGATATGTTTACCCAAGGCAAGGAGCCAGCTTGAGAATAAGCAGCGCCGCTAACATTCTTGGCATCGTATTTCATCACACAGAAATCCTCGGTATCATAGTCCGAATCACCAGGAACTTTAATCCATGAACCTCCTGCAAGGTTAGAACAATCAAGTGCGACTTGGGGTTGATTGTAGGTAATTTGCCATTGACTGGCGGCAGTATTGCCATTGCCTGCTTCATCCTGAGCAACATTAGCTGCTATGTTAGCGGTGATCGTCGATGTGGGCGAAGTGATATCGAATTGATAGGTTTGGCCCGAACCCTGGAAATTGCCTGCTGTGCCTCCAGTCACCGTGATATCGCTTAGAATAAAACCGGTGACTTTCTCACTGAATGTGACAGTTAAATTGATGGTGGTTGCCTGTGTTGGGCCCGGGTCTTGGGATGATTTGATCACAACCGTGGGGGCTGTTTCGTCTTTAGCTTCGTCAAAACCGGACATAAACTCGGTTCCGCAATATACCACCTGAAATACACCAAAATTTACAGTTTTCACAGAAACCGTATTATTTTCCACTGTCAGTGCACTTCTGCGCCAAACGATAGGTGTAAGGTCAGCTGAGGGTGCCAAGAGCATGCAAAGCTGATCGGTTGAACTGTTATTTAGTCCTGCCGCCTTTACTGGTAGGGTAATAGTCATGGGGCTATTAGCTTCCAGCACTTGTTGACCATCTTCATCTAAAGCTACAATCGCAATAGGCGGTGATGCCTCGTTGACTTCAGTGGTGGCAAAGGCTTGAGGCTGGGCTGTAGAGGCGATTTCAATCACGGTGCCGACAGATAAAGTACCGGTGTTAATATTGAGAGTGGTACCAGCAAGGTCCCCTGATGTGACCTCAATCTTTGCTGTTTCTGCGCTAACGGTTTTACTTTCATAAACAACTTTGGCAGTGGGGGTATCTTTAGTGATCGCAGTCGTCTCTTCTGTTGTGGGGACTTCAATGCCGCAATCAATTGAGAACAAAAGGATGAATACAACCTTGATGAGGTTTTTAAGACATAGACAACCCTGTGAGTCACAGATGTTACTCATACATTCCACCTATTTCTTTTCAAAGCTTTATGAGGCCTTTGGGGCCTCAATTTCTTCAACTACGACGGAGCTTTCTTGATTAAAGCCCATAAAATGTCGTTCCTCTACGTCTTTTTTAAGAATGAAATAGGCTTCGAATGGAGTCATGTTTTCGAATAGAACTACCCTGAAAAGATAAAGAGTTACATTATGAATTACATGGGGGCGTATCGAATGAAAGGTGGTGAGTAATATATCCTGCAGTGCTTCAAAAGTATTGCGACATTGAAGACCCCTACTACTAGTATCTCTGCGCTCATCGCTGGCAAATACCAGCGTACTGGAGCAAGGAGGATGGCAGTTACGATAGCGTAATATTTTAGTTTTTTGACCGACTATATAACAGACATCATGATCTTCCCCTTCCAGGGAAACCGTTTTTTGCATAAAGTCTTGAGCTGAACTATATGTTTTCCCGCAGTTAGTACACATTTTAGGGAAATGACACTGGGTCTCATCATCACCGTCGCCTTTAGGTGTCCGTAATTCGACGAGTTTTTGTAGAGGACCGACAATAGATTCGAAAAAGCCGGTATTTACAATAACATTAATTTCTTCGTTATTAAATTTCATCGCTATACAGACCCCTTACAATAGTCCACACTGTCCCTATCGGAGAAAAGTAATTATTCTGAAGATATTTAAGTAAAGGCCAGCGATTGAGAAAAACCTTAGCTGGCTCAGTGATTAATTTAAGTCTTGGTAAGTATAAGTTTTTGAATATATTTAACTATTTCGACTTGTGGAGACATTCAAGCTGAGGGCTCAAGATTGATCACATGTTTTTCTTAATTGGTAATCGACAACTTCTCCTAAGACATCACTGCTTTTAGCCATCCAATCCTCGAATATAACTATATGTTTCTCATTTGTCTGAGATTCTTCGATGAGGGCTTCTAGTTCATAATTGATCAAGCTCGTGCCATTAGACCTTGATAAAGTTAGCGTAACGATACAGTTACTTAGGGGATATTTGGTTAAGTTGAGCAGGTCAACCCTAAAGCTGGTGCTAATCTGCAAAAGGTCACTAGTTACACCGAAGGTTGCCGTATCTCTCGGTGTCTGATCCTCTTCAACCGGGTCTGTTACAATCTTGTCTTCTGGATCAGTGACTGGCGGTATTGAGGGCTGAGTTGCTGCCTGTGGGAATGGTAGATTCCTCCCGGTGAGGCGTCGTCCCATTTCATTAATCATGTCTTTATTTTCTGGGATAGGAACATAGTTGTTACCGCCTGTGCATTGGCTTCGTCCATTAAACTGTGCGGTGGAGGCAACTCCAACGAGGTACCATTCACCTGTTCTTTCTAGAAAAAGCGGGCCACCGGAATCACCGCTGCATGCGGCAGTACTGCCGTTTTCTACATAAATGCTTTGATCAGCATCTCTTGCTTTTATTTTTGATTCTACAGTTCTAAGTACTCCAAAGCTGCCGGGAGTATTTGTGCTGCCGTATCCAGCTAAAGTTACATCCTCATCAGCAAATAACTTCATATCTTCAGGTTGCATGAGTATTGGCTTGAAACCTGCTGGAAGTGGTCCAGATATTCTTAGCATTGCCAGATCATCGCCAGGGCCGGTATAAGAAGCATTAACGATGCCTTCCTCGATAGGTGCTATTTCCGTTTGTCCATAAAGATCGGTGCCAAAGATTACATAGCCGCTACTCATAGCAAGTTCATAGCAGTGAGCTGCTGTAATAATTAGGTCATCAGCAACTATAGATCCTGTGCATCCATCAAGGCCAACGGTTGAACTTTTCATTGGCCCAAGATCACTTTGGGTGACTTGGCGTCCACCGACTATTTTTACATCACTATCTTCATAGTTTGATCCACAGCCATACATAAACAAAATAGAATAAAATATGGTGCACCAAATCTGAACATAACGATGAACGGCAGTGAGCATTTTCGTCTCCAACTTATCATTCTGATTAAACCTTACTATGCAAGGATTGGACCTTTTGTAAGTAGCCGAAATTTGGTGAAAATGACCTTGAGAGTCCGTATACTTTGAAAACATGTCTAAAAATTTTGTCTACATATCGACACTTCTTATTGGAAGTTATTAAATTTTAACGAGTTTCGAGTCAGTTACTATTTACTGATCTTTGAGCAGGAAAGTTGCTGTTTGAATATAATGCGCTGTAGCTTTGTGGTAAGTCATGATTAGTTAAAATTTTTTCCGTAGTATTTGCAAAAGCTTGGACTTAATAACGAGAAATAAGAACTGATTGATTAAAAGTTTATGCATAATGATAATTGGATTTTTGTATAATAATCGAATAATTACAGGTATTTAAGTTGTTTATTTTTTTGCTTTAGCCAAATTTGATCAGTATCAAAATGCTGCTGAGCCTGCTAATCTATTATATGTAGTTATTTTTTGGAGATTGTTTATGAAGAACGTGCAGGACCCAGCAGCAGAGCTTGAGAGGCCAGGTATTTTGAAATCTGAACCTACGATCCTTGTAGCGATGCCAACTATGACAGAGCCTGTATTTGAGAAAACGGTGATGCTTCTCATTGAGCATAATCTTGATGGTGCCATGGGAGTGATTCTCAATCGACCTACTGAAACATCGATGAGTTCCCTCATGCTGGAAAGTCACTTGGAGATTCCTGAAGCGATTCCAACCTGGTTCGGAGGTCCTTTAGCTACCGATAATGGTTTGGTTTTGCATAATAATGGCGAACCCATTACCACACTAGGAAGCATTACACTTAGTGCAACAAAAGAAGATCTGGAAAATTTAGTTGGCTATAATGTCAATCTCGCTGGTGAGACAGGAGAATATCTCTACCCATATCGATTTTTAGCTGGATATGCTGGGTGGGGGCCCGGTCAGTTAGAAGATGAAATGAAGCAAGGTGCCTGGTTTCAAATCGCTCTAGATATGGACCTGTTATTTAATACTAAAGCCGATAGCATGTGGGCTACATCAACGAATTCATTAGGTATAACTTCTGGTCAATTAACTTCCATGAACCATGAGTATTTGATTTAGCGAACGACAGCTTCCGATACGGAGAGTTTTCTTATGATTCACTCTCCGAAATTTCTATATATAATCCCAGCTTATTTTCACTAGTAAATTCCTATTGGTGTTCTCGATTGTTTGTTTTTTCAGTGAATTCTCCTTTTGAAACCCTTGACCTTATAGGCAAAAACAAAATGAAATTCAGTCACTTATTAGTGATATTGCTTCATGACATTTGGGGTTTAAGTAAATAGCTAACCTGATCCGAAGCGTAAAGTGATGGGGGGGGTGTGTTTCATTCGATACTACTAAAATATTTGCTTTTGATCATTTTGGGTCTAAATTTATTTGGCTGCGGTCTAGAAGAAAACCTCAATGAAAACCTGGGGGAGTCTCCGTCTACTACTTTAAATAAGGAGGTTAGTAGTGGGGTTGATCATACTACCCAAACGACGATAAATGCAGATGCCACTAGTACACTTGCTGGTAGTTACTTAGCCATCGACCCAGGTTCTTTTGTTCAGGATATTGATGTAAGGATGACTGAAGCAGTCTCTCTAGCTGATCTAGAAAATGAAGCGGAACTAGACATTGATGAATCTTTGGAAGAAGCAGGTCCTGCTCTTCTCATCGATTCTAGTGCTTATGTAGAGGCGATTATTCCTTTTACGATTGCATTGCCTTATAATCGGAATCCAGGTTTGATTGCGAGAGATACTTCTAACTTTATTGTTATGTTCAAAAAATATATACCGCAAAATAATGGTGAGGTAGCCCTTAAGCTAGGGTTCATCGCTAAAAAGAATTTAGAGGTTACGGAAGACTCTGTAAGGTTTTCTTCCAAGCACTTTGGAGTGTATCAAGTGGTAAATTCAAGCTCTTTGTTAGCCGAGGAGAAAGAAGTCAATCTTCCTGAGGGGAGCATTATTCGCGAGAAAAAGGATGAATCAGGTCCTTTTTATATGGGATCCTGGACGAGTACGTGTTTATTAGACAAAGATTTCGGTCATTATATGATTGGTATGACCTTTAATCCCAAATCTTATCTAATAGAAATCATTGTGTTTCCAAATAAGAATTGCAGACGGCTAGCCTATAAGAAGTCATATATTGGGATCTATAAAGTTAATCTGAATCCGGAAGAAGATAAATGGTCGAGTGTAGTTTTTGACAATAGTCGTTCTAGAATCAGGGTCTTTCAGCCGGCAGCTTTAGATGCTTTTAACAAGTGGTCGATGTGCGAAGTTTCAGATTGGGAAATTAAGAAAACAGTTAACATCAAAGGGACAAGATGTGATCAATTTGCGGAAAGTACTGTTGGGAAACAATTACTATATTATCGTAATGATAAGTTGTATTTAGGAAAAGATCTGATTCTTTGGAATGCCAAGGTTCCTCCCGAAACATTAATGGACGAGACACAGGCCTTAAAACCCGTCAATTAAATGTTCGTCGCTTTTTTGATCCCTGTCTTAGCAAACATGATCTGATTTTTAAGATATTTAAATTTCTTGAACTTTAGAAAAAATTAGCTTTTGTAGGTTTAGCTCTTATCTAGTCTTTTGGCCTGAAACATAATTAGGTGAGCCATGCATCGATTGGGGCAGGCACTAACAATTCGGCTCATCAAGTGTAGTACCGATGATTTTTCGGCATAGTTGAAACTCATGTTACTCATGATGTTTTGATGCAAAAAGGATTACATCTTACATTCTGTGGGTTCATTAGCAAGATAATGGCGCAGCCTTTTAGCCAAATTGGTCTTTGTAATTGACGTAACAACTTAAGTGATTACGAATCTATAGATAGATTTTCTCTAGGGTGCAATAATAGTATTAAGGGCATAATTTTTTTTTTGACAGATTTTTATAAAGACCGATGCTGGTTGTATATGATTCTTCACTTTACATGTGGAGAAGATGTTCGGATTTAAAAGGATTTTATATGAAATTGACTCTGATTATATACGTTCATTTCTTTATGATTTCATGTCAGAGTAACTATGAAGTTCAGAGTCCTTATAATTATGACAAAGTTAAAGTAGATTACTTTCAACAGTTTATGAATCCCCAAAAAGATGACAAAAATGTTTTAGTCAATCATTCTTATCCGATTGAAATTAAACTTTTAGATAATAATAAATTTGAATATCTGCTCGATGTTCTTGGGGGAGGTGTGGGTACTTGGGGTTTTGAAGATGGTTATTTGAAACTCTATGCGGAAAGGAAACTATTTGTAATGAATATGTTTCTCCGGAAAGCGGAGTCTATCGAAGAACCCGTATTAGAATTTCGGGATCGCTTTGGTCCTAAATTTCTCGAGATGGAAAGAATGAGATAGTATTTGATAAATTATATCTCAAGGTAGTAACTCTTCTTTTAATGTGGCGTCGATAATTCTCGCAAGTACCATATTGAGCTGAAAAATATCTCTAGCCCTGTTTTTGGTAAGTAGAGAAAAGTGCATAAACCCAAATTTACAGTTTTCTATTGCGCTTGGATTTAAAATCAGCTTTTTGCCGGCGAGTTCTAAAGTTACGCCCTTGATCCCATGTCCGACTACATAAGCCGTATTATTGCAGATATATGTATTTTCTTTCCTCCCTTTATCTGGAGTTAGGGACTGTAGTTTCATTGCAGTAAATATATCTTTATTAATATTATTGAGGTTAATACCGTCCCAATTCATTTTTATATGATTCTGAACTCCAGGCGATTCAGGTGGGAGAACAGTTGTATTCACTGCTGGAGTATTTTGATGGACAGGGTTGCCATAGTTATCGAAGCCATGGAGTGTGTTGACTTGATTTAATGCCCCACCTTCGAAAATAAGATTCTGGTTCCCTCTGCCAGTCATGATAATCATATCAGGCTGAAAACGTTCTGCCTCTTCCATAATAATGGCTGCAGCTAAGTCCCAGATAACATCCAGATTGATAAAACAGACTTCGTATTGGTTTCCTTGGATGGACAAAGTACGTTGCGCTATACGCCCTCCGCGGTCCTTGGTGCGCAAAGCTCCAAGTTCAATATGGATTAGTTTATTATTTGAAAGTTGTGATAGTCTTTCTTGATAGTCAATTTCATCAATGACATCGGGCCAATATTGTTGTTTGGACATCGCTTCAATTGCCATTCCGGATATGTTGTAGGAAACACCAGTAAAGAGACCAAATCCTGTTAATATAACTCTTTTATGGCTAGATGTGGGTTTGGTACAGTGAAGATCTTTTGTCATGAAAGATTTGAACCTTTGAGTGACCTCAAAATTTCCACTAGCTGATAGGTCTGTTTTTACTATGCTGTTATCATCGCTGGCTACCTTGCAAGATATGGCTGAACCTATGATTAATGAATAAGCTATAAGCAAGTAGTTAAAATGACAGTTAAAAGGCTTCAAGGTGGCCCCTCCTTGATTGTATTGAGTTGGTATATTTATTATACAAAAAAGAAGATTTCTTGGCCAAAAAACTCAATCTTACTTATACGGCTAAGATTGAGTTTTTTGCTTTATATTAATAAAAACAGTATGTTTATGACTTAAAATAAGCTTACAACTTTTTCTACCAGCTTATTGATGCCGGTGTGCACGTTGCGGATAGGAGCATCACCATACATGTATGCTGGAGTCGTTACGACTTTATGACCTTCGTCAAAGCATATTTCTTCTACAGCACATTCTTGGTGAGAAGCACCTGTTGTTTCAATAGCGGCTGCTGTATCAGGGTCATTACCTATTGTTAATTTTACCCCTTTACTCCCTAGAACCATGGCGACTATCGCTGGAGCAATGCACATAGCTCCAATAGGCTTCTTTTGTTCGTGCATACCAAGTATTAACTTTTCTAATTCAGGTTCTACGACCCCTGCTGGACCGTTAACGGCGAAATCTGATAGATTTTTGGCTGCTCCAAACCCACCGGGTAGAATGAGAGCATCAAGTTCATCAGCATTAATCTCTCCTAAACGTGCGATAGGTCCGCGAGTTAGACGGGATGCCTCCTGAAGCACATTACGGCTATTATTTTCGTGAGGCGCGCTGCTAACATGATTCATAACATCATGTTGATCTTTATCTGGAGCCATAGTCAGAATGTTGCCTTTTTCCGCCAATATTTGGTCTAAAGATAGCAAAGTAAACAGAGCTTCTCTGATTTCTGACCCATCTAGATGGCCGCAGCCGGCTAACACAACCCCGACTTGCTTTACGTCACTCATAGTTTAATCCTCCATATATACTTATTGATTAAAAACATAGACTCAGCTAACAAAACAGCGCCTATTTACATCTTTTTTAAAAAATTTTCTTTTCAGAAAGAGCTTTCGACAAGAGTTGATATTCCTTTTGGTTAAGAAATATTTTCGGTTCTTTAATCTCCTGTCCTGAAGCATCTCTTGGCGTGATATTGATCAGACCTCTGGAAATCCCATTAATTTTAGGAATGAATTTTGCGAAGTATTGACTTGTTGCTATGTGCACCAGATCTGGCCATTCTTCATAAGGCTTATTATTTAGTGCCAAATCTTTTAGTCGGTTCAAAAAGGGGATTCCCCATGATCTGATTTCGTAGGAGATGCTATCAGAAAATGACGGTATGAATTTATTCTGAATGAGATGATATAGCTCTAGGAAACGGATTAATATTCTTAAATCTGACTTATTCAAATGAAAGTGGACTACAGGTGATCCAGGATTCATTTTTTGATCAAAACCCAATGGTAAAATTCGAAAAACGTCGGCAAAGCGATATTCGATCGGCTGAGTTTCATTTCCCACTATACCTAGCCTCATGAGAGATAGAGTCGATAAATATACATCTATTGACCTTATTTTATTTTCTAGAGCTACTTTATTCATAGCACTTAGGAGTAGAGAGCATATTTTAGTCCCGTAGGCCCGACTTTTTTTTCGGGTATTTTTGCTATAAAATATGGGAGTATCGCTGGCATAACCGAAACCATTCTGATAGTTATTGACTTCTTTTTCCCAGCGCTCAATGACCTTGAGCATTTCTGTATCTGCCGGAACCTTATCGTTGATATCTATGATTATATTATTCTCATCGCCAGTGAATTTGAGTTCCCCTTCAGTCCATTGAAAAGATAGTTTTCCCAGAAAACCGCCATTGGATCCTGCTTGAGCAATATAGACATTGTTTTTTCTGCGCAGCTTGCGATAAGCCTGATGGGTATGTCCGGCAATGATGATATCCAGTCCATCGATTTCTGTTGCCATCGCTTCGTCTTCTGGATGACCCGCATGAGTTACCAGTATGACGATGTCAACCCCTTCTTGTTGCTTCAAATGATCAACCCCCAGCTGGATAGCCTGATGGAGCTCATTAGCTTGCTCGCGAGAATCAGAGTCACGAAAACCATCAAACTGGAAGCCTTCTCGATTGCCGGCGCTTACTAGAATAGCATTGACGCCGAGAGCTCCTAGGATACCGATACGTATGGGTTTTCCTTCAGTACCAAGATATTCTTTCACAATCCATCTTTTCACTTGCGATTGGGTTAGCTGTCTATCAGCAGCAGGGAGTAGGTCCCAATGCATGTTCGTGCTCACAAGTGGTACCTGAAAATATTGATTGTTTTTGGTTAGCATGGTCAGGAAACCTTCCCGGCCCCCATCAAATTCATGATTGCCGATAGTAACAGCATCATAGTTAAGTATTTTTAGAAATTCTAATTCAGGAGAAAATGGAGTGTCAGAGCGTGGCGTAAGGACATGGAACAGTGACCCAGCAAAAAAATCTCCTCCATCCAGCAACAGAACCTCTTTTCCCTGAGTTTCGAGAGCTTCTCTTTGGCTCTTGATCTCATGAGCGAGTCTAGCGTAATGACCTGATACCGGATCACCATCCCCGGCTGCGCTAGTGAAATAAGCATCTGGGCCCGTGCCAGTGACTGCTGAATGTAGGTCATTCGTATGCAGTATCGAGAAATCCAGAGTCTTGCTCATAGCGCCAGTGGGAAGCAGGTTCATGGCGGAGATCAGAACATAAATGATTAGATAGGCACTAAATCTCATTAAGAGGCCTCACATTGGTAGTGTTAGTTATCAGTTGCTAATGATGCGAAAACTATACTCTACTATAGCTGAGACAGGATGAAATTTTCACCGTTTAGTCACATTTATTTGAATTGATCAATTTATTATAAAAAATCAATTTTTGGTTCGGAGATAAACAAGTCAGATTTCCTGATCACTTAATCTTCTTTTTGCAGTGCCTAATCGTTTTCGGAGGAGATACGAGGCGAAGTCCATGGCCCAATTAATCGGTAATTGTTTGACAATCCATGGTAGAAATCGGTCTGCTCTATTTGGAATAAAAACTTGCTTATGAAGGTTGTCAAAAGATCTTTGGGCTACTATATCAGGCGTCATAGTCATGTTAGCTGGTTGAGCGCCTTGTTTTTGGTGAAAAGGTGTGAGAGTGGTACCAGGTAATACCAGATGAAATACGATTTTACTGGATCTGTTTTCCCTGGCTACAGCTAATGCATAATTCATGCAGAATGATTTTGTCGCTGTATATACTTGATTATTAGGAATGGGTAGGTATGCATTTATCGATGATACATGAATAACACAGCCTCGGTTTGCCTTTTGCATTTTTGGTAAGATAGCTCTGGTAATAATCACTGGTGCCATGGAGTTTACCATGATAATATCTCGATACTTTTCTGGTGGATGATCTTCGAAACGTCCTTTTAGACCAAAACCTGCATTGTTGATCAAACAGGAAATAGAATACTTACTGATTTCGGCAACAAGAGCATCTATTTCTTGATAATCACTTAAATCATAATAAAGAGGACGAACTTTGTTACCGTATTTTTCCTGAAGCTGATTTTTATCCTGAAAGAGTTTATCTTTTTCATTAGAAACAGTAATAACATTACAGCCCAGTTCGCATAGCAGTTTGAGATATTCGTATCCTATACCAGAAGATGCACCAGTTAGTAAAACCCAGTCTTCAGCCTGATTGAAATCTTTTTCTATCCATGACTTCATTTTCATAATATCACCTTTATATCCTTAGGCTGCTATTTTATTTTTGATCGCTTTGACGATCACATTGAGTGTTGGATCCATGATTTCTGATTCTATGTAGGAGTGAGCAGGACATTTTGCCACAAGTTCTTCCATCAAACTAATAGCTTCAGCATAGTGCCCATCCAGTTCTAATTGAATTACTTTACTCAGGATAGGAGTCGTGGAAGTTTTCCATTCTCTAACGGGTTCGCTATGGTGTCCAAAAATTTCGTATACCAGTACTTTACGACTTTTACCTTTTAGTTTGGTGTAGCCTGCTGGTCTCATGTAGGGGTAATCGTTGTGCAGGTCAACAAATTCTCGCGAACATAGGACGTCAGTCATAAACTCTTTATTAACACTTTCTATGCGAGATGCAGTATTGACGGTGTCACCAACAACGGTTCGATCAAGTTTATGAATAGAACCAAAGTTACCAGATAGTACTGGACCAAAATCTATACCAGTACCAAAGTGAATTGGATGTTTTAGAGAAGTAATCCGTTTGCGATTAATATCACAAAGCCTAACCCGTAAATCTACCACAGATTTTAGGCAATCCTCAGCAGAATGAAAGGTGGCCATCACGGCATCGCCAATAATCTTATTTACTTCTCCATTATTTGAAAACACCGAATCATTGATCTGCATGAAAGATTCATTGAGTATCTCAAAGGAGTCGTAGCTATTGTTAGACTCCGAGAATTGAGTATAGTCACGCATATCTACAAAAACAACACACTGCTGGATTGTTTCGGCTTGGTAGCTTAAAGGGTTTTTACCTGCTTCCATTTCTTGCAGAA
>PBRN01000298.1 GCA_002725955.1 Pseudobdellovibrionaceae bacterium
AATAAATTCTTCAATGGTATTCCCTCGGTAATTCGTCCAATACTCAAGCCCAAAATAGGAAGGATGAATTCTTTGTTGATCTCCGATAAGCCCTTTTCTACCCAGGATAAGGCTGGCAACAGTTGAGCTAGCAACCGCATGACAGGCCCCAGTATTCCTTTGATACAAACCTGAAAAACCTTCGGGCAAGAAATTAGAGGCCGATGGAATAATCATCGCAGGGTTAAAACCCAAAGGGCAAATACCACCAATCATTTTTCTTTCGCTGATTGTATGAACAAAGACCATGTCTTCGAAGTGGCTGTCATACCATGTGGTGGCAGCCAATTCCAGCATGCCAGAGTCGAAGGATTCATCATTAATTTTAAGTGCTGTAAGAAACGGCATACCGGGAATAGTTTCTTGCTTACCATTTCTCAAAAAAGTGATCCGATTATCAAATGTCATCGCAAAACGGCCATTTTTTGCCTTGATATTTATTTTTCCCTTGCCATTAGTGCTAACCGTAAAATCATGACGGCGATAACGGTTTTGTCGAAAAGAATAGACTCTCGCCAAATCAAACAGCTCGGTACTGTTCCCCTCCATCGGTTTCACATCACTGGTGATAATCAGCTTGGCACCACCATGATCAATGGTCATCAGTTTATTTTGCTCAACAGGAATAGCATCCACACATTCAATAATACCATTGGATACTTGACTATCCTGATTCTTATTACATCCCTGAGCAGCTAGGACCATGGGAATCACAACCAATAACCCTAACATAGGTCGGTTTATAATCTCAGTCACGATTCCAAAACTGATACATTTTTCTAATTTCAACAACACCTGATCCCTCGACACTTCCACATCAACAGCTGTAATAGCCAGTATTTATCATCAACATTCCAATTTCTATGATTGGAAAAATCACTCACAATTGCCTACGGCTTTAAAGAATTTTTCAAAAGCTTCCTGGGTTTCCTGAGCGACATCACCTGCAGCCCTGCCAAGAGCCTTGTTGACTTCCACATCTGGAATATCTGCAAGTTTTAGAGAGCCAGCATCATCCATATAACTAGAAAGTGACTTCCTAAAGTTGGCAAAAGCTTCCGGACTCATATTCCCTTCCGCTTCCTGTAAAACTCTCAGATACATTGACTTGGTTACGGCATCAGCGTCAAAACTAGCTAAAGCACCGTTAAGACCATTCTGATAGCTTTGCACCTGAGAATGCTTCAACATACTGCGTCGGGCAAGAGCACCGATAGTTGCCGGACTGGCTGCGAGACTATCCCATTGCGATTTATTCATGGTATCGGTAAATCCTTTAGCCAGAGCTATCCCAAAAGCCGCCTGATCAATTTCAACTGCTGTCATTTTTACATCTGTAAAATAATCAGCATTTTTCACAATGTTTTTGCGGAAATTTTCTACCGAATTAAGAAAGTTAGACTTAGACGTTTGATTCGTCGCTGCTTCCAAAAGATCGTCAATATTCTTAACCTTCATCGCTCCCATCAGATCAGCAGCCGAAGCGACTACTTTAGCCCAAACACCACCAAAAGCAGTACTCTGCACACCTAACAACGACATTAAGAACACAAAAACTATACTTCTAAATTTCATAACCTATCCTCTTGTCAAACATATTTTTTAAATATTTTTTAAATAATTAATCAAAACCCATACCGGCAAAAACGCTAAAACCAACACCGGTCCCAAAGACTTCGGAACCTAGATCTGTCACCAAAGCCTTTTTCACTTTAGGTGAAAGCCTCAGCTTCAAAAACAAAGACTGTTCCAAGGCTTCAAAGGAACTTTTTTTCAAATTTGAAATATCATTCGTGGCGAAATAACCTTTGAGGTATTTTTCTACATGAGTAGCATCGATTCGCCTTTCAAACTTAACTAAATTTGAAACGCGGTCAGCTAATTGATTAGCCATACGAGACTCTGCTGCCGAAGCTTGCCGTTGAATCACTTTATTAAAATCGGCCATTGCCTTGCCAGCATCTACCCCCTCATCATCGAGACGACTCATGATCTTTGGTAATCCCTTAGTCAGAGTATCAAAATCCAACGTTTCCCCAGCAGTGGTTTGAGCAACTCCCCTGAGTACTCGACTTACCGCCTTTTCTGCAGCTTCTTCGCCTATTTCCTGAACACCCTCTCTCACAACGACCTTGATAGCCGCACGGGTTGCAGCTGCTTTGATGCCATTCATTAAAGCTCCCGCAGTCATTAGATCCAATGGTAATGTAATGATATCTATCGGCAACCCCATTGCGAGACCCATACAACCTTCTCCAGAGATCGACACTTCTCTGGCTGAACAAACAATCCCCTGTAGAATAGGGCTAACAATAATATTAATCCCCGGAATAAAAGAGAGGATATCGGCTGCAATCAGCATTTTTCTTAGAGCTGGAGATACATAATCCTGACAGTCAAATTCGATACCTGTACCAATGTTAAATGCACTTTTACAATAGGCAATATCCTGCGTTTTATGAACACCAGTAGTTAACCGACCAGATAATAACAACCTGCTCCCTCGGAGCTTGTATTTAGGACATGGCCCACTCGTTAGACCAAAGGAACCAGAACCATCCATCGAAACACATTTATCTTGCTGATTGTAAGGCCGAACCACAGCATGAAAGCCCCACAGATCCTCCATCGGATCGATCTCACCTTCGCTGTCTATCGATGTCGGGAAAGAATCTTCATCAAGAAAAGTTTCCACCAAAAACTGAGATCCTTTCTCATTCCTTTGATTACAGGATTCATATTTAATTTGACCCGACTTAAGAAACGCACAAAGCTTTTCATCCTCAGATTTCAACTGCACAACAGAACCTTTCAACGCCATC
The DNA here is from genome assembly GCA_002725955.1 of Pseudobdellovibrionaceae bacterium. GTDB lineage: Bacteria > Bdellovibrionota_B > Oligoflexia > Oligoflexales > Oligoflexaceae. The sequence continues at coordinate 2,862 of PBRN01000298.1, forward strand.
CGATCCTCAGCCAGAGAACGAATTGGTGATTCCTGATCACAAGCAGCAGCAACTCCAGGCACCAACCTACCCTCGCAGCGTTCAGCAAACATAATGTGGAGGTTACTACTTTTCGTCCATTTTTTTGCCTTTCCCAACGGACTTTGTACATCACCATCAGCTTTGTCACCCCGTGTAGCAGGACTATAAATATTTAGGCAACTATATTGCAAACTATCTCCAACCACGTCCATCGCCAAATGATGACAATTCTCAATCGAATTTCTAATCCCGATATCATTTTCAATCATTAAGTCATTCGTATACAAATATTTATTGGGTAGATCTTGTTCGGTGAGAGTCATAACGATCGTAGCATCTTCACGGGGATTTTCGGTCATTTCAGACAGAGCCTTTCGCCCCTCATACTGACGGGCGAAACCAGAAGTTAGACCTAAGACTGGATGTACCAGACCTTCATCGGTTAATAAACCATCGATCGAAGATGGGTTATCCACCAAAACCATATTAGAATAACGGTTTTGTTCATTCAAGACGGCATCGCCCTTATGAGTATTAGGTAAATTAACCCAGACGTCCTTACCATTGCCACACGGAGCCAACTTTATCTGATGATTGTCTTTTGCAGATAAACATCGTGGTGGGTTGGAATTGATGAAAAAAGACCACCGGTTTAATTCATCTGCCGGTACTATTTGAATGGCATAGTCATCATAATTTAAATCATAACCACGATTATTGAAGTCTTTAACCGTCGTTTTAATCGGCGTTCTTGCAAAGTAAAACTGGGTATTTAATGATTTCTCTTCACAGCCAACCCACTGAAGGGTATCCTTGTCGCTACTCGTTGCCAGGCAATAGGGTTTTTCATCACTATGTCGTACTCTGATGCGAAAGGCTGTATTACCGAATACGACCGATAAATTATGCTGGATCATACTCATTCCATCCAGAGTTCCCTGAATCGTCAGATAGCGTTCTATATCATTAGCGAGGATACACTCCTCTACATCCTTTGCATCAAACTGGCCATCAGGATAGTAGTCAAAAGGATTGTCTTCAGTTGGGCAAGGCAAATTAAAAGGATCCTCTGACCCGAACTTGACATCACTATCGCCACTGAATCGACAACCAGTTAGCGTCAGGCCAAATATAATTGTAAGCACTGTATATAACGAAAATGCAGATAACTGCAGCCGTTGTTGATAGTTTCTCATAGTCCTTCCCCTACAGTCTCATTGCCACCAGGAACTCCTAGAGGTATTCCAAAATAAAACCCGATTTTTGCGATAACAGGTGGGTTTTGCCAGTCATCGGTTTCCACTTTTTTTCCTACCTGACCGAAAAGACCTGTGACTTCATTTCTATCAACTGAACTACATTGCCCTTCAACCATCACCCCTGGCTTCATGGACTCAAAGGGAAAAGCATTCTGCCAAGATTGTTTTCCGGGATCTTGAGAAAAATCGTCTACTGTCTGCTCATCACTGGCACCTGCAGCCACGCTAAAGGTTTGATCAGTCCAGTGACCTGCAGCATCACGTTTCGCAAAAGTAAAACGTAAGCTATGAATCGCCCCCGTATTGGCCACCCCCTTAGGCTCCAAGAAGACCTTATAGCGATCAGAGGGATTGGAGGTGTAGTAGCGATGAGCTACTTTTGGCCAATGACGATATTCCACCCGGCATAGCCGATAGTTCTTACAATCACCAGCCCCTTCCGGGCAGGTTGTGGCTTCATCTTCATGATTAGACCCCAAAATATTAAAGTCGGATTGATTAGAGGTTCCTATATCAACCACCTGATTATCGATTTTTTCTGTCAGATCATAATGAATGCTTAAAGCTCTGAGAGCATTGATTTTACTATATTCAACATCTTTTTCAGCTGCTGAAAAGCTAAGGCTACGAATCACCCCAAACATTCTGACACTGGTTTCCACCATGGTATCAAAATCATAATACTGACGGCTATATGCCCCCATTTCTTGATCCGTCTGACCTACCATTTGTCCGCCACGTTTGGTAAAACCAATCAGGCCATCAGCGCTTATCGATTGCAGATCATCCCTGGCCGTATCAATAAATACGCCACCAAGAGAAGCAATCTTATCCCCGGTCGAAAACCCATAGAAGCCCGCCAAGGCATAGTTTAGATTGATCTGAGCTTCTAAATTTGCGGTTGGCATAGCAAAGTCTTTAATATAATCTCTTCCAGCCGGATAGACCATATCTTCATCTGGCTTTTGAGATCCCAAAACATCAAATAATTTACGTTGATCTCTCGTCAAAAAATCTTTTGGATCTAATTCCACCGGGCTGGTCAAAGCTGCAGTGCGATTATCGGGTCGCACTGCACCAGCAGGAACTTGCGCTGCTTGTAATTGATTGCTTTTGCTATTTACTTTATAGACCTGACCATCAAGGCTTTCTAAAAAGATCGTTCCTACATGACCTGAATCATGATCTGTACCAATCCATAATTTACGAAAAACCTGCTGAGTTGTGTCCACCCTAATCGTGACCAAGTCTTCGGTACGACAGCCTGAAACAGACACCGCACAACCAAATGATGTCGACATAGTGTGACCCAAGGCTAAATCATGCTCGGTTAAAATTCGCACCAAGCTTTCCTTATTATCAGAATTTTTAGCATAGGAAAAAGTTACTGCTGATAACTTCCGAATGGTTTCATCATTCATTTTGTTAGAAAAATAATCATAATCATTGGTACATGTGGCATGAACCCGCTTTAGAGAACCACGAAGAATTGGAGTTCGTTCCATTGCGGCGCAGACCTTACCTATGCCACCACAAATACCATCACAAACTTTATCGTTATTCCGCCACCAGGCCACCTTTTTATCAGCCTTTACTGGCTGAGTGCTGCTGCCAGCAATCGCCGGAGCCATCTCAGTATAAGTCACAGGTGACCAAGTTTTCGGATCCGCCAGAATCCCGATCGCATATTCCCAAAACTCTGCGGCTAGCCCATCCACCGTTTTTGTCTGCCAATCACGAGATTCTTCGATACCGATTCTATCTGGGGCTGACACGGAGCGATATAACATAAAAATATATTTTTTGCCGATTTTCCAAGAGCTATTACCCCCTTGAAGAGCGGTCATCCATGCGTCTGCAGATTCGCAACTAATTAGCTTCAGACTGTCATAATCCCCTAAACAGAGATCATTAGGTCCTGGCAGAAATCGAAACTTATAGCGATCACCCTTAGCTTCAGACACGATAAAGTGCGCTACTCCATCACACGCACTATACTTTGCTGTCCCCGGATAGAAGCATTCATCTGGTGCTCCAGGTTTACGTAACTGAAAAGAAGTCAATCCAATGGCAATCTCTTCAGCAAAACTCTGGACTGCAATAAAACGGGAAGCGCCGCTACCAAAACGATCAACACCGTCCAGATCTGAAACTGTTTGCTTGCAATTAGTAAAGATACTAATACAGATAATAGATAGATAAAGTGAAATACAGCTTCTAGCCAACAAAATAGGCTCCCAACAAAATAGATAGAAAAAGGTGCAATATATATTGTTAAGATGCAAAGATCGGACCAAAAAGGAATATATAAAAGTAGTTTATTATCAGCCATTTATCGTAGTGGCCGCATGACAAAATGCGCAGAAGAACCATAGAAATTTGAAAAAGAAGGGGCAAGCTCCAGAATAAGAACTTGGAATTATTAGTCATTGAAGTTACGGGTGTGAGCTTTCCCACACTGTCAGAAAACTAAACAACCTGCTGAGGTCATAAAGGTCATTGTTATCAACCGTTAGAGTCGCCACCTGTCAGATGATTACCTGACTGTATAGTGAGGCTTATTTAAATCTAGTCTTCGTTGGATCAAACCCAAAGCCATTGTTCTTGATAATATCAGCATACACTTTAGCCGACGGCCGGGGGATTCTTTTCAATGTTTTTAAATCCAGTTCATACAGACCAAACTTCGGCTCAAAACCATGGGCCCACTCAAAATTATCAACCAAAGTCCAATAACAGTAGCCTAGAACAGGTATGCCCTCTGTCAATAACTGATGGATATGAAATAGATGCTCTTTGATGAAATCGGATCTTTTACTATCTGATTTGTCGGCAATCCCACTTTCTGTGATAAAAACTGGGGTTTGAGGAAACAGTTTTCTGGCCTGTTTAACTACTGTATATATCCCCTTAGGGTATATTTCCCAGCCCATTTCTGAGATATTTTCTTCAGGAGCAACCGCCAGGCTGGCAATAAAGGGAGGCGTAAATAGGAACTTTATAAATTGTCTGTTGTAATAATTTATCCCAAGAAAATCGAGAGTATCTTTCAACTGCGGCATAGGGATATCACTACTAAAGGCAGTTGGAAAACTCACTTTAAAATGACCATCTTTAATGGTCTGAAGGATACTCCAGTTATATATCTTGTCCAAAATCGATTTTGCGTAATGGTCGAGAGGATTCCAGGAACGAAGGGGGACCAACACATTTAGGTTTTGTACCAAACCAACTTGAATCGGTCGATCACCTGCTAGCTCATGCAAAGTTTTATAAGCAAGGCCATGTGCAAGAGCCACTTCTCTTAACGGAGCTTCCAATAATTTAAGATCTTTTTTACCTGGGGGGAACTCACCGGTCACATATCCCGAAATCAAATTCCATGTTGGTTCATTAAAGGTAACCCAATATTCCACCCCTAAATCACCAAGGGACTCATATACTTTCGTCACATATTTCTGAAAAGAAGCTGGCGCCGAAGGTGATGACCAGCCACCTTTATTTGCTAGCCACAGAGGTAAACTAAAGTGATGAAGGGTAATGAAAGGCTGTATTTTATTCTTTTTCAGCAACAAAATTTCTTGTTTGTAGTGATCCAACGCCGCCTGATTCCACTCACCTTCCCTGGGTTCGATTTTTGCCCATTCCAGCGAAAACCGATAACTTTTGATCCCGAGATCCACTAGCAGTTGGGTATCTTGTTCCAGGCGGTTCCAATGATCCCCACCATCATTTGATTTGTCATTATTTTTGATAGTCCCTGGACGATGTTCATACTCCCACCAGTCACTATCAATATTATTGCCTTCAATTTGATGAGATGATGTACTCACACACCACTGAAAGTTTTCTGGGAAGTTTATCATCTGGGTAGCCATCGCTGATGAACATATAAAGAACAACAGTAAACAAGTATATTTTTTCATGCAGCATCCTATTTGAAAACGAATGTTTAACTCCAGCCTAGAAGAAAATAGATTAAAGAGGAAGAGTTTAACGAAAACAAAATCACTAGCACTGTTCAAATGAACTATCTAATCTTGAGCAAATTAGCACACAGTGTAATCAAAATATAAGCCGAAAAATGCTTCGAACTAACCATCCAAGAAAGCAACGAATCAATTTCAGTAAACCAAATAAACCACAAAAAACATTAACAAAATCGAAAGTTAGCCAATAATCACTTCCACATCAGAAAACCCAAATCGTTTCCCCCAATTTATGCAGTACAAGCACTACTGCAACAACCAAAAAATTACATATTATCAGCATATTAAGATGAGTTTTTCTAATCTTACTTGGAACTCATTGACTTATTCATCCCCAGGATTAAGGTTTGCCAACCATATACCGAAGCGTGTTTTGAGGCCCTGTTGAAAAAGGTTCTCAAATCAAGGGCTAAACCCATTGTTGATTCCAAGTTATAGGTAATCTTAATATGGCGAAAATTCTAATAGTTGATGATTCAGAAAGCCTCCGGCTGGATTTAAGAGATACTCTCGAATCGGCAGGACATGAAGTCGTTGAAGCCATAAATGGGGAAGAAGGAATCAAAGCTATGAGCAAACATAGTGACACCCGGATCATCGTCATCGATTTCAATATGCCCATCATGAATGGTATTACAATGGCTCAAAGAATTCGTGAAATTCCCGAATATAATCATGTTAAGTTGCTTATGCTAACTACTGAGTCAAGCAAAGAGGCTAGGCAAGCAGGGAAAGACGCCGGCATTCTAGCCTGGATTACAAAACCCCTAGTTGGCAATAAATTTACACCTGTGGTCGACATGATACTAGCCCGAAAATAACAGATCTTTAAAATCTCTGCATAAAAATCATTCTATTAAAAAAAGAGTCTATAGACGAACTACAGACTCTTTATTAGGTGCGTGTTTATTGAAATATATTTTATTCATTCAGATACATCGATTTTAAAAATCTTACTAATTGCTCCTTAAATATTATATGAACTTCAGCAAACTATATTGGTCATTAATTGCAATCAGAAAAGCCGGTTTATTGGGTGTGTGACTCATAGTTTTCCACTAAACCTGCAGGGGAATAAACTGCAGCTGCTATCTGTCAAATAGAAAGAATCACAACATGTGGGATCAATAAACCCGCTTAACTCATTAGAGATACAGTGGATTAAAAAATTATTCCAATACTAATAATAAAATACAATTAATATTGGAATAGAATATTGGAATACATGCACCTCTATTTAATCTAAAATTCCTCCTTAAATTGAAAGTACAACATCGCATACGGTATAAACTCCTATTGATTCCATGGTTCAAAAGATAAATCATAAGAAATTTAACCATGACAACTTCAATAATTACATATCGGCTTCAAACAGATACTCAAATCCCAAAAATCATCATTGAGTGCTGATTCATAATATAAATCACTTTCTCTTGATGAATATTGTTGTGTCTTTGATTCCATGGAGCCGTATAAAATACGCCCCACATCTGCTTGACTGTAATAGCGGACACTATGACTATTCCGATTCGATTCGTAACTATAACTGTCTGCCTCTATATATTGAACTACGAAAACCGAAACGACCCCAGCAATCATTAGATTGGCCCAGGCTTTAAAATTGATATACTTTTTCCTCTTTTGTATTTGTGATCGTTGCCATTGCATTTATTTCTCCTTAGGTTCAGGTTCCGGTTTCCATC
>PBRN01000299.1 GCA_002725955.1 Pseudobdellovibrionaceae bacterium
CTTATCGCACTAGGTGAGGCTATTGGTCGGCAGACTCTCGGCTGTTTGCCTAAGCTGGTGGGACAAGACCTATCAATTGAGGTTGATATTCTTAGATCGGGCCTTGAAGATCAATTACCAGAACTCAGATCGGCGATGAATGGCTCAGCCCTTCGCACTAAGGTTCTTGTTGATGTCTTCGAGCATGGTACTATGGGAGAGTTTACGATCATTTTTGGTGATCAGATGTTGTCACAGCTGCAAAATACTATGGATCATATTGCTGTAGGTCTGAGGCAGCCCAAACATAAGATTTTATGTGTTGACGACGAGCCCGATATTCTGGATTTACTAACTTGTTTTATTGAGGAAATAGGCTTTGGTGCGGTGACAGCTGCTACCGTAGAAAATGCCTGGCAGCAAGTTCAGTTGTTAGAAGATGAATTAGTCTTGGTGATTTCAGATTACAAAATGCCTAAGTACAATGGTAATACCCTGCGGTTGAAAATGTTGCATGGATACTCGCATATTCCTTTTATCATGTTAAGTGGTTTTTCAGAACGGTTGATGAATTTGAGAGGTATCAATCATCAGGTCGCTGCCGTGATTAACAAACCATGGGTGGATCAGGATTTTTCGAATCTAATCTTGAAACTGACAACGACTCATTTTTGGAAACGTGATAGGCTGATCGATCAATAATAGCCATTTTTTGGCGCAAGCTTCGGCGCAAACCAGCAGCGAGGCCTCATTCCTACTGAAAAACCATCAAAAGCTGTACATGACATTTGCGCCGCTAATTCTTCGGCTTCTCGGCTATTCTGTCCTTGAGGATGATTTTTTCCAGGAATTTTATCCTCCATAAATAATTCGGTACATAACATACCAGCTAAATAAGTATCCAGCCGACACTGAGGGGTTGGGTGGTTAGATTCTGTATGCATGACTTTTTTCATGTCTGGGGTATTCCATGAAGGGGGATTGCTGTTGCGCAAATTACTGAAAAAATTGCCAAGAGACTTTCCGGCTTGACTAATGCGGTAGCATAAGTTTTGGTCGGCTTCACTATCCCATGTTTGATCGCATAATTTTTGCGGGTAGGGTGCAATGGTCTCTCGAAAGGCAGCATTTTTTGAAGCTTGTTCGCCCCATATTTTTTTTGCACATGCCTGCCCTGCAAAATAGTCGGCTTGACCTTCAGTACTGGACCAGGACCATCTTTTCATCGGATAACCGCCCAAATGGTGGCCCAATTCATGGCAGACAACCAAAGCGAATGCATCAGGGGTTATGGCTTCATGGCGGGCTAGGCCGCCGAACATAGAAATTTGCCATTTGTCTCCTACTTGTCTGGCGTAGGCGTTGACTGTGCTGCTCTTCCAGTTTTTTTCGACACTTAGATGATTGCCATGGATGGCAACAAGAGGCTCATAGAGTGCTATGACTTGATCGATGATTTCATTAAAGCTGGCTTCATTGAGCTCAGTGTTCCTGTTTTTGTCTACAGGTATTTCCAATTTATGCTCAGGAATGATTTGGCACCCTTCCTCAGGTGAAATTATATTTTGACCCTCAGCTATGGTGGGTACTGCGGCATTTAATATTAAAATAATGATGCCGAGCGAATAGGCGACAGTCATCGGTTTCTCCTCAATTCTTGATTTTATTTCTTAGTTTAGCAACTTTATCCTTTTTCGCGATGTATTTTTTATAGTAATAGTGGCCTTTTAGCATAATGATTTTTTGTCCCTATAATCGGCAGGGTAAGTTAAGGAGAAATATGGATATTCTGGACCAGCCAGTTTTATACCTCGATTTTCAGGCGAGTGGTGCCAGCCCTGCTTATGGCAACCTAATGGAAATGGGTTGGGCGTTCGGCTCTCCGGCTGGTACTTCTGTCCAAGTAAACTCGGTCCTGTTCAAACAGCCAGCTGATGAGCTTGTCCCCGATCGTATTTATAAAATTACCGGTATTGATCCCGATGAACTAGAGCTTGGGGAGGATTCGGAACAGATGTTTGCCTCCATGCTTGGCCAGCTGGAAGATGAAACAGGGATAGAAGCTGAGGCTGTCGCTCCTCCACCTTGTATCATTCATTACGCCCGCTATGAACTAGGGTTTCTCCGAGAATTGCTGCCTGAGGATACTTCTTGTTGGCCCTTCGAGATTTTTTGTACCTTTGAAATTGCCAGACGGTTGTATCCAGATATTCGCACTCGGGGATTGCATGGTTTAGCCGGCTACTTGGGTTTTCCTCTGCAAGGCTTAAAGAGGTCTGCAGATCATATCGATGCTACGGTTAAAATTTGGGCGGTAATGGCGAGCACTTTGCGGAAAGATTATGGGATTCAAACCTATGAAAATTTGAGAGTTTGGCTCGACACTACACCTGTGCCTAAGGCAGGAAAGAAAGTGTATAGCCTGCCGCGGGAAAAACGATTAGGGCTCCCCGATGTGCCTGGAGTGTATCAATTTTTAGATGCTAAAGGTGGCCTGCTCTATGTTGGCAAAGCTTCGTCTCTGAAAAAACGAGTTAATTCTTGGTTTCGGGGTAAGAAGAGTAAAGGGGGGCGTCTTAATGAAATGTTAACCATGGTTCATGACTTGCGTTGGCAGGAAACTTGTCATGGCATTGAGGCCTGTTTGGTTGAGTCAGACCTGATAAAATCAGCTGCACCTCCATATAACCGGGCTCTAACTGCAGGTGAACGTAAATTAGGTTGGTTATCTAAAGACGGGGTTTTGTGTTCTCGTGAGGAAGCCTGGATAGGTCCTTTTCGCTCTTTGCATCGTCCGGCTTTGGTCAGCCAAATTCTATTGACCGAAAAATTGTTGGCCGGTGAGGAAACAGAGTTGGTCGCAGATTTTTTAAGGCATGAGCAATGGTTCGCTGGGGTTGAAACCTTGATGTCCGCTGTAGGTTCGGGCCCACTGACTTTAACAGATTGGCGACGATTTTTATTCAAACTGTGGCGCTGGCGAAGAGAAATAGAAGAGTTAGAGGATGAGGTCATAGATGACGAAGAGCAAGAAGATAATGATGACCTTGAAGAGATTGATGAGGATGAACAGGAAGAGGAGCCTGATGCTGAAGATTGGGAAACAGACGATGTTGTCGAATGGCTTGAAGGCCAACTGGTTGGCTTTGTCAATCAATGCCAGCGCAGTCGATGGTTTTTGCGCTTGTCTTCATCGGTTGTTTTAGTGAAAGATCCGGATCAAGGCAAAGGCTGGTTGCAGATTGAAATCCGTGAGGGTCAGATGAAATGCTCCAGTAAAAATCGTAAACCACGGGTGGTTCCATGGCCGAACGAAAACCCTAGTCGTCAAGAGCGTCGTCAATGGTTTGATGTTTCTTGCTGGGATCGATTGTCTGTTTTGATTGGAGAGTTAAGGCGTACTTGCAATCGTGGCGGTATCGTTTGGATCTATCTTCAAAAGGATAAACCTATCAGTGGTCATCAGTTGTTAGAATGGATGAATCTTTAAATTGTTCAAGAAATTGATTGGTCTGGTTTGAGTGTGCAAATCGATCTTTTTCTCCAAATTGTACTGCTAATATAATTTTGCGTCGGACAGTGTCTAAGAACATAGGCCTTGTCTTGCTATAAACCAGCTGTAGATACCTTTGTTAAATAAAAATAGATGTTTGGATCTGGCTCATTACTTGCAGAAGGGGGGGGGAGTTTAATCTGGGGGCCGTGTATGCAGAGTCAGACAATATTATTTAAAACTATCATAATTATGTTCGCAGTTAGTTGCTCTTCGAAGCAGCTGCCTTTGCCAGACATTGGCAGTGAAACTAACGTGAAGGTTAAAAAGAAGCAGCCTTTTGCCTTAACTATGGGACAGGGGCGTGATGATCTAACAGGGCAAAAGAAAGAAGTTTGCATCGATAGTTCGGCTGTTAAGGTGGAAAATGTTCAGGTGAACTCGATAGAAAGTGCGGTTCAAATTGTTCGTGATTCCAGAGAGCTGATTAATAGCTTAAATATTAATACTGACACTTCTATTTCAGGCGCCTGGGGATTCTTCACCGGTAGTGCTTCGTTGTCCGCTGCTATTGAAAAGAATATTAAAGTGAGTAGTCATAATGTGGTGGCTATTGCTCAGCTTACTTATAAAAAAGAAGAATTGAGGATTGAAGACTCTACGGCAGTTCTAAAAGATGAATTCGCTGAAATTTTGGCTGCTGGTGACTTAAATCAATTTAGAGACCGGTGCGGAGATCAGTTGGTTCGCCAGGCATCTACTGGCTCTCGTTTATTGATTATGTTTACTGGAACTATGTTGAATCAACAGCAAGGTTCGAAAAAATCGATTGAAGCTGCTGCCGAGGTCGGATTCAAGCTAATCTTCAATGGCAAATCATCGACTACAGTATCTACGGAGCAGCAGGATCTCATTAATAATATATCTGTTTCAGCCCGTTGCTATAGTGAAGGGGCTGTTTCACCATCCATATGTTCTAATTTTCATGTTAGTGGTCAGGATGTAACTGGTGATGGGTTGCAGGAGCAAATTCGCATCGCAAGAGAAGGTTTTGCTCAATCAATTAATGAAAATGATAACCATATAGTATTGGGTGAGGGTTATAATTTTTATCGTCAGGCTGATCCTGGGGGGACCTTCTGGGAAAGTGTAAAGGCCCGTGCAGAAACCTTAAACAAGCTAGTAGCGCTCGATCGAAGAATTTATTCCTCCTGTAATGATATTGAGTTTTTTAGTCAGGAATGTAATCAGGCTAAAATAGATATTGCTTCTCAAGTTAAGAGTTGTGCGCTTCAAGAACTATGGTCGAGTCAATGTAAATCAGAATTTTCTGCTGATGAATTTGAGCGTGGCTATGATCATATTGTGCATGCTGGTAACGCTGGTCGGGTTGAATTGTATCGAGATGCAAACTTTCGGGGCCGAAAATTAGAATTGCCCATTAATGCTCTATACAGCCCTTACAGCGCATACAAAGCTGATATTGTTTATAATCTAACTGATCCACGCTTTGCATTTAACGATATGGTTTCCTCTTGGAAAATTACTTTGAATCCGGGGTGGAAAATTACTTTATATTCTAATGTTAATGGCCGTGGCAATGCCTTAGAAATCGATGGTAACGAAGATCTGGCATTTATATCGAGTCAAATTAATGATACGATCTCATCTTTTAAAATGAGTCGGATTCAAAATTGATGAGTCTGCTATTTATTATTTGTTTTCGTAAGCTTTAGTTGCAGATTGTGACAGATATTTAGTGTAGATTTGCTATGAGTAATTTATGTTTGTTATAAATGGCATATGATTCTGCCTGAAAAAAGTTCAGGGATTTGCAATGGACTTGTGTTCAATTTGTCAGCTGATAAAAGATTTGTGTTATTGCCACCTTATTCCCGAGTTAGACACTTGTACGAGAATCTCTTTTATCTTGCATAACTCTGAGTTAGGCAGGGCTAGCAATACTGGATATTTGGCTCATCGTAGTTTAATCAATAGTGACATGAGAGTTTTTGGGGATGGCAAGGACTGGAGACAATGGCAGCAAATGAATTTGGCTGGTTATGAAACACTGATTCTCTCCTCTAGATCTTCCCACGTGGTGAGTCCGCAGTTCATGCAAGCGATTGAAAAACCGATCCATTTGGTTGTTCCTGATGGTAATTGGCGTCAGGGGCATAGCATGACAAGGAAATTAGCGTTTCAATTTGGATTGCGCACGGTGAGTTTGCCTCAAATGCCGTCATCCTATTATCCCTTAAGAAGGAGACATAACGAACAGAATGGTGTTTCAACGATCGAGGCAGTAGCAAAGGCTTTGGATCTTTTTGGGGAAGGTGATGCTTCGGCGAGATTGAATGAAATTTTTAAGACAATGTTAGACCGCTGGCTTTGTCTAGGTCATTCTGAAAGTAGCAAGCGTTAGTGTCCCTTTTTAGTTATTGGTCCAAGGGTCTTAGTCGCATTACTTTAGTCCGATAATGCGCTTGTCAGCGAAACAGCTATGTGATGGAGAATCGGACCTCATTTTATATACCTTTAACTAAGGTTTAAATAATATGAATTATCTTTATAGATGAATTCATCTCCCCAGGCTTTTTCTATTTCTTCCAGGTGAATTGCTGAGATACCTTTAGCTGGAATCGGGCTCAGATCTTTCTTTAGTCTCGCTATTCTCAGAGCCCCTTGAATACGGATATATTGCTCCTCTTCTCGTTTTCGCTCAGCAGGATCTTGGGTTTGTTTTGTCATTTAGTTTCCTCACGACATTAGTGGAGACATTGATGTTCGAAATTAAAGCTCTATTATCGATTTTTCAAGACCTAAACGGACTTAAACTATGCCTTTATGTCGTTTTTTGCAGGGTCGAGGTCGATTTTTGATGCTCCCATCTGATTTGATCACTCACCATAGAATGGAATACTTCAAGAAGTCGTGATCGGAATGCGGCACCTTTGGTCTCGGGCAGATGGTTGAGTACTTGATAAATCGCTTCGATGCTAGATAAACACCAAGGTGCCGGTTGCCTGCGTATGGTGAAGGTGGAGGGCTTAGACGGGCTCAAACAAAGACGAGGCAATTTTGCTAAATTAGGACTGGTAGCTATCGTTTTTCTGGATGAGGCCCAAGTTCCGTCAATAATAAAAATAAACACCTCCTTATGCTGACTGTAGTTTAATAATTGGCTAGTCGCTTCAGCATTGCCAAGAGTGATGGCCTGAGGTCCCGGATATAGGGTGAAGCAACTATTTTGAGGGGCATTAATGATGTCATTGACTCTCTTGTCATGGGCGAAAGTAGCCCCTTCTAGCCATAACGAGTTGCTTAGGATCAAATGAGCCATGCGACCAGAATTAGTAGCACGTCGCCTTTCCAGAGGGTGAGTTAAGATGATGAAACGTACTTCTGTAGGAAAAGGATTGATCAGCCTGCAGTAGCAAGTTTTAAGTGATTTGAAGCAGCGATAGCATACTTGTCGTGGCAAAATTGTCCCTAGATAGCTTTATTATGAAAAAAAGTCATTTGAGCCTGTTTGCTCATCTATGCAGAGGATCTATTAGCAAATATCTTAAACACTGACCTCTAAATAAATTAATACATTGTAATTTTGTTAGCCAGCTTTCCCTTAAAGCATATCAATACTGGCAGTATTGACTGTATTTGTTCCGATTACGATTGCAAATCACTGTCTTTATTGCTGGTTTGATCTGAGTTGGGGGCGTAGTGATCATGATATAGTTCTACAACGGTTAGAAAAATAATACCGATGATCGGACCATAAAATATCCCAGCCATTCCAAAGTAGCTCATGCCGCCAATAATACAGAAAAGAATGAATAGAGGGTTGATTTTGATTCTTTCGCCAATGAATTTTGGTTTAAACCAGTTTTCAACGAAAAACGCCGCCATTGTACAATAAATAAATAGGATGAGACCTGAATTCATTTGTCCTTTTGCAGCAAGATAAATTGCTGCCGGAATATATACGAGCGATATGCCTACGATAGGTATAAATGCCAGCAATACCATAACTACGGTCCACAGAATAGTAGAGGGGACGCCCGCTATGAAGAAACCGATCCCTGCCACGATGCCTTGAATCAAACCTCCAAGTCCATTGCAAACTAGTGTTACATAGTTCATCTGATTAAATTTTTGGATCATTAATTCTTCTTGGCTGTCAGGGAGAGGTGATAGTTCCAAAATATATTTTTTTAAGCCAGTGCCTTCTGTAAACAAAGCAAAAATAACTAGAATCATAATAAAAAAGTCGAAGATAAAGCTGAGTAAATTGGAGACCCAAGAATTAAGGACTTTTAAGACATAGGTAGAAAAACTTTGTAACACTGCGATTGATTTTTCTTTTATCATGTCGAAGCTGATGTCAATCTCAAGTATGTCTGTTATTTCGACTAGCATGGAGCCAAAAAAACTTTCTTCAAAAAAATATTTCTCATTTGCAACAGTTAGTTCTGATTTCAGATTTAGATAAAACTGATATGTTTCGTTAGATAGAGCAAAGATTAAGTATATGGTTGGAATGAAAACTAGACATGTAATTAACAGGCACATCAAGATTGATACTTGGCTTTTTTTCCAATTGGTTCTTTTTAGAGTTCTATTGAATAAGGGATAAAAACTACCTCCAATAATCGCTCCAAATATGATGGCATGGATCATGGGTTTTGCCATAAGCCAGAGTAGTAATAAGAGTAACAGGAAGAGAGAGAAAAAAGCATAATTCGGTATTCTGTTTCTCATATTTTCTTCCTCTATAGTCTGAACATGCTTGAAAATTAAAAGTCGTCTCATAAGAATAAAGTATTAAAAAGAAACAAGAAAGTCTATTTTGTTTTGTTGCAGTGCAAATCTGCGGGAACACTGATAATCGCTTGTTCTGGCTCAGCGCATATCTACCTCTTAGTCTAATGGTTGGGGTTAACCGATTAAGTGTTAGGTCTCAAGCCCCTAAGACTGGGAAAAGATTACCTCTATAGAAAATCTAATTGAGGTCGAAGACTTTTATGGATCTAGTTTTTGGATGTCAATTCATGGAGGAAAAGATGAAGTTAAGTATTACCAAGGCTTTATTATTATTGTTTGTTGTCAGTATACAAGGTTGCGGAACCCCTGAAGAGGAAGTCGAAGAAAAAATTGAACGAGTTGACTCGGGCAGCAATGATAGTACGGATTTATCGCAGAATGGTGTCGCTACTCCAGATAATATTCCCGGTACATGGATAGGTAACTGTATTGACGATACTCTTACTGTATATACCTTTTCCGATAAACAATGGGTTCAGGGCATATTAGTATATGCAGAAGATACAGAATGCCGTTCTGATTTGCTAATGTTAACCACTCTTGGAGGTACTTTTTTGGTTACAAATGTAGCCGAAGATGGAGTCGTAAGCTGGAATGCTAACCTCGTTAGTTTTGAAAGAACTTTTTATACCCAGGACTTAGTAGATAATTTTAATCAAATTGAATATCACGGATATTCAGATTGGGTGGCGGGAGAAGCTAAAGAATGTATCAATAAAGAGTTTGAAACTTCTCAGGGAACCAGTGTGATTCGTCCACAGACTATATACTGGACTCTACAGATATCCGAAGATGATGCAATGGCGTTTGGGAGTGGTTCATCAAGTGCTCAGAATCGTCCAACTACTGTAAATTGGTCTGATGAAGCAGGACCTTATACTCGACAATAATACTTTATTTGAGTTTACTTTTCCTCTAACTCTTTCATAAAAGCCGGAAATTTATTTCCGGCTTTTGTTTTTAGCTCCTCAACAGACTATTTTCTCCAATCTTACCCCTCTTTCTTCAACTAGATGGCTTAGTGTGGTCAACTAATTCGAATCATAAATTGCTGTAATTTCATGTAAAATAAAAACAATTAAATATAAATACAAATTTGCCGATAAGTAATTGCGGTGATGCAAAATTTAGTGAAGATAGCACATGGGGATTCAATATGTGTTTGATTACAATCAGGATAAGTAACCTTATGCCTTCGTTGACTCTTTGGCTAGTCATACTGATGTCCTTCTCATGCAAGGAGGTAACAAGGATGGCCGATGGAACCAAAGGTTTGCCCGAAGGACCAGGGGCAATTAATGTCACTAAAGCTAAGAATCAAGGTTCAGAGAAGCAAGAAAAGGTAGATGTGCCTTC
Source organism: Pseudobdellovibrionaceae bacterium (assembly GCA_002725955.1). Lineage (GTDB taxonomy): Bacteria > Bdellovibrionota_B > Oligoflexia > Oligoflexales > Oligoflexaceae. The sequence goes on from PBRN01000299.1 coordinate 9,653, forward strand.
AAATATTGCTGGAACCTACCTTTCCTGTAAGGTTTCTGAAAACCCAACTCAGGAGATCAAAGCCGATATTAGTTGTGGTTTTTTCTATAGTGACAATGATAAAAAAGCTCCAAAAAAAGAATTAGTGGAGGCTTGGTATTGGTCGCATAATCTTTCAAATCTGCCCGCAGCGAGCAGTATAGATGTAAGAGAGACAGTACCAGAGAACCTTGAAGGCCATGTCATTTATTTTCTACGGGCTCAAAATAGGTCTGACCTGGGAGTAATGGTAAATAATTTTAGTGTAAGTATTACCATGGTTTTAAAGGGAGAGACGAAACAGACTATCGAAGATTATAACCTCGAGGGTAAGCTGGAGGTTGCTAATTCTGAGATAGCTGAACAAGGGGCATTAAATGATGGACCACTTCCCAATCGATTGGCGGTAAGACAAGCAGATAATCCTAACTGCTGTTACTATAAATGTGCGGTAGCCGATGAACTCGGAAATGAAGATTTTGGTTATATCGATAGTATCAATTATTCGTGTTTGTCCGAAAAAGGTAGCTTGGCATCTAACCAGACATGCAGTAACCCTGTAGCAACTTGTTCCTTATAACATAGTCAATGTACGATTAATTGTCATTAGACCGAGCATGTAAATTAATTTTATGTTCTGTTCTTGGGATTATCTTAGCATCTTATACCGGAAAGATAGTAGACAGTTGTATAGTTGCGGGGTGGCCCTCAATTTTTTTTACAATTATAAAGTCCTAAAAATTATGACTTTTTATCTGTCGAGGCTTGGCATTGATTATGCATTTTAACGGTGGTGACTATAGTCACAGCCTATTTTACACAATCAGGTTCAGGTTAGAATTAAGGAGATTTAAATGAAAACCATTATTGCTTTGATCATGCTTTCCATGTTCAGTGTCGGCTGTCAGAAGAAAAAAGGATCAAGAAGCCCGGTTGCTGCTCCTTTAGCGACGACTACTCCTGCACCAATGCCTTCAAATAGACCGACTGTTAGTAATCCTCAGCCAGTTAACGAAAACATTGGCCGCGAAACTGAAATACCTAATGAAAATGGTGACTGTTTTGGGAACGATAAAAAACGAGGTAAATGGGGTAAGTGGTCCAAGTTCAAGAGAAAATTTGGAAAGAAAGACGACTGCTGCTTTGATGATTGCAGATTTGATGATGACGATGACAATGGTAACCTACCAAAACCGAGATAATGTTATCGCATTGTAAACTTCAAGAAAATTCTTGATACAATATTTACATAAGTGCATCCAAAGCTAAAACAGGAAAAATGGTAGTAATCATTTTTCCTGTTTTAGCTTTTAAACGATAGGTTTAATGATGTTTTCGGTTTCGATCGGTTAATCACGATACCATGTTTTATCGACGATCTTTTCTCTAGGGCTGATACCTGCCTTTTCTCGAGGGTTTCCCATTGCCCGCTCTAGCTTACTATCATACCAGAACAGTCCACCATAGCTTGGATGAAAATGGTCCCATGGTGTAGGTGATGGCCGCGGAGCTGATGGTACCGGTAATCGCCACCAGCGCCAAAAAACACTGCGTTGCCAACCTCCATGCAGACCAGGTATAAACCAGCCTAGATCGTAGGCTTTATTTTGAATATTATGCGCTAGCTTTAATCTAACCTGGTAACTGAGCTCTGCATCGTATTGATTTATCATTCTATCTAATTCTTGATTATTGATACGGCTAAAATTAGTGCCTTGGCCTATGCCTTTACTATGCCAGATTAATTGAAACTGAGGGTTAGTTTGCCAGGGAGCGAAGCCTGCAAATACGGCTTCATAATCGCCGGTTTTTAGTCGTTCTAAAAATTTTTCTGATTTTACTTGTTCCAGTTCTATTTTTAATCCAGTCTTTTTCGCTTCTTGTTGTAGGATCAGAAGCTGGTTATAGTCTAATTCATCTCCAAACATAATTTTGAGTGTTAGTGCTCTTTGATTCGAAATTCGAATCCCTTCGCCGTTTCTGGTTCGCCAACCTGCTTCCATAAATAACTTTTGAGCTGTTTTTTCATCAAATTTAGGAAATTGACGATAGATGCTCCAAGGACCATAGCCGTCAAAACAACCTTTTAATCTTTTACCTTTATTTTGCAGTAAACCGAGATTCACTCTTTGAAAGTTAAAACTATGGCTGATGCCTTCTTTCAGATTCTTTGATAACCATGACGCTTTTTCACTATTGATCCATATACCGTAACAGGGTGCTGGCAAACCTGACCAGTATTCTAGAGTGCCGCCGCCATTCTTAAATAATGGATCTCTAGTTCTTTTATTAAATAAAGTAAGGTCTTTTAGCTTAATTATAGAGAGTTTTTTTCGCTTAAAAGCCTCCCAAATAACTTCTTCGTCAGGCAGAGCAACAAACCTGACAATCTCAGCATTAAATTGATGTTGATGTCTTAATCTATTTTTTGCCCACCAGTTATTTTTGCGTTTAAAACTGATAAATCCTCTGTCTTTCGAAATTTCATTAATTTGATAGGGGCCTGTATTTGGAATAATTTTCCAATTATATTTTTTTACATATGATGGATCTACTTTTTTGATAAAGTGAGACGGTAAGGGAGTTAGGTTGGTCCTTTGCAACAGGTTAGCTGTCATGTGGCGCATTGTCACACTTATTGTGTTTTGATCATAAATTTTTACTTGTTCTATATGTTCGAGACTCCATTGCCTCTGCCACGGGTCAGGCCAATGTTTTGATTTGATACTCTGCCACGAGAAGTAAAAGTCCTTTGCACTCACTTTGTGGCCATCTGACCATCGAGCTAATGGATCAATACGATAGTATACCGTACGCTTGTCTAATCCTGTAGCCCATTGAGAAGCTAGTAGAGGAAATACCCCTCCAACGTTATCGCGGCTTGTCAATGCCCATTGATTATCTCGAATAGCCTTCTTTAACTTAGGATGCGCCGCAGGGCCCAATGTGAGTAAAGTTCTGGGGAAACTAAGCCAGCTATCGACAAATATGCCCTCTTTACTGACTTTCTTGATTTGTTGAGAGTTTGAGATTCCTGCGGCTCCCGAACTCCACAGAAGATTATCAGGCAGCTTTTGAGTTTGCGCTTGGATAGTGCAAAACCCGGTTAGCCCCACCCATATCAGAAGGTTTGACCATAAAATCATCATCTATCTGCCTATTCGTAAGTCGTATATTTCTTCGGGTCGAAGGCTTCGCGGATACCTTCACCAATAAAGGTAATCATTACTAAGATGGCGACCATGCCGGAAACTACCGAGATAATAATCCAGCTTGCGACTTCTAGTTGTTCCATTCCTTGAGACATCAGCTCACCCCAGCTAGGAGTTGGGGGAGGAAGACCAAAACCCAGATAATCAAGAGATGTAAGGCTGGTGATACCCCCAGTTACTGAGAAGGGTATAAATGTAACGATTAATGATATGGTGTTGGGTAAAATATGATGAAAAATAGTACGAAATGTTCCTGCACCTATCACTCTGGCAGCCAGTGCATATTCTTTGACTTTCTCTTGTAAGACTGTAGTTCTCATATAGAACGTTAGCCCGGTCCAACCAAAAAATACCATAATAGTAATGAGAAGAGCAAAGGTGGCATCAAATATTGAAACCAGAATGATGATCACATATAAGAACGGAACATTAGTCCAAATTTCGATCAGTCTTTGCATAATGATATCGAACTTGCCGCCGAAAAAACCCATCATGCTGCCGACAGTCATTCCAATGGCATAGTTGAAAAATAACAGGATAAGGGAGAAAATAATAGCTATCCTAAATCCATAAACAACCCGTGCCAGAACATCTCGGCCTGTTTTATCTGTACCCAGAAAATGTTTTGATTCAAGGCTAGGTGCGGCGGGAGGGTATGAGTCTTCCTTAAAGTCATTTTCTAAAGCATTATATGGAACTAATGGCATCAGGACGAAGCCATCTTCATTTTGTTCCGCCATTCGTTTCTGTAAATCTCGGTATACAGTTTCGTAATCATAATCAAACCCGAAAGTTGTTCCAGGGATGACGGCTCCGTATGTTGGGAAATAATAATGACCTTCATATTTGACAACAATGGCTCTGCTATTGATCCATAGTTCTGCTAGTGCGGCCAACAGCAAACAGATCATAAACAGAACGAATGAATAATACCCGCGCTTGATCGAGCGGAACTGTTTAAGTCTTTTAAGTGTTGTAGGATTCAGTTTCATATAGTCAATCGCTCACTTTTCCCATTAATCAAACTTAATTCGTGGGTCGACTATAGCAACACACACATCAGATAATATATTTCCTATTAGCAGCAATAGTGATGACACTACCAAAATACCCATAACCACAGGGTAATCTCTTTCAAGTACCGATTCATATCCCAGCAGCCCCATACCATCTATATCAAAAATCTTTTCGATCAAAAAAGATCCAGTCAAGAAAACTGAGATATTATTACCAAAGTGAGTGGCGATAGGGATAAGGCTATTGCGCAGAGCATGTTTGCGCACAGCTGTAGGGAAATCTATTCCTTTAGATATAGCTGTTCTAACGTAGTCTGAGGCTAGATTATCCATGAGTGAATTTTTCATCATGACAGTCATGACCGCAAAACTGCCGAACAGATAAGCCCCAAGTGGTAGGACCGAATGATAAAGTATGTTTAGAATCTGCTCCCAATACCCCATATCATCATATTCATCACCATAAAACCCTCCCAATGGAAACCATTCAAGGTTTGCAGCGAAAATAAACAATAAGATAATTGCCATGACAAAAGATGGTATCGAAAATCCGGTAAAGACCAACACTGAAGACATATTGTCGAAGGTCGACTTATGTTTCAGGGCTTTAAATACGCCTAGCGGAATACATACTAAATAGGTGATGATCATAGTCATCACTCCATAATAGGTCGATACGGTTAGTCTATCTTTGATCAGGTCCCAGACAGGTTCTTGGTAGCGGTATGAGTCTCCTAAATTTCCACTCAGGAGCTTGCCTAGCCAAATGCCATATTGAATATGGATGGGCTTATCAAAGTTGTATTGGGCTTTCAGGTCGGCAATCTGTTCGTCGCTGAGCGCTTGACCTCTGACTCGATCATCGCTGCCACCGCCGCCGGCACCCTCTCCCATGGCTTGTTGCCCTTGAGATATGATCTTTTCTACTGGTCCACCTGGAGTCATACGGGTAATGCCGAAAACTAAGAGAGTGATGCCTAAAAAAGTTGGGATGACCAACAGTAGACGTCTTAGAAAATAGCTGGTCATATTACCTCAACCCGTAAGCCATTAAAAATTCAGAGAACGGTTTTCTACCAAACCGGTCAGCAAAAGCAAGAGGCCTTAGGCTTTGTATCCATTTTTCCTGCCATCATTGTTTGTCAAAACGACTCACCTAGAGATTTCAAGTGGTTTATTGCTCTCTATTTTTAGTTTAATGTTGGGTGAGCGATTGTTTCTAAGTGGCACCGGGACCAAGCGGACGGAGTCTAGATCCTTAAATGTATATAAGGCACTGGAACTGGAGATAATTTTGATTTCCTTAAAGGAACGGTTGTCCTTATCATAAATCGATACTTTCAAGGCACTAGAGTGACCACTTTTTGCACCCGATGTAGTTAATTTGACTGTCTGAGGGATGCCTGTTGCTGTCAGGATTACTTGGTTATAAGTTTTCACTAATGTTGTCGCTGGTGTTGGCAATGTTACTGACTTACCTCTAGGTAGCACAGAAAGGTGGAATACTTGTTCCGCTATGCCGGAGTGACTGTATCCTGCAGCAAGCAAGAGATACGGATAAAATATGGTTTTTCGAATCATGGTTCTGCTCCGCCTAATATGGTCCATCTACTATGGTAAGGAGTTACAGCGGATCTGGCAACTCTCCTCAAGATCAGCAGTCTTGGTAAAAAAATCATTTCTACATCTATTTTACTTTGGCAATGGGTTAGTCCTGCCGAAGGACAAATGAGGCCACATATTCCAATACGGGTCGTTATATGAAGTTAGATCAGATATTAAAAGTTGCAGCACGAGGTCAGGCAAGCGACATTCTTCTGAAGGCAGATGCTTATCCTAGGTTCCGCTTTCAGGGGGAGCTTGTTGATTTGGCTGATGGTGCTGTTATAACTCATGAAATGATGAAGCTTTGGGTTGGTCAGATCGTGCCTCCTCATTTGCACCCACAGCTGCGTTTACTCAAAGACCTCGACTTTAGTTATCAAATGGCCAATGGCAGTCGGTTTCGGGTGAATCTATTCAGACAGCAGGGTAAATGGGGTTTGGTACTGCGAGTGCTGCATAATCGCATTAAGACGATGGATGAATTGCAGCTTCCTGAAATTCTGCACTCACTACCTAAGAGAAGGCGGGGATTGGTTCTGGTAACTGGCGCAACTGGAAGCGGAAAATCGACAACTCTTTCGGCTATGATTGAAAAGATAAATAGTTCTTTTAATTCACACATTATAACTATCGAAGACCCCGTTGAAGTTATTTTCAAGGAAAAGAAAAGCACGATTAATCAAAGGGAGATTGGCACTGATACAGGAAGTTTTAGCGATGCTTTACGCAGTGCTTTACGACAGAATCCTGATGTTATCTTGGTGGGGGAGTTGCGGGATAGAGAGACAACGGAAACAGCTTTGATGGCCGCTGAAACTGGACACCTAGTAATGTCAACTCTTCATACTAATGATGCTGTAGAAAGCCTGACTCGATTACTTTCCTATTTTCCTCCTCGGGAACATCCGGCATTGAGAATGATGCTGTCTATGTCTTTGGAGGCAGTAGTTTCTCAGAGGCTGGTAAGGAGAGCTGATCATGGATCTCAAGTGGCTGCTATGGAAATTATGCTGGCTAACGCTCATATTAAAGAGATTATCATGAAAGGTGAAGATTTTTCTGTTATTAAAGATGCTATTAGCAATGGTCATGAGAGCTATGGTATGCAGACTTTTGATCAGTCATTACTTAGCTTGTATCAGAGAGACTTGATTACCAAAGAGGAAGCTATGAAACAGGCTTCAAAGAAAGAAGATTTGAAATTAGCGATGTCTGGTGTTGCCTAATTTGAGGAGATGAGGCAGAGTGAAAGCCTTCAAAATTTTGACGAGATTGACAACTATATATGATTAGCTCAAACTATAAAAAGTCTTTTCTGTATGTCCGCGGGGGCTATTTTTAATGAACATCGCTGATAGAAATCACTTTCGTATTGAATACCCTCGCGAAGTTGCTCCGGTAGTAATTTTCAAGACTCTTGCATATCCTATTTTCAATCTTTCTGAATGCGGAGTTTTATTAGATGGTAAAAAGAAGTTAAAGGTTAAACCAGGTCAGAAAGTTAAAGGAACAGTAGTCTTTTCGGATGGTGAAAAAGCATCGATTGAAGGTAGTATTGTTCGAATCGCAGATTATAAAATTGCCTTACATCTGACTACTGGTATTAGTTTTCAGAAAATTATGTCTGAGCAAAGGTTTTTGTTGAATAAGTATGGAACCTTCAAACAGCCTGATCTTTATTTCAAGCGGGATGACGACGATTAAGCAGTGAATAAAAAAAACCATCGATGTTGAATCGATGGCTAGAATTTATAATAAACTAAATGACGAATTAGGTTAAAGGCTTGAACCAGCATTGTGGGCGGCTGCCTTTTTCTCCATTCATGCAGGAATATTTCTCGGCCTCTTCTTCGCCCTTCGCTCTGTTTCTATTGCTGCCAAGATCTTTGCCTGGTATGACTTCTAAATCAAATTCAGCATCGCAAAGAGCACCAGCCATGTATGTATCCATGCGGCACTGACCTTTTGGGTGCGAATTGTTTGTACGGCTTACTTTGTTGGTATCTGGTTTATCATAATATACCTTCGTACCACCTAAGCTACCTAATAGTGAAGCGATAGAATAAGAAGCTTCCATCATTCTGTAGCATAAGTTTTGGTCTGCTTTAGAGTTCCACGTTTTATCGCATAGAGACTTTGGATATGTTTCCACTGTGTTTCTATATGTAGCATTTTTTCTAGTATCACCTTTAAAAAGAAAGCGGCCACATGCTTGAGTTGCATAGTAGTCGGATTGTCCTTCATTGCTTGCCCAGCTAGAGCTATAGGGGTAGCCACCTAGATGATGACCTAGTTCATGGCAAACAACCATCAGAAAACCATCTTTAGTTACTTCAGGGCGCCGAGCTAGGCCGCCGTACATATTTACTGTCCATGTACCGAAGAACTGGCTGGCACTGGCATTGACTGTTGAATCAGACCATCGACGATTTATCTTCAATCGTCCACCTGTTTTACGCACGATATCTTTAAACTCATCCTCAGCAATATCAATGACTTCATTAAATTCTTTTTCAGTCAGGCCGCCAGCAGTAAATGAGTCTTCAAGGTGAAGATTATTTTCTGGTAGGAAATCGCCAAAGGCTGCTAGAGATGGAATTAATGCGAGAGCCGTAACAAAATGCAGTAAGTGCTTTTTCATTTTTAATCCCCTTGAGTTAATTTTTATCCTTCTAAATAATAACTGGTCGTATGGCCAATAACTATTGAGATTATGTAAATAATATAACATTGAAAAAGAAAACTCGGTTAGTTTTACTTTGCAAGCATAGTAGGGTTGTCATTCGAAATCTAAAAATAACCTGTTTTTTATATTGTTTAACAACTTATTTTTTTAGCTAACTCAAAATTATTCTTTTCAATTCAACACATTTTTCTCTCTTCGTTTAGATGAAATCAACATACTCTTTAGTTTTAATAAAGGTGATTTTTTAAAACTAAGATGAGGTGTTGGTTATCCGCATTCACCGGATAACCAACATTTATTTGGTAAATTAGTTTAAATGCAGATATTCAGCATAATTTACAATAATCGCATGACTTGATCTACTTGAGACTCACTTAAGTCGGATTCCGACTGTAAACGGCATTTGAATGCGGGAGGATTGATCCTGATAGTTGAACTCTTGGCTACAGCCCCTTGTCGCTTCTCATTGAGAAATTTTTGTAGCATTTCGATGGGATCGATCCATGATTCTCGCTTATAGCGGGCCGCTACCTTATAGATTTGAGAGTCCTTTAATCGGGATTCTTTGCGGATGTATTGTTTAGTTTTTTCGGGAAGCAGATCTACATTTAAAGTCATTTCCACTGTGCGCTTATCTTTGTTTACCATGCGAGCTATTTCAGAAGCCTTCATGCCCATAGTTCTGAGTTTTTGCCAGGCATGGGCTCTGTCAAGTAGTTCCAAATCTTTGCGCATTGAATTACTCATGACAGCATTGATAAATGTTGGTCTAGATTGGTACTCTTTGGTTGTACCCTGAATAATGAATGCCTGGAAACTAGGGTTCTTATATTCTGGTTGTTCGGCTAGCTTCTTCATCGCTCTGAGGCGGTGATGCCCTGAAATTACATATAGTTCTTTTGTTTCCTTAATTTCAAATAGTTTTATCGGCTCCTGGAGGCCAACCTCAGCAATCGATGCGGCTAGATCTTCGACCATTTGATCGTCGATTTGACGATAATTATCTTCCTTTATCTTGGATAGATCGTACAGATTTTTTAACATGTGGCCTCCGTCCTATTGATCTTTGGTAGGAAAATTTTGCCTTTTTAAATATAGAATACATCATTGTGGCATAATTTGGCAGTAATCTTGAGACAAAATATGACAATTTGGCTGCAAAAGCTTTACAAATGAAGGCGATTCGGTCATATTCCCTGGCGGGCCGCTCTCCCAGAGCAGACGATGATCATACTGTAAGGACGTATTCATGGCTTCGGTAAAGAAATTTATTACAGCAGATAAGACAATTCGCGCATCGGTTGTTTTGTGTACTGATGTTGTTAAGGAAATCGTTGCACGTCAACAATCTCTGCCGATCGCTTCCATTGCTTTAGGCAGGGTTACAGCAGCATCCATTTTGCTGGCTGCCCAATTGAAGCAAAAACAACGGATCGGTCTGAACTTTAAAGGTGATGGACCTTTGAATGGTCTATTTTCTGAAGCGACTTTTGAGGGCCGAGTCCGAAGCTGGTGTGGCCAACCTCAAGTCCAGCCTGCAGAGAATCAGCCGAAGGATTGTGTTGGCGCCGTGATGGGATCAGGTATATTAACTGTGTTACAGAGTCAGGATCACAACAAACATGAGCCCCATAGCGGTATTGTGGAGTTTGTAAGTGGTGAGATCAGTGATGATATAGCCCTCTATCTCCGGCAGTCACATCAGATACCTTCTGTCGTTTCTTTGGGGACGAGGATTGATGCAGATGGCCAAGTCTTGACCTCTGGGGGCATACTTATAGAAGTGATGCCTGGTTGCTCGGAGCAAAGCTTGATAAAGCTTGAAGAAACAGCGCTGAAAGTTAGTTCTTTCAGCGAATTAGCGGCTGAAGGTAAGAATGAATATGAGATGGCCGAATGCTACTTACCGGATAAGGAGCTCGTCTCTGTCACTCACAATGAAATGATAGAGTTTCGTTGTCCATGTTCTAAGTCTAGGGTTCTTAATGCGATTAAGTTACTGGGGCCTAAGTCTCTAGAAGAAATGCTTGCTGATGGAAAAGATATTGAAACAAGGTGTGAATTTTGTTCAGAGCTGTGGAAGGTTAGTCTAACTGAATTAGCAAAAATCAAAGCTGAATTGGACATAGAAAAGATACATTAGGTTTTACTATGATGAAATTAGAAGTGGTTTCTTAGAATTTTTTTTAGCTCGTACTTATCTGAAATTACAATGAGAACTAAGTTTTTGATCCAGACCTTAAAGTTAGCCTGATCATTCTTCAGCGCTTTTTACTTAAAGACGAATAATCTCTGCTCCGAAATGCTTCCCGTAGTCGTAGCTGCGTGTGCATAATCGAATTTTCATGTTAATCGTGGCAAATTTATTTTATTTTTGAGCAGGGGATCAATATGAAAAGATTAAACCGCCATGTTCTTTCTGTTGGACTTTTGTTTGGCATGAGTCTTTGTGGATGTGCCACCGTTAAAGATAAACCGGGATCAGTTGCTAAGTCGCGCCCTGGTGCAGTGGCTAAGGGGAGTAATTCTCTAGCGCTATGGAAAGATGGTCGATCCGGTACTTGGAAGTACTATGGAAGTAAGGCGATGACTTGGGATGCAGCAGAAAAAACCTGTGCGAACTTGGCGCTTAAAACTAAAAGGCGCTGGCGTCTGCCTGCGCCGAAAGAAATACGAAAAACCTCTTCGGTAATAGCTTCTTCAAAGAATCTGTCATTTGGCTGGATGCAATTAGGAAATGTATGGACGGCTCAATGGGATGCGGGTGGTGCATTTCCGCGCTCTGTGTACTTAGATTTTAATGATCGCAGGCTCTATAGCACCAGAACTGATGCTACGATGCATGTCATGTGTGTTCGTACTGATGATGGTAAAGGGAGTGTGGTTTGGCGTGATGGTCTAGACCTTGAGTATAGATACATGGTTAAACGCATGAACTGGATAGACGCAAACAATGCTTGCAAGAAGTTAGCGAATACAAGAAAACAACCATGGCGGATGCCAACTACAGAAGAGCTGCAAGTCGCCATTCGTCGAGGTATTCAGACCGAAAAAAACCGGGCCTATGGTCGAGATTTTTTAAACTATACTTGGTCTAATGTGATTGAATCGAAGATCAATAGCTCGAAAGTCTATGCAGTGAACCTTCATGATAAAAGGGAGCTGCTAGAAACGGCATCATCTAAGATGTCTGTCCTATGTGTGCGCTCCCTTAGTCATTAACGTTACTTCTAATATTAATTACTGTGCAAACCTATCTTCCTTACCTGGGAGATAGGTAATTTTCTTTCATGGGTAGCACGTGTTTACTCCATACTTCCTCAAACTGTGCCTCATCACGTTGTGGTGCTTTTATCATGTTTTGGATTAGTTCAGCCTGGACTTCGCTATGACTCTGCCCAGTATAGAACTGAACTGCATATTTAGAGAAATCTTTAACAAGATTCCTGTAAATCTCTTCCATGATTTCTTCGGCAACATCGTAGTGAGCTCTGTTTTCGGTAATCAGCTGACCATAAGGAACTAGAGTAAATAACTCTCCTAACTGAAGCATATAGTCCATGTTCTTACTTTGTTTCTCGTTTGGAGTGCCTTTAATTAAAAATTGTTTAAGGGCAGCTGCTTGCTCGAGGAAAAGATCCAGATTTGGACTTTTATAGTCTTTGAAAGATTCTTCGTAGGAGTGGAATGTGACTTTTGATAACCCTTTGGTAGGGCCTTGATCAAACAAAAACGCATCATTTTCTTGCTTATCTTGTTTTCCTATTTTCGGATATTCTTGAGGTGCAAAGAAATAGTTTTTCATAAATTTGGTGACAAGAGCTACGTTGACATGGACGGTGCCTTCCAGCTTTGGCAGCATACCTATATCGCGGATAGCCATTTCAAAATAGGTGTCTTGTTCGAAACCTTTTGCTGCAATGACTTGATGCAATAACTCGACGACAGCTTCCCCTTCCATAGTCACTTTCATTTTTTGGATAGGATTATACAGTAGGTAACGGCGGTCATCTCGGCTAGCAGTTCGCAGATAGTCACATGATCTTAATCCATACATTTTCATTGCAATCATGCGGCTATATGCTTCAGTGAATAAAACTTTCACATGGGGAAAGTCAGTGACGTACTTACCATAGAGTTGGCGTTTAGATGCGTGATTTAGAGCTTCATAAAACGCATGTGTACAAATACCAATAGAAGCCCAGCCCAGTTGGTATTTACCTACATTCACTGTATTTAATGCTGCATCCCAAGCGGCTTCCCCTTCGCTCAAAATGTCTTCAGCTGGCACGGGATAATTCTTTAGATGGATTTCTGCAACGTAAGCTTGCCTTACTCCGGAGGTGTCGATTTTTCTGCAGGTATAGGCAGGGTGTTCCGGATTTGCAAGAAACCAGACGTATGCACCATCTTTATTTTTTCCGAATACTGCTACTCTAGCAGCTTTGTTGCCATTGCCAATATAGTACTTGCTGCCATTGGCAACAAAGCTACCATCATCTTGTGCCATCAAGGACATGCTCGAAGAATACAAGTCGGCTCCATGTTCTTTTTCGGATAGGCCGAATGCGAATACACCGCCTTCATCGAGCATATCTGCTACTTTTTTCTTGGCTTTTTCGTTTTCACTCATCCAGATAGGGCCAAGGCCTAAGATGCTTACTTGCCAAGTATACCAGTAACAGAGTCCGTAAAAACCCAGGATCTCATTGAACTCCTCATTGCGCCACATATCCCAGCGTGTATCATCTCGGCCATATTGCTCGGGAGTCAATAGGGTTGCGAACACTCTTTCTTCTTTAACGAATGTGAGGAAATCTTGGTACCAATCTCGGCTTTGGTCATCCTCTTTGATCCGAGCCAGACCTTTTTCTTCAAAAAAGGTAATAGTTTTCGTCATAATTTCTGCAGATCGACTATCTTTATAGCGATTCATCAAAGAACGGGGGTTCAAAAGTAGCACGGTTAAGCTCCTGTAAAATTGGTCCAAGCTACAGATATCATGAATGAATTGGGATTTGTCAAGGCTGACGCTTTAGCTTGCTGAGGATGGTGGCTTATTTTGGCTTATTTTGGCTTATTTTGCCTCATAAAGCTGGTTGAATGGATGGCTGTCTGCGGGTAGGATAATCGACCCATTAGCGAGGAATCATATATGGCTACTACTATTTGGATTGATGCTGATGCCTGTCCCCAGGCGGTCAAACAAGTTATATTTAAAGCAGCTATGCGTACGAAAACCCAAACTGTATTAGTAGCCAATAGCTGGATGAAGTTGCCTCCTCAGCCTTTTTTGCGACTTGAAGTCGTTGATAAAGGAGCTGATGTAGCTGATCAATATATTGTTGATCACTGTGAGATCAATGATCTTGTTATTACCGCAGATATACCTCTGGCTGACTTGATTGTTAAAAAGGGAGTTGCCGCTATTAATCCTCGTGGCAAGATCTACACATCGCAAAATATCAGCGAAGCTTTATCAATGCGCAATTTCATGGAAGATCTGCGAGGATCCGGCCAGATAACCGGAGGTCCTGCCTCTATGAGTCAGAATCATGTCCAAGCATTTGCACGTTCGTTTGATAAGGTGCTTACTAAAGTTTTGAGTTAATCATACCTATTTAGGCTCTCAAAAGAGAACAAAAAATCAATTATTTTGCAATAATATTAGGTGCTTGTATTTTTGTTCGTCTGCCGTTGTAGTTTGGATTCAATATACCAGAGAATCAGCCGATAGTGCAAAAATAGGCAAAGATGAAGTTAAATTCACTAAGAAGGGGGACATTTAGTGAGTTTATTTAATAAGAGAAATCAAAAAGGTGCGTCAGCAATTCAATTTGCATTGGTTGTGGCGGGTTTTGCTGGAGTGGCTACTGTAATGAATATTAACAGGGGCTACAAGAAAATAGTAAAAGCGCAAGAGGAGACAAAAACTCTTGAAGCAAGAGCAGAAATATCTAGGCTATTATCGGTAGCTTCATTTATGGTTTCAAATAACTTAGTTCAGTGTCGTGAGGCTAAGGGTAACTGGAATCGCAAATGCCGTTGGGTAGGCGCTAGTCGAGATGATGCTGACTTCCGATTAACTAGTTTTGGCTTTCTTCCTGAAAGTAATATAGATCAAAAAGCAGAGACTCTTAACTTAGATTTCAATGATGATGCTCTTACGTTTGCCAGAATGGATGACAATCGAGCCATAAAGATTGTTAATGGCTCGATGAAATTCGACATTAAATCGGGTGATGTGTCTCTTGAAGAAAAACTAAAGGGAGCTCTTGCTGACAGAGATCATAATATTGCCAAGGTTGATCGTGATCGTGGTTATATTGTTGTCGATCTTTCTCTTGAATATCGCTTCGGAGCCGACTTAAAGAATACAAAAAAGGCAAGGTTAAAGGCCGCTTTTCGTCGTCCGTTTGCTTTCTTATCTACCGTGGTTACCTCTGATCAGTGTTCTAACAAGTGTGCAGTTGCTCGCTCACAAAACCCTAATCCTTCATGTCGTGGACGTCAGGTTATTGATGATCAATCAGTTGCTATCATAAGAGGGAAAACCACAAATTTTGGTCCAGGTAGTCTATATAAATTGGTATATCAAAAGGAACGAACAGAAAAGAGTTCTGCCAATGGTCCTGCTCTTCCTGTTGGTGGCAAGGTCAAATTACCCGTTAAACTTGGTGCCAGCAATATCCTGGAACCTAATCAAAGAACTGAATGGGTTGATGAATTACCGTGTAAGAACTTTGCGTCGAGTACAAATAGTTTAGGTCTAGCTGCAGCGCCTCAACATAATTTTGTCGCCGGCTCTGTAAATTATACTCTTGGTGCTGATACTAGTTTAGTCTCAGAGAAAGAGCCGTTTAGGGTTAATGACTTCAAATTAACCACCAAAGGAACAACGGTTCCTGGTTTAATTAGTTACGTCTATGTAGCTCCAACTCATTGATGAAGATGGTATTTATATGGTATTAAATTCAAAAAATCAGTCAGGTATGTCCGTTATTGAGGCGCTTATTTCAGTAGGCATTGTTAGTATAGCTGCAGTGACTATGTTTAAAGGGCAATCAATTTTTTTAAGTCAGAAAAGGATATCTAAGGATATTCCAGCGGTGACTAAACTAGGAAGTCAGTTAGTTCGTTATGGCCGTAAATCCGTGGAATCTGCGATATGCAGTATGGTCCACTCTGGGCCAATGACTGGACCTGGAGTTGGTAAAGTATTCTTGAAGCTACCTCCGAAACAATCATCGTTCAAGTTACTCAAAGGAGGCAAGAGTCCAGATGCTTTGCTGGGCTGGCGTCCTCAGAAGCGAAAGCCAAAATTGGGTTGTGAAACCATTGATACCTACAATTCATGTTATCGAATGACTCCTAAAAATCAGGTGAAAGTTAAAAATAGTGGCAAAAGAATGATCATTGGGACTGTCTCAATTTCTCCAATATATGTTAATCCAAACCTAGGTATGTGGTCATTAGTACCACTGGATAAGGATAGTCAAGTATCTAACGTTGGTTTTCAGATTGATACGTCTATTTCCTACAATAAGAATAGCGAAGAAAGAGTCACACGGCATCTCAGTGATTTTGTTTGGGCAGCGTCTCTGGGAGTTTGTCCTCCTGGCAATAATTGGTTCAGTAAACCATATGGTCAATATCTATCATTATCAGGAACATCTTCTAATGCTAGTGGTATTGGTCAGACTTTATATAACATACCTGATTACTCTGTTTCCAATGAAAGTATGACTAGAATTGAATGGGTGAAATCTCAGATTCAACAAGGTCAATTTGTTGATGGTCGTCAGGGGGTAACGTCTGATTTATCAACTAACGTCGCTGTGTCATGTAATGAGAGAAGGTACAGTTGTCCAAATCTACAAAAACCGCGTAATTATAATGAAATGGATCTTTCTGCCAGAATCGAATATATCCACAATAATACCGTGGCACCTTTTGCATCTCCAGTGCGTTATAAGCCGAGGCTTGAAGTTCGGCAGGGTTTTGCGGGAAGGGACCTTTTACGTGGCGATAATACTCATTCGCTTAAAATGAATGATGATAGCGCCTATACGAGCGTTGAAGATGTTGATGATAACTTGAAAAAATACTACTTGCGGAATGGAGTCCATCCCATTCAGTTTAAAGTTGAGGCCGCACAAGCAACGACTATGTGTCGGAAAATTTGTTCCACACCTAATTATAATTCGATTTCAAAAACCCAAAATGTTTTTAAAGCATATCTACGTGGCTATATGCCCGAATATGGACATACCGAACCACGATCTTCAGCTCCTGTCTATTGTACGGCATGTTATATGAAAAATTGTGCGAATATAGGATTGGGTACTTTTGGCCCTATGTTTGAACAGCCATATCAACCAGTGGATTCAGGTACTCCTGAATGTTGGGTCAACGAACAAAAACCATCTCAGAATTGGTATAACAAAGGTAGTTTTCGCTTGTCTGGAAACACGAATACGTTTAGCGGAATTATGGGGTCATTAAGTGGAAACAAAATGGTGTTCGAAGATGGTGATAAAGATAATGAATTACCTGTACTTTGCTATAACTGGGGTAAATTTAGATTAGCCAGAAAACTCCAGGGCTCTAACTGGGCATTGAGAAGGGGTAGTTTTAATCAGGCTAATAAAATCTGTTTTGATATGGCCGAAGAAAATATTAATGTTCAGGACCTGGCCGGTGCTTTGCCCCAGGGTAGCCCTGTGCCCCCCGCTCAATATAAGAATTTAGCGAATCAGGGTTTATTTATAGGTCCACAATATAGTGATGATGTTCGTAATTTAAAACAGTGGATGGAAAGCAAGCAAATATCGCTTTCTACTAAGTTTTGGGTTGCTTTCGTTGGTTACTCTGAGCCTGGAGCCGAAAATCAAATATTAGCTCAGCCTCCTTTTATTTCAAAAGCAGTTACAGACGAAAAATTTGCTATTTATCATAATGATAGAGGTTTTCTGGCTGCAGGCATTATTGAACAAAAGCTGAGGTTTGAAGATAGTCCCGATAAATATGATGGTGCCTTATTACTATATCATGGCCTCAAATATAAAGGTGTGGTGCGTGCTTCTGAATCACAAGAGAAATATCCATTTTTATGTAAAAATAAGCAAGGAAAGCTTTATATTAGCGAAGAGAAAAGTAAAAACCCAGGTTATGGATCTGCGATTTGTAAAGGTAATTTTGAAAATGCGATGTTGACAACTCCAAGACAATGGCTTGATGCCTTATACCTTGTAAACAAGAATCAGGACAACATGCCGTTTCCAGATAAGTCTGTAGGGGAGCCGGTTTGGGTGAACTCTTATATTGGGGCCCAGCAAATTGTTGATAAGAAAGAAAAGTCTTCCTCAGAAGATGGTTCATCGTCAGCGGAAGATGGTGCATCGCCAGCGGAAGATGGTTCATCGCCAGCGGAAGATGGTTCATCGCCAGCGGAAGATGGTTCATCGCCAGCGGAAGGTGGAGGCGGTGGATAAAGTACTGAATGAGGACAGTTGTCAGAATAGAGCAATAAAGGGATAGATTAATACAACAAGTGGATTCCGTGGGTAAGAAATATTTTTTCGGTATATAGACATAATTGAAGAAAATCTCGATGAGAAATAAGATCCTAAGGTGAGTTGTTTATTATGGATATACCCCCAATGAGAAATAAATGTGCTGGCTTCTCCCTCATAGAAATGATTGTAACAGTAGGGATCATGGCTGTCGTGGCCATAGGGGTGTCGAGGGTTTTTAGCAATATTAACGAAAATAATTTTTTCGCTAAGATGGAAAAGGCACAAAATGATAGTATGAATATGCTTCATGATGGTTTCGTTAGTAGAACCCTAGATAGCCCATTTAAGTCTAGTTTTTTCAGCAGCTCTTCTAACCCGACGTATAAGGTAACTGAAATAGCAGGAGAAGAGGCCTTTACCCGTATATCTGATCAAACTTCTAGTGACAAAACTCGGATTAGTGGTTCCTTAGGCGAAAATTTTGCGCAATCACCATCTTTTGATCGGTCCTCTCTTTATTTGGAAAAAGTCAATGAATGGACCAATGAGGGGCAGCAACAAACCGCAACCAAAATTATCACTAGTCGATGCATCAATATAGAAGAAACTCCTTTAAATGATATTTATTTATTTGATTTACAGCAGATTACTAATTTAGGCATGTTTCCAGTGGCGGCCTTACGTAAGGAGGTTAATGAAGAGAAGCCTGAGTTAACAAAAGAGAGGCTAGTTGTTTCATGTTGTCCTCGTTCGAACAGTGTTGTTCCTGGAGATGCCTGCGTTCCATTAACTGAGCTAGAAACACCATGGCGGGTCAGAACCTTTATTATTTCTGGTCCCGAGCCGGCAGATATAAAAATATATCCGAGAAGTAAAGATCTCCATGCGATATCAGGTATTGGATTTTTTGCTTATCTAATTGACGATGACACCGCTGGAAATGCTGGTTCGCTAGTGAGGGTTACATTTTTATTAGATTATTTTTGTCAGAGATTTCAGGACCTCGAGAGATCTTTTAAAAAATGTACTACGAATGAAGTCTTCAGGGCTAAACAAAACATATTATATCGTACATCAGAGATAGAGTTGCTAGAAGATGAAACATTTATCAACTC
>PBRN01000300.1 GCA_002725955.1 Pseudobdellovibrionaceae bacterium
AAAGGGTGAACAAGGTGAGCAAGGACTTCCGGGTGAAAAGGGAGCCACAGGTTTGCCGGGGCCTGCAGGTGCGCAGGGTCCTCAGGGCGAATCAGGACCACAGGGAGCTGCAGGAGCAAAGGGTCCGGCAGGAGGTGCGGGACCCGCTGGAGAACCGGGTGCAGAAGGGGCGCGAGGCCCTAGAGGTTTAGATGGACCAACGGGAGCTCCAGGTCCTAAAGGAGAAGAAGGACCAGCGGGGCCAAGAGGGCCAGCAGGTGAACAAGGGTTGCCGGGGAACGAAGGTCCCCAGGGATTACCGGGACCAGCTGGAGAACAAGGCCTTGCAGGACCGCGAGGCCCTACCGGTGAGTCAGGAGCGGATGGATCTCAGGGACCTAAAGGTGAACAGGGATTAACCGGTGCTCAGGGCATTGAAGGTGAGAAAGGTGATACCGGGCCACAAGGAGAGAGAGGTCCTATCGGTCCACGAGGCCTTCAAGGGCCGGAGGGTGAGAGGGGGGCAGAAGGCCCTCAAGGCCCAGAAGGAGCGCAAGGCCCTCAAGGTCCTCAAGGCCCTCAAGGCCCTAGAGGTGGCGGCCATTTAGATGAGTTAGAAGGTTTGCCTCAAGCTTGTAAAAATGATCTTGATGGTCTTTGTAATCAAGGTCAGTGGCTTCGCGTGGGTGGTAAGCTCTTCCAACCAGTTCCTTTGTTGGAAGGTAAGCCTGTAGGTACGAAATATATTAAGTTACCTACAAAACCTAACCAGGATGGGTGGTATGTAATATCCAAACTATCGACCATCAAGGTGTTGGGAGCTAGGTTTTGGTCGTTGTCAGGTAGTGAAGTGAAGGCTGTTATCGAGCAGGTTGGGGCTCAATTACTCGTAAGGCCCGTCGGAAGGACCATTGAAGGGCAGGCTATTTTGGAGATGAGGTATCTTGAATAGGTTTATAATTCTCTAAATCTTCTGTTTTTGTAACAAAAAGAGATTTAGATTAATAGACATGTACTAGATAAAAAAAACAAATATATACTCTAGGTTGCTATCGATGCGGTAGCAACTTTTTTAATATATTACCTATAAAGCATTATTAATCTGGCCTTCATAATCCTTTCACAAAAATATTCAAGAATCATTTTTATTATTTCGATAAACAAGTTGTCTGGTTGGGGGTATTTTACCTGATGTCTGCGAGAGGACGGGTCGTGCGTATTTCACAAAATCAAACGTTCAAATTTTTGTGCGTTCTAGTTGTGCATATGTTACTTGTCTTTGCCGTCAAAAGCAGTGGCTGGGACGCTCAAGATTTGAAAGGGCTCGATGCAACTAATAAATGTGAAAATTGTGATTTACGTAATGTTGAGCTTTATGAGGCTTTACTAGAAGGAGCTTTTGTTCCAGGAGCAGATTTTACTGGAGCTATTCTTGTAGAGGCTAACTTGACTGGATCGAACTTTACTGGAGGTTGTCTTAAAGAAGCTGATCTTTCGGGCGCCGATCTTCGAAATTCTGATTTGCGATCTGTTTCTTTTATTAATGCTAATCTTGCAGGAGCACTGTTTACTGGTGCTGATATCAGGGGAGCAAATTTTCGCAGTGCTAAGGGATTAGATCTTTCTGGGGTTGCCCCCAAGATGATATGTGATGTTACCTTTCCTGATGGCAGAAAAAGTAAACCCTGTTTATAAATTAGATTTAGTATTCAGAACAATCGGGTAGTTTTTCGCCATTTGGTAGCGTTGCTTCACATAAGTTGTCTTCTGTTACGCCTTGCAAATCTAAATTCTTGGCCTTGTAGAAGTTTACTTTTCGCAGGTTGGCCCCTTCGAAAATAGCATTCTTTAGGTTAGTACTACTTAGATTGGCTTCTTCAAGGTTGGAGTTTCTTAAAGTAGCTTTTCTGAGATCTGCCCCTGCTAAGTTTACATCTTGTAATGAAGCATAATTTAAGTTGCTACCAATTAAGCTCGAATTTGCTAAGTCAGCATCTCTAAGGTCAACTCTTTCAAGATTGCTTTGGTCTAATCTTGACCCTCTTAGGTATGCTCCATAATAGTAGCTGCCAGCAATATCTATGCCGCTTAAATCACAATTTTCACAAGAAGCATAACTGATGAATTGGTTTACGTCTTGTGTATCCATGCCATAAATAGTTGGTATGGTTACGGTAGAAATACCAAGCACCAATAGTAGTTTCTTTATAGTCATAATAGATGTCTCCAGCAAAATACTGTTGGCATTACTTGACCAGCCCAGCAAGTAAATCTATCGGCAAACACTCTTGGCAATAAACCAAAAAAGTATGACTAAACAGCAATATTTACTAGGAGTCTCTCTAGAGTAAGGGCCTGAAATTAAAAGGGGGATTTCTTACAGAAATCCCCCCGATTGGGACAAGGCATAAATAGCCTTGATAATACAATTTTCATCTACGTAATGTAGATGGTTATGAATTACAAAAAGTTGTAGTAAAGGGCCGAACGAATAACGGCTCTGTTCTGATCCGCCTGATAGACACCTTCGTTATAATAATATCCTTTTAATTGTACTGTTACATCAGACTTTACACTGTAGGTAAAGGCTAGCGTTGTTTCTGTATAGTCATTTAAGTCATAGTTAAAGGTCGTGTTGGTAACGTCAGCACTTGAACCTGTTTCTACGTAGGTATAAGTAGGCTTGTACAATGAGAAGTATGTTGATCCTAACGCAATGTTTAGGCCTTTAACTGCATTTAGATCAGCTGATCCTAGAACTCCAATGGAAGTCTCTTTGTTGGTATGGTCTTGATCCACTTTTAAAGCTGAATCTTTGGGCAAATTTGCAAGGCTCAAAGCAGCCTTTTCTTGTTCATCATTGGCGAATGATACGGCTGTTTTATTTGATGCACTGCGAACAAGTTCATTATATTCTGCGTTAGCGGAAATGCTAAATACGCCAGCTTTAGTTGATCTAGCCAAAGATGGTGACTGATACATTGCTGCAACGTAGGTGTAAGAAGCTTTCTTTTGGTATTTAGCAATGTGCTGAGCATATGTGCTGAAAGATCCAATTTTTTCAGATTTATATACGTTAAGCATAAGTGTATATACCGGTTGCAAAACTTCTACGAAATTACTGGTTTTTTCTCGTTTGATCATACTGAATTCAGCAGTAGCACTTAGCTTGTCATCAAGAATTTTGGTTCCTAAGAAAAACAGAGCTCTGGTATTGTCAGAATAAATAGTTTCATCGTTATAGTTGTAGTTATACAAGTTGAAAGAAGATGAAAAGTTTTTGATCGCACCTGCCAATGGGTTTTTCTTGGTGGATTTTACTTCAGCAGCAGATGCGCCGATTGAGAGTGTTACAGTGGCTGCAGTAAGCAATAGTTTTTTCATTTAAGTAGGCTCCTCATAAATTAATTTTAGCTGCAAGTACCCAAAAAAAACCAACTTCAGCGAGTGCCTAAATCGTTCACTTGATTATTAGCAAGGCTGAGCCTTTTCTGTCTTTTATTTTCATCAGGACAAAAATACAGACAGGAAGAGGTTTGGATTGACGAAGTAAGTAGCAAAGTGTCGTCGTCTTGTCAATTGAAAGATTACCCAGCTCTATCAGTAAGATGCTGTTTTTATTTAGTAAAATAACAAGAGAAAACAAGTTTTACCTAACCGAAGTCATGAGATTTTAGATCACAGCTGGTTGGTCCAAAATGGATACTTTGTTAACTTTCTGTTCTCTTTAGGGAAACTGATATGAAGAAAATATTGCACTTGAACACTAATTTTTTTTCTCAGGTTGTCAATTGACGTCACGGGAAGTCAGGCATTAAAGCAGGTCATAGAATAGGGTAATATTCCATAACCTAGTTAAAACTAATTCCAATTTAGAATGACTTTTCCAGATTGGCCCTGTTTCATGACTTCAAAGCCTTTTTCAAACTCTTCTATAGGAAAGCGGTGAGTGATGACTGGCGAAATATCTAATCCACTGCGCAGCATAGATGCCATCTTATACCAAGTTTCAAACATTTCTCTGCCATAAATACCTTTCAATGTTAACCCTTTAAAGATGACTTGACTCCAGTCGATGGCGACGGGATTGGGGAAAATTCCCAATAGGGCTAGCCTGCCTCCGTGGTTCATGTTGGATAGCATCGATTCAAAGGCTTTCTGATTGCCTGACATTTCTAACCCAACATCAAAGCCTTCGGTCATTTCCAGTTCTTTTTGTGCTTGTTCGATACTTTCTTTGGTCACGTCAATGACCCGGGTCGCCCCCATTTTCTTCGCCATTTCCAAGCGGTATGGATTGACGTCAGTAACTACAATATGTCTTGCTCCAACATGTTTGCAGATAGCTGCGGCCATGATGCCTATAGGACCAGCGCCTGTTATGAGAACATCTTCTCCAACCAGATCGAAAGAAATTGCAGTATGTACAGCATTTCCATAAGGATCAAAGATAGCAGCCTGATCATCGCTTATAGAATCGTCGATTAGGAAAGCATTACCTGCGGGAAGAGCTAGGTATTCAGCAAAGCAGCCTTGGCGATTAACGCCAATCCCCAGCGTATTTCGACATAAATGTCTTCTACCAGCGCGGCAATTACGGCAATAGCTGCAGGTAATATGACCTTCACCTGATACCCGGTCTCCTATTGTAAATCCCTTAACATCATTGCCCATGGCGACGATCTCACCAACAAATTCGTGACCGGTAATCATGGGAACAGGAATTGTTTGTTGTGACCAGGCATCCCAGTTGTAAATGTGTAGGTCGGTGCCGCAGATTGCCGTTTTGCGAATTTTGATTAAAACATCATTAGTACCAAATTCAGGTACTGGGGCTGTTTCCATCCAGATACCAGGTTTTGGATGTCTTTTTACAAGAGCTTTCATTTCAATAGGCAGCATGAGGTATCTTTCTTTTAAATGATTATTGAATGACTTTTAGCTTGCGCCCAACTTTTGCGAATGCTTCGATCGCTTTTGTTAGATCTTCTTTACTGTGAGCTGCGGAAACTTGGGTTCTGATGCGAGCTTGCCCTTTCGGTACGACCGGAAAAGAGAAACCTATGACGTAAATATTCTCTTTCATGAGATCGTCTGCCATTTGCGTAGCTAGTTTTGCATCGCCTAACATGATGGGGATAATCGGGTGACTGCCCGGAATTAAATCGAATCCTAATTTTTCCATTTCGTTTCTAAAGTATGTAGCATTGTTGTTCACTTTAGTAATTAACTCATTTGATTCCATAAGCATGTCTAAAACATGACATGAAGTCGCAGCAATGACAGGTGCTAAGGTGTTCGAAAATAAATAAGGGCGTGACCTTTGCCTAAGCCACTCGATGATTTCCCTACGGCCAGAAGTATAACCGCCAGATGCGCCTCCAAGAGCTTTGCCCAAGGTGCCGGTGATCAAATCAATCCGATCGATGACTTTGCAAGCTTCTGGCGTACCTCTACCATTTGGTCCTACGAAGCCAACGGCATGAGAATCATCTACCATAACTAAAGCATCATATTTGTCTGCCAAATCGCATATCGACTGTAGATCAGCAAAAGTACCATCCATAGAAAAAACACCATCTGTTGCAATCAATCGATAACGGCAGTCTTTGGATGCTTTCAGCTGAGCTTCAAGATCAGCCATATCTTTGTTTTTATAACGAAACCGTTTAGCTTTGCATAATCGAATGCCATCGATGATACTTGCATGGTTGAGAGCGTCACTGATAATCGCATCTTCTGGGCCCAATATTGTTTCAAACAACCCAGCATTGGCATCAAAGCATGAACTATATAAGATGGTATCTTCAGTGCCTAGAAACTCAGATAATTTATTTTCCAGAGTTTTGTGAATGTCCTGGGTACCACAAATAAAGCGGACTGATGATAGTCCAAAACCATATTTCGGTATGGCTTCTATGGCTTGCTCAAGCAGCTGAGGGTGGTTCGATAGTCCTAAGTAATTGTTGGCGCATAGGTTAATAACTTCCTGCCCATTTGAGGTGATTTCAGGTTGCTGAGGAGAAGTTATAATCCTTTCAGATTTAAAAAGGCCTTCTCTTTTCAGCTGTTCTGTATCTTCTGCAAGCTGCTCTATAAGTGATTTCGTCATTTGATCCTCTTAGACGCAAATGTAGACAAAAAGGCATAGAGCTTCCTGATGCCCAATACCGTGTGTTTCTGTGAATGAAATATAGGAGATTTCGGGGAAGTGGTCACCCCTATTTTATATTTACAATAGCACTACTATCTGTGCCCTTTTGGCTAAACGGATATTTTTGGTTTTAGGCGAATAACTAGACTATGATGTCTTACCATCCCCGGTTTTCTGAAAGATTGCTGCGTATGCATCCTGGAGCTTTGTCGTCCATGCAACACTTTTCTAAGGCTAAGAAATCTTGTTCGAACTTAGCCTTCCATTCAGTTAAAGATCCGGCGTTATGATTGGGTGGCATCCAATATGCTTCAGGGAATTTAAAGTGGTTAGGTAAGAGGTTTGCGGATTTTGTCCTGCCTACAGATTCTCCCATGGTATCGCAGGTTTTCATCGACCCTATGCGGTGACATTGAGTGCAATTATTGGGAGTGGTCGTGGTTACACTCTGAGATTCGGGCCAGTCAGCAAATGCCGCACCTAAGATGACATACTTCCCTTGTGGCTGACTGGGTAACTGTTTATGCTGACCTATCCATGGATTGTGGATAAAAGGATCGCTATCATGACAGGTGATACATTCTCGGCCTGCAGCTGCTGTTGGAGTCATCCAGAAATCTTGAGCCGTTATGGCCCCTTTTGGAGTGTCTTTGGGCGCTTCAGTAGGTGATGGGATGCGGGTTCCATTGGTTTTTCTATACGGCATTTGAAAAAAACATGTGGCTCCAGTTGATCTGCGATGTTGAATGATAGAAATATCGTCGAATATAGGGCTATCCATTGGTCTGACTTCATATTTCCGGCAGATTAATACCACATCCACGTCAGGGTCGGTTTTCGGCAATACCAAGACTCTGGATCCGGGGACACATTGTCCAAACGGCATTTCAATTTCCACTGGGTTGTCACAGTCGGCGTTTGGAGCAAGGTTTCTAACTTCTTTTCCTTCTAATAAGATAGGCATGAGTTGTCCATCGAAGCAGTTCATCGTGGGTATTTTGCTGATCGCTTCTTGGCAAACCCTTCCATAGTTATAGATTGCTGCTGCTTCAGGGATAGGAGCTGCAGGATCTTCATCTGTTGCTATGGTAGAACTAACTACTATTTGTTTGTTGTTAAGGGTTCTAATCAAACATGCTTTTACTGGTTTTTTACTGGTCAAATAGCCTTGTTCTTTTTCGATACGAAGATTTAGGCGTTGGGGATCCTTTACTTCGCCTGACCAGACTAGCTCCATTTCATTGCAGAAAGTCGAAAGATTGGTTCCCATACGGATTTCAATGCTATCGTTAGGTTTGAGATCATTGCCTGTATTAATATAGTTAATTTGAATGGATTGGTATTTTGTATAGGCTTTTAGTTTTAAAAAAGCAGTTTTTGAATTTTTTGGCTCTACTACTGCCTTTATTCTGATTCTTTCCACACCGTCGTTTAACCATTTGCAGCCACTTAAAATATGCAGCAACATATAGATTATCGTAATGCGCTTAAAAGAGGGCATGGATATTCTCCGGAATGTGAATAACTATATTATATACGAATCTGTTATCTCCAGAAATGATCTCGACTGAACTTCCTATATAACCAATGATTTATGTATTTTCCGCCACCAAGTGGTAGAAAGTAGCCCCTTATCGGCCAAATTGGCTGATTTTTTTACCTAAAATGCGTTATAAGCTTACAGATTCCCCGCCATTAGTGTATAGGACTGTCTTGATCATCATTAAGGAGGCAAGTTTGGGATCTGTTTCATTTGATTTAGAAAAAACGGCATCAGGCTCTAGAGCTCGGGCTGGTCAGCTGGTCACCAGAAACAATCAGGTCCAAACCCCGGTATTCATGCCTGTTGGTACTCAGGCAACGGTAAAGTCATTAGCTGTGAGTGATCTTCATGATGTTGGAGCACAGATACTTTTGGCCAACACTTACCATCTTCAACTGAGGCCTGGGCCTGAAGTTTTTAAAGCTGTTGGTGGGATTCATAAATTTATGAATTGGTCAGGCAGTGTTTTAACTGATTCAGGCGGATTTCAGATATTTTCTTTGCCCAAAGATCGACAGCTAAATGAACAGGGAGCTAGTTTTCGTAGTTATGTTGATGGTAAGCTCGTGCATTTGTCGCCAGAAGCCAGTATCGAGACTCAAAAGGCAATCAACAGTGATATTATGATGGTTCTTGATCAATGTGTACCCTCTACTTGTGATCATAAAACGGCAGAGTTGGCTATGCAGCTTACCGATCGCTGGGCTAAAAGAAGTTTGCTGGCTCGTGGTGATTCTGATCAAGGGTTATTTGGTATTGTTCAAGGTGCGTGCTTCGAAGATCTTCGTCGTCGCAGTGCTCATACTATTTGTAATATGCCATTTGATGGTTTTGCTATTGGTGGTCTTGCTGTAGGTGAAACTAAAAAGCAGCGAGAAGATTTTACTGAATTGACGACTGACTTAATGCCAGCTGATAAGCCCAGATACTTAATGGGAGTGGGTACACCTATTGATCTATTGGAAGCTGTTCATCGGGGCGTGGATATGTTTGATTGTATTATCCCCTCAGCTCATGCTCAACAAGGTGTTGCCTATACTTGGAATGGCAAGATTAACCTGCGTCGTACCGTATATAAATTTGGCCTTAATCCCTTGGAATCGGGATGTGAATGTGTCTGCTGCCTCAATTATTCTCGTGCTTACCTCCATCATTTGGTGAAAACAAAGGAAATACTGGGCTGGCGATTGATTTCAATTCATAATCTCCATTTCTATCAGCAGTTGATGAAAACTATGCGTGAACAGATCATGCAGGATAAGTTTTTACAATTTTACCAAGCTAATAGAGAGCTATTACAGGGAGAAGATTTAGAATTTCCTTCGCAGAAGCCTAAGCCTAAACGCAGAAAAAAAATGCTAAATGAATTGGGCGATTTTAGAATAGTACAAAGCTCTGAAGGGCACCATAGTGTGCAGCACATCAGCTCCGGTG
This sequence comes from Pseudobdellovibrionaceae bacterium, assembly GCA_002725955.1. Taxonomy (GTDB): domain Bacteria; phylum Bdellovibrionota_B; class Oligoflexia; order Oligoflexales; family Oligoflexaceae. The sequence goes on from PBRN01000300.1 coordinate 9,111, forward strand.
AATTGATTCATGGAAAAAGACATCCTGATTCTGAAGCCTATGACTTATACACTGCGCAATCTGGTCTTGATGAAAAGCTGGAGACAGATATTGTTCGCCCCTTGGTCTTTTGGGATGTTGGTTTGGGGGCTGGGCATAACGCATTAGCCTTAATTCGTTATCTCGAAAAGTTGGATGAATTGAATAAGCCTGTTCATTTGATTAGTTTTGAAAAAGATTTAAATAGCTTTCGTTTAGCAATGCAGAATGCCAAAATTTTGCCTCATATGCGACATGCAGCTCCCTCAAGCATACTCGATAAAGGTTGCTGGGAATCTGATATGATTCAATGGTCACTTGTGGAAGGCGATTTTAGAGAAAAATTTATTTCTGCTGCTCAGCCAGATATTATTTTCTATGATCCATTTTCTACTCATACCGATGGTGTGATGTGGGATTTCAATCTTTTTAAATCGATCGGCGATTTTCTGGAAACCTGTCCAGAATTAATGACCTATACAGCTTCAACTCAAGTTCGGGCTGCTCTGCTGGCTGCGGGGTGGTTTGTGGCTGAGGGCGTAGGCACTGGCACCAGAACAAGCACGACCAAGGCTTATTGGAAAAAACATAATTCTGAAGCCAATCTTTTAGATCATCGTTGGCTCCAGCGCTGGCAAAGGAGTCATACTGGGGTCCCCATGTATTTATCTGGAGACCAACAAACTACTTTTCGCCATCTTATACTGAATCATGCTCAATTTGCGGCTAGGGGAATTCATGAATAGACTTCTATGTTTCTGTCGACCTGGTTTCGAAAAGGAATGTCTTGCTGAGTTGCAGGATCAGCTGGCCGCAAAAAATATATGGGGTCGATTTATCGCAGAAGAGTCTTCAGGTTGGGTCGATTTTATTCTTTCGCCGGATTGCGATGCAGCAGTTCATTGGGATATGCTTGACATCAATCAATTGATTTTTTCGCGACAAATTTTTTATTTTGATGAGGTAATCGACCTTAACGGTCAGGATGATCGAGCAACACCCATAAGTAATGCCCTATTAAGTTTATTCAACAATCTTGGACTGGATTTATTATTCTCAGATATTTTAGTGCAGTCTCCTGATACTAATGAGGGCAAAAAATTAAATCGATTCTGTAAGCAATTTGTTAGTCCTTTGGCTTCCTCTCTGCGAAAACTAGATTTTAAACGGGTCTACAGTAGGTCCGACCTTCCCGTTATACAGTTGTTCTTTACCGATTATGCTACGGTTAGAGTAGGTGTTGCCAAGCCTGATAGTTGTTCACCTTTCACTGGTGGCATACTGAGGTTGAAATTTCCCGCAGATGCGCCTAGCCGGTCTACTTTAAAACTTGATGAAGCTTTTCAGGTTCTATTAACGCCGTCTGAGAGAGAAAAATATTTAATTCCAGGTATGATTGCTGTGGATTTGGGGGCTGCACCCGGAGGGTGGACATGGCAGCTAGTGAAAAGGGGTATGGAGGTTTATGCTGTAGATAATGGACCTATGGCTGAATCCTTGATGGCTACAGGACAGGTAAATTATTTGCGAGAAGACGCATTTCATTGGCGTCCATCTAATACCGTTGATTGGCTAGTCTGTGATGTTGTCGAGCAACCTATGAGGATTGCCAAACTGATAACGCAATGGTTTCAGGAAGGCTTGACAAGACATGCTATGATTAATCTTAAATTACCGATGAAAAAGAGGTATGTCGAAGTTAAAAACTGTCTGGACCTAATAGCAACAAGCATAGGGCCCCGAGTTAAGTTAAAATGCAAGCAATTGTATCATGATCGAATGGAAGTTACTCTATATATTCAGATTCTATAGCTTGGAATGTTATCATTTCAATAATGGTTTGGTAAACCAAGGTAGCATTAATGAAATGATAATGTTTCACACTTTTCAAAGTCACTCAACGGTGGAAATTTTCATAAAGTCTTAAGGCATTCCGCATACACATTGCTACTGTCACGGGCCCTACTCTGGGGATAAACATGGATGACTTCTCAATAATGTCAGGTTCAAAATTTTGAATGGTTGAAAAGTTTAGGCAGATGGCTCCACTTTTTATCTCTGATAATTGAATTTTTGGAAAACTTTTGTTCGGTACACCTGTGATAACAACATCAGACATTTCAAGTGCACTTGCTCTGTCTATAGCGATTTCTGAAATCTTACTTTTTTCGAATAGCTGCGGACCATGCTCATCGAAAGAGTATATTTTTGCTCCATCATTGGCCAGCATCACCGCTAGAGGGCGGCCTACGACTTCACTTCGGTTAAAAATAGTTATAGCTTTGCCTTGCAGGGGCTGTTCTTGATTATCGGTGCGATAAATACCGGCTTCACTTAGTAATTTAACAATAGCTAATGGTGTGCATGGTAGAAGAGCTTTGAAAGTTTGATTATTGTGATTAACAATCCTTTGGTTCGAATATAACTTTCTTACCCAGTATTGGCTGAGACCTTCGATGTCTTTAGTGAAATTTAGTTGATCCTTGATATAATTGTCTTGTTGATTTTCAAATATTGGATAGTAGACAAATACACCGTGAATTTCGGGGTCTCGATTTGCTTCTAAGATCGCGTTTTCTAAATTGAGTCGCTCTACTTTTCTTAATTCAAAGTTGATACCAACATCTTCACAGCCAAACTTTGTATAGTCGGCATAAGTTTTCGACGGTCCAAAATCTGTTGTTAAGAAGCCGACGACATTAACTTTATAATCAAGTTCTTTGATAGTGTTGCGTACTATAGTGCGATAGTTTTGAGCAACATTTGATGGGTCGATAGATTGTGTCATGACTTTCCCAGAAGAGAGGTTGATATATCCCTGCTAAATCAGACATATACACGATTTGATAGAATAAGGCCACTAATAATAATCAAAAAGAATGGGTGGCTTTTGGTAAGTTAATAGAGATTAGGTATGTTAATTCATTACGTTAGTTGCTGTGTGCTGTGTGCTGTGTGCTGTGTGCTGTGTGCTGTGTGCTGTTTTGTTTTGGCTACAATTAGAATTGATAAAGCTT
>PBRN01000301.1 GCA_002725955.1 Pseudobdellovibrionaceae bacterium
ACATAGATAAGAGTGGCGCGAATACGGCAGGAATTCAACTCTACAATGATCTATCAAAAACCAATATTGAAATCAGGCAATGTAAGTATCTCAATAATAGAGTCGAAGGTGATCACTACGGTCTTAAGAAATGCCTAACCTCAGTGACAGGTTTTAAGAGGTTCAATTCGGCGAAGAATATTATTTACGGTGCAGAAGTGATAAGAATGATTCGCAAAGACCAATTCGAATACGATGGATCCTTGCGACCAAATCAGTTTGAAGCGTTCTGTTCGTTGGTAGCTTAGAAATGGACTGCACCATTCTTCCGATTCATCATTTATTTGCAACAGAGCCGATATAAAAGCCCACTTGCTCCGGCCCCTTATTATTTCCAGATTCTGATTTAAAACAAGGCCCGGCTGGCTCACAATAGCTATAAATACTTTTTCATTACAGTCGCTTGCTCTTTGTTGGGATGTTACATAATTATCCTTAATTTTATCTAATGAAAATACCGATCGAGTCTCCCATACTATGCGACGGTCAGGAGCTGAGTTTTTTGCTCCTGATTAGTCTTAATGCTGAGTGTAAAAATCAGAAATAGCATTAGATATGTACGGCCCTTGGAACGCTGCGGAGGGAAAGTTGAACAGACCCATTCACATCACTCTATCGCTAATGATCGCAATGATTATACCTATCGCATGTTCCAAGAAGAAAGGAGATGCGCCTGACGATACTAGAAAAATAGATTCCACTGCTATCGAAAAGACAGCCATCAGCCCGGCTTCCATTAGTGGTGCTGCTTTGGTTATTAGTGCAGAGACGACTGCTCTGGAAGTCGATGAAGGAGAACTATCTGGAGCAGCAGTTAAATTTTCTGCCGGCGCAATCGAAGTAGGTGCAACGATTAGCATCAATGGAGCAGAACGACCAGCCTCTTTTAGTGAGAGCAGCCCAATTCAGGCTTCTTACCCCATTGAAGTATCAGGACTTAGCCCCACCGGAGAACAAATAAAAGCGGTAACTTCAGGTTTGACCGTCAATATTCCTTTAAAGAATCTTGGCCTGCTCCTGACTGAAAATGACTATGCAAACCTTTGCATTCTCGCCAAGCCCACCGACACCAACCTTGACGACATGGTCTGGCGCCGTGAGCAGATCTTCATTGACGATGATATAGCTCAAATCCAAACTACTCAATTTGGTGTTTTTCAAGCGGTCTATTGTGGGTTAGAAAATTTGGTTGACTTTGAAGAGGCGGATATCGATCCACCAGAAATTGTCGGTTTTGTTTTCACCGATCCCATACCTGGAACCTATAATATCTCCATCACTTTTAGTGAAGACGTAAATGGCTTTGGTCTGGAAGATTTAAATTTGCAAAATGCTACTGCCAGCAACTTGAATGGTAGTGGTTCAAGTTATACTTTCGATATCACCGCATCTACTTATGGCGATCTCAGTTTTACGATCCCTAATGGCAGTATAGTCGACCTTTCAGGAAATACGAACAGCGACCCCGAAACATGGGAAAATATTTATACCGGTATCTGCGGTAATCCTAATAGCTGCTATGACGAGGAAGCTATGAAAAACCATGGTCAGGCGATCAGCCCAATGGGGAAAGAGCTGGTCTATGATTTTGCTAATGGCACCAGTGGTTTTAAAGTATGGAGTGACAAGGATAGTAATAAAATTTTGAGAGCCAATGGTAAAGATGAATGGGCAATGAAAACAAATCCCAATGGTAAGGGACTAAATAGCGTTGAATTTTTTGAGCAGGGTCCGTTGATCGTCGGTAGAGTATGTCCTGATCATGTATTTATAAATGATATTTCACTTCCGGAACAGTTTTCTCAGAATAATTGTCTATACTACACAAATCCAGGGTCAGCTCAATCACTGGATACAGCCAGTACAACCAATGATGCTGTAGAAGCCTTACTGGAATGGAATTTCCATACTAATAATACTAATAACGGCCCTGCCAGGTGGTATATCGGCAATATTAAAACCTGTTCCGACTTGGGAATGCGGCTGCCTACAATCTATGAAACCACAGCCGACAAAGACGAGATGTCCGACGGTTATCCTACTGTGGATGGGGACCCAGACTTTGCGGAAGGAAACGGGGTCCCGGCCTCAGGTTGGACATGGACGGTCTCAGCACATGCATCCGGAAACACCAACTATTGGAAATGGCGAAACAATCAATCTGCCGCTTCTAGCTATTCCAGTAACTCTCCGAAGGTAATTTGCGTATTGCCATAGAAAGCGTCGATTTTTGGGTTCTAATGGTATGAATCCATCTCCATATTACTATTTTATGGGAATTGAGGGGAATTCATAACATTAGGACCAATAATCTTTCGATCGCTAATAGCGATAAAAGCTAATATACAAATTATCAATATTAACATCATAATCATCTTTTAAGGTTTCACTCATCAATTTCGAACAACCCTCGGCTTGTTGGTTTGGCTCCGAGTAGAGTAATAATCCAGAATCTGAAACCGTCATTTCACCTCTATCCCAATCATCCAGGTTAGCTAATTCTATCATTTCTGTTTTCTCACTTTGACGCAGATCAGGGTCCGTAAGTAGTAACAAACATCTACCACTATTGCTTTTGCTAGGCTGTTGAAAATTGGCATTTAAGCGTATTTGACTTTGAAATAAATCAGCCGCAAATTCTTCTGGGCTATGATTTTCTTGTTGCCCACTAAGGAAGTTTTGAAAACTGCCTTCAGGATCACCTGCAGCCAATTTCGTCCTTAAATCAACCTTAGTTTCCGTCTGGCAACCGATAAGAGTCGAGAGGAGCATAAATCCTTGAAACAATCTAGTTATAGAATACAATCTCATTATTTTACCCCACAGTTAATGTTTTGATTGGCAGTTAAGATCATAGGATTGACGATTTCGCAGAATCGCTCACATGCAACTTGATTGCTCAAATCATCTTCCCATAAAACCCGGGTCTCTTTATTTGTTTTTATCGATATCTGGCAAGTCAAGCCACCACCAGTAAAATCAGGTAGTGCATCAAAATCAATAAATCTGAGTAGGGGAAAATCATCTGATTTATTCGCAAAAAAACTTCGTTCCATTGGATCGACTAATCTCGGCGCAACTAAATTAGTTACCTTGTCCGGAAAAGTAAATTCGATACTGCCGCTATCTATAGGGCTTTCCGCCAGTATTTCAACACTACCGTCGGCTTTTAAATTAATCACTTCAATCTTTTCTGCTCGATTATAATTTTCTTCCAAAACCTGGATCGTATAAGTGACTTTATCACCGGGAAGGACATCATCTATCGATATACTTGATTGCGCATTAAATAATATGTTCATCGTATTCATAAAGCTTGCATGGTTGGCCACCCGACTACCGTTGATAGGCCTGCCTAGGTCAGACACATCTGCTGAAGCGAAGAGAAGTTCTTTCACCTCCTGTGCGCTGAGTTCGGGAGCAAAACTCCACAAAGCAGCAACCATACCGGCAACGAAGGGTGCAGCCATCGAAGTTCCTTGAAGAACACGGTAATTTGCAATCACTTCACCATTTTCTGTTAGCTGGGCTCTTACACTTAGTGGTAAACCGTCAGATAATGTCGACAAAATCATTTGACCCGGAGCAGCTATATCAACGACCTGACCAAAATTACTAAAACCGGCAATCTGTCCAATTGGATTGGTAGCTGCTACAGTAACAATTGCCGGTGAATCATAATTAGCAGGGTATTGGGGGACTTGATCATTGTTGCTGTTATCATTACCTGCAGCAATAACCAGAATCTTTCCTGCCTCCTCTAGCCTTTTGATCGCCAGATACTGAGGATCATTGGGATCAATCTCTGCTGGTCCAGGCCCGCCGAACGACATATTGATAACCTTAGCAGAAGAATTAGCAAGATAATTATATGCTGCTAGAATAGCTGTACCTGGAAGCACACCATCAGCGTCTCCAATCCGGATAGAGATAAGGTCTGATTTCCAACAAATTCCCGCAACCCCAATACCATTATTGCCGGTTGCTCCAATGGTACCTGCCACATGGGTTCCGTGACCAATTACATCAGCGAAGTCACCTCCGTCTCCCGAAAAATTTCGACTTTCAGCTAGGTTCATCTGATCAATAAGGTCTGGATGATTTGGGTCAATACCGCTGTCTACTATTGCCACTGGGATTTTGGTGCAATCCGTATTTAAATCCCATGCCTGTGACACCTGCCCATCAAATCCCTGCTGAAAGTCTCCAATTGGGGGCAGGTCTGCCGACTGTGGAGAAATATTATCAGTCCCTTTATTCTCAATGCCCCATAGGTATTTATAATATTGGTCGTTGGGTATCGCTGTTAAAAATGTTAAGCGATGAGGAAAGACACCAACTACTCCCGGTATTTTGGCAAGTTGATTTTTGATATCCTTTCTCTGAGCAAGTGATTGGGCAGAAAACTCTACCTGAATAGTTTCACTTACAATTTTGGTTACTGTATCGATTGCCGGTACATTTTTTTTGATTAACTCCAAATTAAATTTAGTCTTAGGATCCAGTTGTACCAACCAGTGGGCAGCAATAATAATGTCTTGAACCGGTTTACTTCGACCAGGATAGGGTATTGTTCGAATAATCACCTGAGAGTATTTATGATTAATGTGATAGAGCCTTTCTTCGAAAGGTATCGCCGCAATGCGATGATCTTCTCTCATCTTCAGATCTATGGGGTTCACCCCTGTAAAGTGTTTTAGAAATTTTTCCTGGGCTCCAGCGTCCCCTCGACCAGATTCATTATATTCTTGGTTAGCTTCTTCCAAGTATTTTTCATGACTTCTATTGTCAGAGGTTTCTGGCGACCTTTTTGATTTGGACTGCGCAGCGACTTTAAGAAATAACTCCTTGTTTTTGGCCTTTGGTCTATGATTTGCCCTTTTTTCTTGAATGGACTGCCTCTGTGACGAATCACTCGCCATAGATAATGGCGCTGGCTGATTTGGTGTCATTTGAAAAATCCAGAAGCCAGTAATAATCATAATCGGTAACACAGCCAACATGATTCTTGAGCGTTTTGACTTGTTTTTTAACATATTATTATTTCCCCTCAACCAATTGATATAAGTTCGACTCTATTAACCAAAATAGAAAGGTCAATAAAATGCTAAAAAGCATACTTTGCATCATATGTTCGGCTTTAAAAAAAATGTATGGCAATATAACTGCAAACAATACACCAAGAAAGCGCAAGCCCAAAAATTAACGAGTCTAAATCGAATAGCCTAAATTCACTCGGAAACTTTTTTCGAGAAAACATAATTGGCTTATATAAAAAATAAAAACCGTTAGAGATCTATGCAAAGAAAACAATCAATGGATCAGCTGTTTTTGATAAAGGTTGGGAATACTTGATCATAACAATGGTTTAGTGACAGGCCGGAAGAAAAGTCACTTATTCATAGCGTCGGTCTGCTAAAAAAAAAATCAAAAAACGTACTAAAACTTGTTAAAAGCCTGATTGTTTATATGTAAACCGGCAGTCAATAAATCAACTGTGCTGGCGACTTATGCAGCTAACGCAAAGTTAGTCTGTAAACCATGTGGCTTGATTCTATTATAATGGCTTTGATAAGAGGCACAGTGGTCCTGCGCATGACTTGAGTTCACAACGATAAGCCTATTCAGTATTTCATTTTTTATAGGTAAATTCGATCGCTCCACATATGCATTTTGCCAGGGGTAACGGGGCCTCGTTTTTATTGACCTCAGTTCAAAATCGGTCAAAATATCTGGAAGCTAATTTTCCATAAATACCGTCACGATCGTGAACGACTGGTTAAATTCAGGCTTCGATTAAATTTCGCTGTGATGCTTTTTTTCGTTACGCTTTTCTTTAGATGTTAGCACCAGCTTCGCTGGCTCCACTCTGATCAATATTTCATTTCTTGCAACAGAACCCGGCCGTAAAATCCGTGCAAAATATCATCGCCTACGTCGAAGGGCTAACGAGGTCGCCCAGTGCTTACCTAGAAAAAATGGAAACCTAAGTCCACAAAAATACGGTTAAAAAATGAATAATTCAAGAAAGTAAACGATTATACCGATGAGTTGCTTGTATGGGGTCGTGTCGATAGAGTGCAGGTATCGAGGGGGAGAAACCGTGAAGTTTTTTAAGATTACACTACAAGCGTTAGCTTTGCTTCTTATAGTCGGATGCAGTACGAGAGTGGGCAATGTGCTACGGCCATCTTCAGCTGGCTCTGACACCAACAAACAAGACCCCAAAAATAAGGATGAAGTGGAACGGGATCTATATCTCATTGCCACCATCGATATTGAAGCATTGGATGCCAGCATCACGACGACTATGATGGACCGCAGCAATCAGAAACCAGTGGAGTTGGGTGATGGTGAATCCCTTGAATGGAAATGGGACAGTCCGGTCACCCCAACTACCTCCGAAGGTTGTGATAGTTCCAGCTGCAAATTGATTTTCAGGGGCGATATCATCACTACCGAGCAAATTAGTGAGATCGTAATGTCGGCCACACTGATTTCCAAGGGTGAGGACCCCGTCAAGGTAGAGAACGAGGTCAGCAGCATTCTTATCCCCGAAGATACGGAAAATGACAATACATCCGCTCAGCAAGGGTACAATTTTATCAACTACAACGGGGCCAAGTGGATGCTTGGCAATCCCGGAGAGACCTGTGCTGCGGCATGTATCAGGGCCGAATCGACCTTCGATCCAAATGGACTGAGCAACATTCTCCCTCTAGATAATTCAGTCAGTGTCGCCCAGTGTGGAGGGTTGATCGAGCAGCTTACCTTGCTAGGCCTGCCAGAGCCAGACTTTAGCAGCCTGACCGTAGGGAGTGATGTTACCAATACCCCTGCAGCCGCTTGCGGATACAGGGGCACAGCCGTTCATGGTTATCGGGGCACTGCCGTTAGCGCAGACTTCCCTCCGGAACCGGATGCATCTCTGTTTTGCTCTTGCCAGTAATGAATCATGGCCCGCATCTAACATGCATTCAGTCTTGATCTGATAAGGTTCCCAAAATAAACCGTGCAAGAAAGTGGGTGCGGTGCAACCCACACAACGGCTCACCTGCTGAATTCTCATCAATTCTACCCCGATGTTCTGTAATATATTGATATAAAAACGATTTTATGGTCAACTAAAGATAGAGGCTTAAACTTCCGATAAAGTAGGAGTAGGGGAAGCGTGCAAAAAAACATTCAGCTTGAG
>PBRN01000302.1 GCA_002725955.1 Pseudobdellovibrionaceae bacterium
CTCCCAAGACCTTTTCAGTGTTTCAACTAGGCCGCAGCCGATCAAATGGCTAAAATGTAATGGAGGGAAACTCACCACTAACATAAATGAATCCATAAAATCAGGCCCTGTGAGCAATAATCTCCAGCCTCATACCAATAATGAGAATCATTCTCAAGTTAATCAATGTATCTGACAGGAGTCGCATAAACCTAAGCTTAAAATATATTTAGTTATAATTGCCTGTTTTTGCTTTTTTTTATAACGCTGTAACAGAACTAATTAACTATGACCATGTGGATATGGGTCGTAAAACTCACTTACAGTTGGCGCTTGGTGTTTAACTCTTTCATATAAAGGCAACCTAGTTTAAGATTTCTAGACATAACTATAAAGATGGTCAAAATCTTAACTCAGATTTGAGGCTAGATATGAGAAGATTTATTATCTCTACAAACTTAGTGGTCCTTATGTTTGTGCTGTCCCCTGCCAATATATCTTGGGGAACTGACTTGAATTCATGGCGACAGATAACGCAGGAAGATAGTATCAATGTCCAGGCTAAATCAGTTCCAGGTTCTGACCTACTCTTAGTTAAAGGGACCACCACCTTAAATCATTCTATTGAAAAAATATTCACTTTAGCCATTGATCACCAATTACGAAAGGAGTGGGTAGACAGACTCATCCACATTAGGCGTCTCAAAGAAGTCGATGGTAAGCTGGATGCCATCGCACATTATGTAGTTGATATGCCTTGGCCAGTAAAAGACCGGGACTTCGTCATCAGAACAAGGATAACCTTTGATCCTGCAACCGAAATCATAGCAAGTGAATCAGCATCAATCCCTGGATTCATGCCTGAACAAGATAATATCATCAGAGCAACGAGTCATAACAGTACGGTAAAGCTCAAAGCCATCAACCCGACTGAAACTCGAATCGAAGTAACAGCCCGGATCGACCCAAAAGGAAGTCTTCCTATTTTTCTGGTCAATTACTTCCAGAAACGCTGGGCTCACTCAACTTTATTAAGTTTAAGAGACGCCTTGGAACGCCTAGATATACCCAAAAATAATGCCTTTCAACGCCTCACTGCTGGCAAAAAAAGGCCTTCAGCCATCTAATTAAGGAGCACTGGATGGATCTAAAATGGTTCAGAACCTAATCTAGGGTTTTGAAAAGTTTAGATAGGCCTCATAACTTAATCGACCTAATTGGCGATGACCAAGAATTCCAGGGTGAAAGCAATCAAGAGATAACATCTCAGCCGTAAAAGTATCAGTTGCAGCAATCTCGTCCACCAGCTCGAACTCTGATTGAGTCTTATCATTAAAGGTATTAACCAAGTCTTCTATGATGCTATTCAAGTCAGTCACTAACTGAACACCTTCATTAAAACTGTAATCACGAATTCTAGGGCAATAGTTCTGCTGCAATTCCTGGCAGGATACCGACTCTTGAATAAAAGGAGGAATACTAACATTGAAAGCCTCCTGATCACCTGCTTGCGCCAGAATACTTGGAATAGCAGGCACTGGGATAACCAGAACTTTTGGTTGGCCTGGCATATTAGCCAGCTCGCTCATAATCCCTTGGTAATTTTCCGCAAATTGGGTCTTTAACTCAGCGGGATTCAGGTTACTGCAAAAATCATTCGAACCAATTTCAAGAACAACTAAATCAATATCATTGGTATTTTGACTTAAAACATCAGGTATCGCATCATACAAAACATCACCTGTACGATAGCCGAAAATAGCTGCATTGATCACCTGACTAGAATCTAAACCCAGTTGGGCACTGAGCGAAAACTGGTCATAAGCAAAATCAACGCCGCCGTAGAATGCACTAGGCTGACTTTTATAATTATTTTGCAAGCCCTCAATCGAATCTACAACATAAGAGTTATTCACAGTCATAGTATTCATGTCGATCAATTGGTTAAGATCTAGGGATAATGTATTATCCTTACTAATCGCAAGAGATAGATTACTGCCAGATAATGAAGGAGAAACCGGATCGCCAATGGTAGTGTCATTCAACACTCCAGTTGCTATACTATCACCCAATATAAGCATCCGACGGATCGCAGAAACCTGACTTTGCTCATCACCGTTAGTTTTAGGAATCTCACCATCAGCATACTCTGGATTATAGGAGTCACGATATTCAACATCTTCCTGACCGCACGACAGCTGGATCAGAGCTAAGCTCATTATCATATAAATACTTAACTTCATTTGTTTTTCTCTATAGCCTAATGGAGGATAAATCACATCTATCCCCCTAGTTGATAATCCTCGTCGGAATAAACCCACAGGACACTTAATTCCTATCATAAGCTAGCGATATTAATAAAGAGCTAGTCATTATAATCGGAAGGCAAAGATTCAGACTCTAGACTGGAGTGCGATTTCAACCAATGCCGAAAGGTGTTAACAGACTGATATAATGACGATATTAATTGATGATCTGAAGAGTTCGGTAGCGACAGAAATTCTTATCAAAGTTAGAAAAATCAGCCCCTCCCCTCTTTGCTATATCCCAGTGTCTGCAGGACTTGAGTTAGCAGGAGAGGCTTGAGTTAGAAGGAGGGCCTTTGATTAAAAGCTTATGGCTTCTTACCGATGGATCGAATTTTCTTCCAAATCGATCGGATAGAATCATAAATTTTTGGATTTTTGCGAGGTTCATATTCACGAAAGTAGTGCATGCCCATAAAATTTGCGGCACCAGCACAACCACACAGAACGGCCTTATTTTCGATATTATTTGCCTTGAAGAAAAGGCAGGAAAAGTCACCATATAGATTTTCATCTGGCATCGATAAGCTCGGGTTCGCAGGAGTTATCGGAGCTTCATCCATCTTCCATTTTTGATTAACAGCAAATAAACCATCCTGATCCAAAAACGCATTTTTTGGACGTTTGGCAAACTTAAATGGATTATCAGGCATAACACAAGATAATGTGAAATCTTGAGTTTGCCTATCTGAGTTCCAGCCCTTAGGAAAATTAGTATAGACATAATCACCAAGCCTGGAATCCAAAGATTTAGCTGACCGGTCTTTAAATGCGCGATCAATATCTTGTAGCTTGTTGTTACGTAATAGGGCTAAATTGTGCTGAGCGACCATGGCCAATCCAACATTTTTGAAATTAATCGTCACATCTTCAAAGGCCATGTCACGCTCGGAATCCTTGCCGAACTTATAAGTTAACTTCATACCAGCAGGTCCAGGCCGGCAAAGGTTAGTCCCCCCCATATCCAGCCATCTATAATCATGAGTACGCCGCGTACAGTCATATCCCAACATTAACACCAGTGATCCGGGGGCGGAAGGGGGTGGTACAGAGCCACTAATGACCTTAGAAAGGGACTTCATCGGCTTAGAGCTGATTCTCAAAAAATCTGTTACTTCACCGCTATTAGGATCGTTAAAACTAAATTGTGCATCACATACAAACTTGAGCTCATCTTTAGATTTTTGCGAGGAACAGCCAGCTGATACACCAAAAGAAACGCTCCTACCAAATTGCTGCCAACCAGAGCTAGCCATCCGCAGCGCTTTTAACAGTGGCTTTCTTATAAGTTGCTCAAACTCTTTTCTTCTTTCACTTCTGGCATCACTATCACTGCTGCCCTCACCAGCGGCAAGTTTAGCCAGTTGTTTCTCAATTTGATTATCAATAGCCTTCCCCAAGTCAAAGACCATCTCATTTTTATCGCCATTACCAAGTTCATTCTTCACATATAAAATACCATCTTTTTTCCATTCGATGGCAATCATAGAATCCTGAACTCGTCTATCATAAACAAGAATAGTGGAATGGATCAGACTTCTGATTGTTTCAGCCAAACCGTTTATCATCAAAGTAAATGCTTTAATAACAGAGGGTACTTCCGTGTTGTCATCTTTACCTAACATTTTAGATTCTAACCACTCAACGGTGTAGGCAGCTAAAGTATTTTCTTCAAGTAATGGAGACACCACATCAATAATATCCAGTGATGATACACAATTCAGGTCTGATGTGGTGGCTTGGGCTAGTTTATCTTCTTCAATATATTGGCTAGCACGCGTGCGATCTAAGCCATGGCTATTTTGGTGGTCGGCAAACTTAAACAAGAAACGCAAATCGGACTTAGCACCCGAGATATCTTTACGGCTCAGACGAAGACCTTTCTCCAAACAGAAATGATGTAGTTTACGGCTCTGCGCTTCAGCAACACCAGCGTCTGTTCCACTCATTTGAGCCATACGAGGCTTACAACCAACAACAAAAAGAGCTCCCAAAATAAGCATAGACTTGTATTTCATGTCATTCTTCCATATTTACTGACTGTGACAAAGATTGAAATTTAGCCACCAAAACCATTCATACTTGGTTTATAACCAAGACCCCTTAACATAGTTACAGCCATTTGATAGTTTTTTAGCAAAATAGCAACAGCGACCGCATAAATTTATTGAAAGTTTAAAATATAAATCGCAAAAAAAGGTCTGCCAGCTATGTTTTTGTGAGCAGAGAATATGGATTTTGGTTAGCGAAGTCCCAGCCGAAACATCAGCTGGACTTTTCTAGTTAACTATCTCGTTAACTAGATAGTTAAACAGCTCAAATAAAAAGAAAAGAATAAATATAATCAGATAATTATATCTTTTGTAGGTGATTTTGGCCGCTAGCTATATTGACCTAGCTAGCCATTGATTTTCATAGTATAAGCTATGCACCAACGGCACTAAGGAAAAAGATCATGAAAATAAATGTAGGATTTCTAGAAAATCTCAAGCTCGAAGCCAAGTTCGATGACTTTACCATAACCACGGACCAACCCATTCGTTACAAAGGTGATGGTACAGCTCCCAGTCCTTTCGACTATTTTCTAGCCTCTTCAGCCTTGTGTGCTGCCTACTTTGTCAAGGTATACTGCCGTGCCCGAGAAATCCCAACCGACGATATCAAACTATCACAGGATAATATCATCGATCCCGAAAATCGCTATGCCCAGATATTTAATATCCAGGTGGAACTACCCGAGTATATCTCTGATAAGGATCGTGAAGGCATACTGAGATCGATCGATCGCTGTACAGTTAAAAAGGTCGTTCAGCAAACTCCAGAATTTAAAATTGATGCCACTGAATCTTTAGGCAAAGACTCAAGCCTGATTCAGGATGACTTCATCCAAAGTGATACTAAAACAATGATCCCCGGCCGTGACGTTGCTTTGGAAGACACTATCAAAAATATGACAGGCCTTTTATCCTCTCTCGGTATCGACATTGAAATTGCTTCATGGCGCAATTTAGTTCCAAATGTTTGGTCAGTTCATATTAGAGATGCTGACTCCCCAATGTGTTTCACCAATGGCAAAGGAGCTTCAAAGGAAAGTGCTTTATGCTCAGCTCTTGGAGAATATATGGAACGCATCAGTTTTAATTATTTTTACAACGACCACTATTTAGGCCAAGAAATTAGCAAAAGTGATTTCGTACACTACCCTAACGAAAAATGGTTTAAGCCAGACCCCGACGATGCTTTGCCAGCTCAGATGATGGATGAGTATTTACTGAGTATTTATAATGAAGAGGATGAGCTCAAAGCATCTCATTTGATTGATACCAACTCAGGCGCAACTGAACGAGGCATTTGTACCATTCCTTATATCCGTCAGTCGGACCAAGAAAAGGTTTATATTCCCGTCAACCTAATTGGTAATCTATTCGTAAGTAATGGCATGAGTGCGGGTAACACAATCATGGAAGCCCGTGTTCAATGTCTTTCTGAGATTTTTGAACGAGCGGTAAAAAATCGGATTATCGCTGAAGAGATTATTCTACCCGATGTTCCACGCACTATTCTGGAAAAGTTCCCTAAAATATTAGCTGGCATCGACGAACTGGAAGCTAAAGGCTATCCCATTTTAGTAAAAGATGCCTCTTTAGGAGGCCGTTTCCCGGTCATGTGTGTGACCTTAATGAATCCCCGTAATGGTGGAGTATTTGCATCTTTCGGTGCCCATCCTAAATTTGAAATCGCTTTAGAACGAAGTCTGACGGAACTTCTTCAAGGGAGAAGCTTTGAGGGGTTAAATGATGTGCTAGCACCTACCTTCAGTAAAAATGCTGTCACTGAACCGAATAACCTGGTAGAGCATTTTATCGACTCTACTGGTGTGATTTCCTGGAAATTTTTCAGCAGCAAATCTGAGTATGAATTTAATGAATGGAATTTTTCGGGCACCACTGAAGAAGAAAATAACTATCTCATGAATATCCTTAAAGCCATGGAAAAAGAAGTATATATAGCAGACTATGAAGAACTTGGTGCCAAGGCCTGTCGGATTTTAGTTCCAGGCTATTCTGAAATATATCCTCCTGAAGACTTGGTATGGGACAACACTAATAAAGCGCTCCCCTTTAGAGAGAACATCCTCACCCTCCATGACCTTAGTGATGAAGAGTTAGCAGTACTTGTAGAAAACCTGGAAGAAAGTCACCTTGATAACTATACAAGGATTTCCGAGTTGATCGGGATCGAATTCGATGAGAATTCAGTCTGGGGACAATTAGACATTGGCGAACTAAAGATTTTGATTTATTTAGCCTTGCAACAGTTTGAAGACGCTCATGAACTAGTATCTAATTTTCTAGATTTTAATGATAACTCCATCAAGCGCAAGCTATTCTACCAGGCATTAGATGCCGTGTTAGAAATTACCATTGATGAGGATCTTCACCTTGATCATTATCTGCAGAACTTTACCAGAATGTTTGGAGAAGAAACTATGGAAAAAGTTGTGGGATCGATACAAGGGAATGTAAGGTTTTATGGTCTCAAGAAAACCAGCATGAAGCTGGAAGGACTAGAGAAACATCAAAAACTCGTTGAAAGCTATAAAAAACTACATAAGGCTCGAAAGCAGATGAAATAGATTAACTTTCTGAACTAATACAATTACTGCCTATTTTTCTGAAGTAAATCTCCGTGCTAAAATATAAAGAGTCATGGAGGGAAAATGAAGTTCACATTTGTCGGCACAGGTTCTGCATTCTGTCTCAAGAACTTTCAGTGCAATATACTGATCGAAAACGAAGATAAAAAACTGCTGATCGATGCCGGAGGCGACATCCGCTTTGCTTTAAATGAACAGCAATTATCATACAAAGATGTTGATGCTCTATACATCACTCATCCGCACCAGGACCATATCGGGGGTATTGAATATCTAGCCTTAACCTCCTACTTTGACCCTGGTAAGAGCCCTATTGAATACTATGGCCACCGCGGCTTAACCAATGATGTCTGGACTGCGATTTCTCCCGGCCTAGCAACACTGCAAGGCATAACGGCTAGCTTCGGAACTTTTTTCAATATGAACATCATAAAAGAAAATGGAGAGTTTAGTTGGCAATCAATCCGCTTTGAATTGATTCAATCAGTGCATATCATGAATAAATATTCCATCATGCCTTCCTTCGGCCTGATGATGACAACAGAAAAAGGCACTAAGGTTTATTACCCTTCGGATACTCAATTTGCTCCCAACCAAATGAAAGACTTTTATCGTGAATCGGATATCATCTTTCACGACTGTGAAACATCTCCCTTCTGGAGCCAGGTTCATTCTCACTACGAAGAATTGAAAACCCTGGACAAGGAACACAAGTCTAAAATGTGGCTACTCCACTATCAGGATAATGTCGTTGAAGACTGGGAAGGTTGGAACCAAAAGGCACGAGAGGATGGCTTTTTGGGATTCCTCAAAAAGGGACAGGTCATAGAGGTTGATGAAAAAGCCAAACCATCCCAGTTAGAAACTAAAAAGGGTGCATAAACTTTTATTAATCGGTATTTCCCGGGTCCCGCACCTTACCGTCCGACTTTATTGCTAAGCGACGCCGAATCTCTTCCACTCGTTTAAGATTAACTCCCATATCTGCATAGCCAACACGAGAAGCAGAACGAATGTGAAAAGCTGCCTGCTCATCTTCAGCAACCATAATATCCACGTCATCTACAAACTCAAAGATTTTACTGGTAGCTTCACCATGCACAAAACGCGGGTCATCACCGCTAATAACAATATTCATATCAGCAAGTACTGTGCGAATTTTTGCTAAAGGTTCATCACCACCAAAATCGGTTAGAGGATCAATACGATGCGTGTCACCCTCTTTGGCCAAGCTTGATACGCAGTTCGGCTTATCAGGACATTCCAAGCCTACAACTGCCGGAGGATCCATGGCCTGAGATTGCTTACCCACAGTGTACAGCCGATGAGCATAGGCGCAGGCTCCGATAAAGAAGACAGTTACGGCAAAAATTATCATTTTTTTCATGATAGCCACCTTTGACTGGATGAAATTTTAAAAAAGCATAACCCATTGATTTAAATGACTTTAAAAGGGGGAAATCATAAGGCCTGAGTCACCAACCTCAGTAACAAACCCAGCTTAAAAAATGGGCCCTTCATAGAAAGTTTAAATCTTATCATACGGTTAGAAAAAATAAATTACCAGGGTTTTAGAGGAGAGCCATAGGGTCACCATCCTTGGGAACCCTATGCTAGCGGGTCGGCCCAATCACCAAGTCCTGTGATCAACGATCAAAATCCATGGTGTCTGAGGCCGCCCAAAACTAATCAATCAACCATCAGGCGTAGGCATTGTCTTTGGCCACGTTCAGACCCTGATCGCCTTCAGGTTCAGGCTGCGGTTCTTCACTGCCATACCATTTAACAACTCCAAGGAATAGAAGCGCCGTTAGGGCCATGGTGCCGGCAAAAAACAGATAATAATCAGGACCACTCAGCTTACTGGTACCATCAGCATTTTGAATAAAGAAGTTCACTCCCATCACAAAAAAGTTACCTAAGGACACCGACGCTAGGTAAAGGGCCATGACAACTGATTTCATTGCTTTTGGCGCTTGGGTATAGGAAAACTCCAGACAAGTGATGGATACAAAAATTTCAGCTATCGTAATGATCACATAAGCAAATACCTGCCATATGATCGAAGGCGTCTGCCCTGCCTCTATCCACATTTCAACCTGCGCAGGGATGAGAAAAGCAGCTACGGTAATGAAAAATCCTATGGCTATTTTCTTTAAAGAAGTGAGGATCATAATCCTTCTTAGAAATGGATATACCAGGTAACTGATAATAGGTACAAAGAGCAGGATCATAATTGGGTTAACAGCTTGAATCTGTGAAGGCAGCAACTCATACCCCCAAATAACCCGGTCCATATTTTCAGCCTGTAAAACCCATGCCGAACCAGTTTGATCAAATAGAGCCCAAAACATTGCAACGAAGGCATATACCACACATAACTTACCTACCGCCTTCAGACCCTGCTTCGAAAATGATTGCTTAAACAGTTCAGTTCCGGATGGAGGGACATGAACAAACGTATTACGGCCCATCCAGAAAAAGAAAGTTGCTATCAGCATCAACGCTCCAGGCACGCCGAAAGCCACAGAAGGACCATAACGATCCAAGAGGAAAGGGGTTGCAAGAGAAGAGACGAACGCACCCAAGTTAATGGAAAGATAGAACCAGCTAAAAACCTTATCCATCAAATGCTTGTTGTTCTTACCGAACTGATCACCAACATGAGCTGATACACAGGGCTTGATTCCACCTGAACCAATAGCAATAAGAGTCAGACCAACGGCTAAACCAATCCGGGATTCATCCATAGCCAATGCTAAATGGCCAGCGCAATAAACGACCGATAAAGTCAAAATAGTTTTATACTTGCCAAACAACCAGTCAGAGAACAAAGCTCCCAGAATAGGAAAGAAATAAACGGCAGAAGTAAACATATGATAGTAACCTTTAGCTTCCTCTGGCTGCATAGTTGCTACAGCGCCAGTGCTATCTAAAAGATACTTTGTCATGAAAACGGTCAGAATAGCTCTCATTCCATAGAAGCTAAATCTCTCTGCCGCTTCATTCGCAACAATATAGGGAATCCCCCTAGGTGTGGTCGTAATTTCTTCTGCCTCAGACTTATAACTCATTTAGCCCTCCATAGCCCTGCCTTGTAACCGGCAATTTATTTTCGTTCGAAGAAGCTAAACTAAGTAAGCGAATTAAGCAATTTATTAGGATCTTTATAAATTAATAATAAAGTCCTGCAGTTCTAAACTATGATAATTATTAAACCCATTTTTTGCGCTATTTTGACACACTTTAGCGCTGTTGAAGTGAACAACGCAGCAAAGTCAACCCGACCCAGCAAAGCCTAGCGATGTAATATATACGCATCCAGTCTGCCCAACTACTAATCAGGTTAAACTCACCTGAAACAGGCTGAACCAGATGTGCGAGAAATAGAGTTAAGACGAACCGATTGGTATCTGAACTTTCAAAAACGGTCAAAATCTCACACACTGTAGGACAAGTCTTACCCAAAAAACCTTAAAAATCATCCCCACAAAGAACTCGTTAAGTTAAATTATATTTTTTGTTAAGTTTTAAATATGGCTATAGTCATTTTTTCCTCCCCCCAGTAGATTACGCCCAAACACCGTCTGGTTTAGTGGCAAACTCCACTAAATTTACTTCTTTAATCATAGGTGCTCGTTTTGAAGGAGAGTTCATGAGTTTAATAAAACAATGGAAATCCCTATTTCTGGCAGGTCTATTTGTCACCAGTTCTTATGCTGATGGTCAATTTCTCGCAACACACAATGAACAGTCGTTTAGGGTTACAGACTATTACCGTCAACTTTTTACCCAACTCACACCGGAAAACGAGGCACCTCTGTTGCCGGGGTTAGTCCTCGCTTTACCTGATCAGAATAACCAAGGGGAAAAGTTGGCATTCGCCAGCATTGACCAGCTTAGCGCTGAAGCTGAATCCCTGGTAACTTCTCAAGATTTTTTTCGTCAGTTACACCCAGATGACTTACTCAAAGCATCGGAAACTAAAACAACATCTTTTCTTGAGATAGAAGCTGGTGAAGCCACCGAAAACGAAGTTCAAACACTCATTATCATACCTGGTATTGCTCAGGAATTTTTCAGTACTCAAGTATGGCAAGCGCATATAAATAATACCGGCGCTTTCGCCACAGCAGCAATAGCAGCTATACAAGAAGCCAAGGCAACAGCCCCCTCATTCTCTCTGAAAGCCATGGGAGATGTAGATAAGTCTCTGACCGACTTATTCAAATTTGGCAGCATCACTGTTGATGGTAAAGAAGTCGTCAAATTAATTTACTGCGATCCAGCTCCCGCTTCTCTTGAATCTTTCCGTCCTCTCGAGTCACTTGTACCGTATTTCCGAGAGAGACTACAAACCCTTTTCAAAACCATTGATACACCTGAGAACCTATATTTGACCGGACACTCTATGGGTGCCAATATAAATTTAGCACTATTGGCATCGCTTCATGCTGATCCGACAGACGCCGATTGGTATCCAAACCTGAAAGGTATGATCAGTCTAAATGGATCATTATTTGGTTCCGATATTGCTAATGCGAGTATCAAAGAAGGCACCCGTTTTTGGCAAATGCGCCGACTCGGTGATAGGCTATACGATTTAAAAGACAATGGACTAAGCCGTGAAAACTTAAATCTGCTATTGCCATTAGCATCAGAGCTCTTGGAGATCCTCGAAAAAACTCCCAAAGAAATGCAGTGGGAAGGCAATATAAATAAAATAAATATACTTGCAGCCCTAGGGGCAGTGGCCCCCATTGGTGTAGAGTTACTCGCCGATCGAGAAAGCCTGTATGAGAAAGCTCTGTTTTTTTACAGTGAGGCAATGCTTGCAGTGGACGAGCTAACTACCCCAAGCCGACTGGCATGGTGGCAAAACAACGAAATACCAAGCCATATAAATTATTACCAGCAAATCAGCACCATGCCTGGGCCGGTTTTCAGCAAGAGAGAAGGAGCAGAGAAAAAAGGTTTGTTATCTCATCCGATGTTCAGAGGTGATCGATTCACCTATACGATTCTTCGAAACCTATACTATGATCTGTGGCGTTTTAGTGGACAACGCATCAACGATGGTCTAGTAGCAGGATCCAATGGTATTTTCTTACCTAAGTACCATCAAAAACTAAACCCAGCACAAGAGAACTACCGTGTGCGCACCATTAGCATCGCTGGCGGTGACCATACCAGCACAGTGATGCCGAAAATACTGTCCTCAGCGAAATCGCCGGTCAGCATCTACCCCAGAAAACGTTTTCTCATCAGTCTGAGTAAAGTGCTGCAGGCCGACCAATAACAACCATAAGACATTTAGCGAAGACTTCCTTGTAGAACATTCTATTTTCGTAGAAGGAAGTCTTCAGCAAATACCTGGGAATAGATCAACATACTAGATATCCCACTCCCAAGTAGGAGTGTCATACTCGCAATCTCTTTATTGAGAACAAAGACACATCAGACACATATATAGCTAGAATCATTATTATAATACATGGAATCCTTTTTGCATTAGTGGGTTTGATTAAACTTGCTCTCATAAGGATACAAAACAGTGTTCCCCAAAAAGTTATTCAGTTATGTCCTCATATCTTTAAGCCTTATCATCTGTTCCTGCAAAAATAATGAGAATAGTAAAACATCTGGTAAGATTTATATCTCCGACGCCGAAAGAAAGGCTCTCATTTCTGAGGCCAGAGTTTTCAAAGGGTTCGACGGTGATTCCCCAGCGAAGCTATCAGAGCAAGAAATTAAAGAGGGACCGAAACCCAAAAAAGATAGTGTCGAAGGTGAAGACTACTTTAAATGGAATAGCACTGTTACCTGTGTTTTTTCGCAGGAAAACTTTGACGCCCCTCCCAGCGGCATGTCGCCTAAGTTCCTCTGCGATATTCTCGATACTGATGGTGATATAGTAAAAAAAGGGGTCAAAATTAAATTTGGAGACCTAAACGGAGAGGTCTATAATGAAGCTGCAGCCTCACGACTCTTATGGTTGTTAGGGTTCCGCCATGACTATTATTTCCCGGTCAAAGTCCTTTGTAAGGATTGTCCTGAAGAAGATCCATGGGATTTCATTAAACGCTATAAAAATATTTCTGCACCATTAGCAAAACAAAAAATGCGAGACAAATATAAGGCGACCAAAATGGATCAGTTTTTTTTGACTGCACTGATTGAAAAAAAATTTGGCGATAAAATAGTAGGCACTGAATCGAATCAGTCAGGCTGGAGCTTTTTTGAAGACCTTGTTGCCACGAATGACCACGGGCTTAAAATTGAACGAGAGGCTTTAGGCATCTTTGCTGCGATGATTTCTCATGTGGATAATCAACAAGATAACCAAAAGCTTGCGTGCACCAAGCCGAAAGACAATAAATGCCCACAAAAAAATACCTGGATGATTATTCATGACCTTGGGGCAGCCATGGGAGGTTTTAGAATTTCATGGGATTGGGAACGAGGTGGCCCGATAGAACAAGCACAAGTAAAAACGGCTATGGATATCTGGGAAAGCAATCAAACTACAGGTGTATTTACTGGACCTAGATCATGTCGTATTGGGGTTTTCAGTTTTCAAGAGACGGGGACCATGACCACTAGCAAACATGTTCCGGTTAGTGAACAAGGCAGGCAATTTATTTTACAGCAATTCGCCAGGATCGGTGGAGGCGAAATAGCTGATGATCTAAAAAAACCTGAGGTTATTAGTCTTCTACGCAAGCAATTAGCAAGTATTTTCCTCGCTGGAAGAAATGCTAACCTATATCGCAATAACGATTGGTGGGTTGATACGATGATGAATAAAATCAGGCTTGTTGATCAACACCAAGGATGTTTGCAATAGAATAGTTCATGCATAGCTCATATGACTCTAATCCGCTTGGTGTTTGCAGATTTACTAGTTACATAAAATATGATTTAATAAATTTTATAAAAAAGAAGGCTACCATAAGAAGACGACGTAACAGAAAAAAGTTAGATCGTGATTATCTAAAATAAAAACCTTAGTCAAAATGTTTCAGCATTATTAATCAAAACAGGTCGCATCCCCGTAACGTCGTAAGTCCAGGGGTCGCTTGTCAGAGTTGTGGTAGACCAGTCGGTAAGACCATCAGTAACATTCGTATTAGTTTCGGTATTCTCACAATATGAATTACCAGAAAAAGAAATAGTTACTCCAGTATCTTCGTCTCCAATAAAACCTTCTGCCTGTGATGCTTGGTTGTGGGTCAGACTGCCCTTAGTATAACCATTATGTAGATTGATACTTCCGTACAACTTCCCAACAAAGCCTCCAAATTCGAACTTCTTGCCAGCAGCTGCATCATGATTAAGTGTAAGGTTACCTGCATTATAACTATCAGTAACATCAGCATTTTCAAGCACGCCAGCAACCCCACCCAACGCATAACCTTGCGTTACCGTAATCGTTCCAGAAGAAAAAGACTCATCAATGCTGGAAGAGGTTTTTAACTCTCCGGCAATACCGCCAAAACCGAAATGATTATCGCTATCAGTGCTACCATTGAAAGTAATATTACCGGTATTAGTAACTCTAATGACATCAAGCTTTTCACCATAGCCGACAACACCACCGATGCGTCCGCCATTAGCAGAGGCTGTTGAGGCTGAAATCGCCCCTTTATTTAAGGCATCCTTGATAACGGCATCAATGCAAGAACCACAAATACCGCCAATGTTTTCAGCATTATTATTAGCAGTAATAGACCCAGCAGAAGTAACATTCCTAAAGGACATTTTTAAATCCATGGTATTAGAGTTATTGATAAATGCCCTACCTACAATACCACCTACGCCAATACTAGCTGTAATATCAGTATCACTGGAGACATCTTCAATATATACTGCAGTGCCGTCTGTGCTTTCGATCAGACCAATCAATCCGCCAACATCCTGGTAACCAATTAGAGTCCCTTTGGCAGTTGTATTCACCCTTACTCTAGAAACTTCAAATAGGTAACCAACAAGCCCACCTACTTCCTTAGCGTAATTACCACCATTGATATTAGATTCTGTGTTACAACTTGACACAAGTGTGCCAAAAGCCTCGCCTGCAAGCCCCCCAAACCGGGCTGTAAATGGACTGGTTTCACTGCCAGTATATGTAATGGAAGGTACAGAGCCTTCACCGGCACCTACTGATGAGTTGCGAATAGTATTACCCCAAGCTGAGGAACCAACTAACCCACCAGCAATTTTATCAGATACTTCTATCTGGACATCCTTAACCGAGATACTGACAAGAGTTGAAGAAGTGGCTAGTTCTCCAATAGCCCCTCCAATTTTTGTAGCTCCAGTAACACTGGAAGCTATGGAAGAAGAGTTTTTAACGATAGTGTACCATCCTGCTAATCCAACAAGTGATCCCACTGCTGTATTGCCAGAAACCGTTAGGGAGTCTCCTGCTAACTTTGATAAAGTACCATTATTGGTTGCTTTACCAACAACACCCCCTATGTATGATCCAGAACCAGTGACTGTAGCACCGCTGACTGAAATCTCAGAGGCATTCACCGATCTATCAATACTACCAAAAGCGCCACCAACAGCATCCTTTCCAGAAACGGTGTTAACAGAAGAAATAACATCACTAAATATACTGTAGTTGATCTCTGAGTCTGGTTCTAACCCCGTAACTCGTCCAATGACACCACCTACACCATAATAATGACTAGCTGAGATGCTCTCACCACTGATTTCAACATTAGTAACAACAGCACCATCAGCATAGGCCGCTAAGCCACCCGCACCACTAAAACTAGTAATGCTCACCACTGAAACTTTTAAATTTTGTATCATCGCATTCTTAATATAAGCAAACAAACCAACGCCACTATGGTAAGGGTGGTTGGCAGTCAAACCTGTGATTGAAAAATCCTGACCATCAAGGCTTCCTGAAAACGCCTTGGGATTTTGGTCTGTCCATTCGCAAACATTTTCTCCTGCGGTGTAGGCGTCACGGGATCCATAACCAACATTGATATCAGGGAATAATGTTTCGCAAGCGGCTGAACAATCAGCAACCTCTGCAGATTGCTGAGCACCCCAAGTGCCTCCACTACTAAGACACAAATCCTTTGATGTTTTAGAGATATCGCTGCACTGCATGGCTTTCACAGTGCAACTCATATCGATACCATAGCCAATTGGGATATAGTTCGGGATCGATGATAAGTCTATGTTCTCAGTCAGAACATAATGGGCCGTCAGATCCAATCCTAGCTGAAGAAAGTCTTCAGCGGATTCCACCAGATAGGGATCAGCACTAGTGCCACTGCCGATCAATGTCGGAGCATTGAGCGCAGTACCAGTACCAGGGGTACGAAGACTAGAACGCTGTACATCCATTTCATCTGAACAAGATAACAACAAAGCCAATACGGAAACTAGATTCAAAAACTTCGCCATCAATCATCTCCTCCCAAGAAGATCCAACATTTTAATCGATCGGACCGGTATGATAACAACCTGAGGAAAAGAAAACAAAATAGATAATCATCTGTTTTTATTAGTATTTTTTAAACATTCTTTCATTCTTTTTTAATAAAGTAAGAAAAGACACTATCGAAAAATATAGTGCATTCATATAGCCCTTCAGACTAAATATACTTGTAGGTATGAATGGTTACGGGCTTCGCAGTCATCACCAAAAGACTTGATAGCAGCAGTCCACAAAGATCCAAAAGTGATCTGGAATAAATAGAAATCTCGGAGATTGAGATCATAATACAAAAATGGAAATGCTAAAAATGACAAGCGAAAGCGATCTCTGAACCTTCTCTCGCTTTAGCTGAATTATAAGTACTAGAAAACTTCATTTTGGATGAAGATATAAAGTGTTTTTTAAAGTCAAAACTATATCGTTTACCAACTCTCACACTAAATTCTAAGTCAGCTACGGAAGCATACATCGTCCCCGTTAAGAACGCACCAGCACCAACTCCTATGCTTAAATGGGGTGTGGACTTAAATCTATTGTCAGCAAAAAAGATATGACCATAGCGAAATGAAATTGTACCAGCCTTAGGGTAAACCGGAATCTCTGTTTCTGAAGCTGGCTCTGGCGAATCCTCAGAATATAAGCTTCTCTGGGTCTGATGGGAAGTGATCTCCAAGCCATATTCGTCACGCCCATAGTTAAATGATTCAGTCGAACGGATACCTACAATAATACGGTTCTGGTCCAATTCCTCTGCCAAAGCATAGTTGCCAATATGAGCGAAACCTAAACTCAACTTCAAGTTAAAAATAGGTTTATGCAGATGAAACTGATTATAATTTTTCAGCCGAGGATCTTCTAGTCTACCTAGAGAAGCAAACACTTCATCGAAATCACGAGCATCCGGATAGCCATAATGTTTCTCAAACGAAAATTTTTTTGTCTGCGGCTGAAACACTTTCACAGAAGCAGTTAAACGATCAGCTATATATTTCAGAACGATGGATAATGAAGGTTTACCAGTTTCGTAGCGATTGCAGTCATTGCATTGTAGAATCTTTACGTTTCTCTCCTTCAGTTCATGAGCCATAAAATTACTGAAGAAAAGCTTTGCCGCTTCTGGCAGAATACGGGGAATATAAACGAAGATATAGACTTCTTCCCCCCTGAGAGATGCACTCATATCTTCAATATCATAAATCATCTCATTACGAAGAGAGACTTTTTCTAATTCAAAAATATCGCCACTTAGCCGACACAGCCAGCTTAATTGATATAAGCAACCAAATTTTATCAGACGGGTGGCTTGATCTAGTGCTGACTGTGAGCGTAAGGGATTACCAAGAAAACGCTCTACCAAAAAGCTATAATAACAGCCCAAAGCTCGGTAGGATAATCGCCGCTCATTCAGGACATCAAGATTGCTAGTTTCGCTACCATTATAACATTGAAGTTCTGCATTAAGACTAGCGCTGGCATATTCAAAGTTGGTCATTTGACTCTTAATCAATTTAACACAGCCTTCATGCTTATACTGAGGACAGCTTGATTTACTAGCATCTAGTGCCATAAGCTTACTGGTAAACACTAGTAAAAGTGTGAAGCTAAATGCAAAAAATTTACGAAAAAATGACAATGTGAATAACTTCCTTCTCATCAGATCGATCGGTTTTCTGACTCCACAAATAGATTTACATGTCGTCATTTCGCTACGTTTTATCGGCTAGTCTTCTCGTAAGATAACACCTTGTAAGATTCATATTTACTTAAATAACTCATATTACTTCATATAATCAATCATTTAACCGCTCCAAACAATCAAACTAATCGAAAGTTTAGCACCCTATTATTGTCCAAAAACCACCACAATAGAAGTAGCAGGAGATCTATATTATTGAAATAAAGCAGAAATTGAGTTCAAGAAAAACATAATTATGAGTGATGATACTGCTAAATAAAAAATACAACTTCCTAATTTCATTCAACGATCTAACCGCTAAAGACTTTTTTTTGATGAGGACTATAGTTTTTTAGCATTTCTGCCAATACAGATTTGAGTGAAACCGGAATCAAGTTCAAATGCGGAGAAAGTCGTTGATAAAGATAAAGATAAAACTAAACTATTTCATACCAGTAAGAATCTATCTCGTTGTTAGCCTTAGCGCTATGCTTATTGGTTGTGGAATATTTGACAAAAAAGATAATGGAGATGAAGGTGGAGTCTTTCAGCCAAACCAACTGGCTGTTAATAACTATGAGAGTTTCTCTGAAACTCCATACAATGGAACAAGAGATGAAGCATTAGCAATCGCTAGCCAAAAAAAATTAAATAGCAACTTTGATGTGATTCAGGCAGGAACTCTCCAGGTGGGCAACAACCTCTTATCCCTATTTGGCAATGAGACCTATGATCAGATGACCACCCACACATGGGTGCATGATCCATCACTATCCATGCTCAAAACCGTACGGTCTATGCTATGCATCCTCACTAAAGTCCAATATACCAATATCCCTAAAACCAAACAAAAAGTATCAGCGAAAATCAAAGCCTGCCTACCTCAAGCATCCAGTAAGGGACAATCAGGTAGCGGCGGGCAACAAGGCGGCGGTGGACAACAACAGTCCGGTAAAAAAGATGATGGTCTTGCAGTCATCACATGGGAAGCCTTTGTCAATGTAGAAAGCCAGCTCATCGTAAAAATGCAATACACAGAACAATCATCCAACAGTTTTATGCCTAGCATGGATAAACAGATTACGTTTGTTATCAATGAAGGTTCGAGTGATACCAACCCATTCGGATCTTATTACCTCAAAATTCTGGGCTATGCTTCCGGCATGGGTATAGGTGGAGGGATGAATCAAGACGGCATGACATCCATACCTTTGAGTCTAGACAATATGGTCGAGAATCAGCAATGGGCCAATTTTCGTGGATCGATGATCATTGAATCTGGCAATCGAGTTGGTATGGCACCGGATGAGGTTCTTATTAACTATACAGATACCAACTATGCCTTCGGCAACAGCAAAAGAATGGCGGGGGTTTTTAAACTGGATACGACAGACGGACCAAGAAAAGGTTCTATGCTAAACGGTTCATATACAGCTGATATTGAAGGCTGGGATGAAGAATCGGGGGAACCAGGAGGGCAATTCTATGTAGCATTCAATGGTGACTTCCTGCTGCGAGAGAAAAAAATCGCCAATCCACAGGATTATTTTGGCCCCGAATGGCAGGGAAATATCAATACCGAACCAATCACTGAATGTTACGCTAGTAATAGTTTTACCAATAATGTGGGTGGATATCGCATGTTTTTACCCAATGGGCAACCAGCAGAAAATATCGACAACTCACTATTTTTAACCACCAGCACAGATATGCAAACGGCCATTCAAGGATCTGCCAGTTACTGGGGTGTTGATTTCTTTTCTTTCGATGGTAGCCCTGTTGAACTTACAAACGGGATGGAAGTATGGGCGGTTGATCTTTCGTCATACGACACGGAGGGCAATCCTAAATTGGGAGCAAAATATACGATTCAGGTAAAACCTGGACGCCTCAGTAAAAACACCCGTAGTAACTACAGCCTCAGTAAAATCATAGGTAAGGAATTAGAAGGCTATTGGCCTCCCAATAACAATGATAACAAATATTCTTATAAGGTACGTTATGAAGCGGATCAAAAATTCTATGTCATAGCCCGACGGGAAAATACATCATGGGAAAGCACTAGCATGTCGACATGGGAGGATCTAACTCCCTACGAAGCCACTATTGAACAGGGCAGTCAACAGTATCTTTGGAGCCCATCATTATCTGGATCTATAATTATCAGCAATAATGGAGGATCCATAACTGCTTATATGGATGTATGGGAACCATTAAAAAGTAATTCCTCTATCGACGTGGTTTGCTACCAAACCTGCCCGGTGGGAGGCACACTCACCGCCGACGATTTACAAAACCCTGGTAATGGTAATAAATATTATCAAAATACTTACTCAAGCCCAAGAAATTATCGAATAAGCAACTTTGTCCTGACTGATTTGACCAATAACCAGACAGTAAATGTTGATTTTTCCGGAGCTAGTTCAGATAATTTCTACACATTATGGGTAGGTGATCTCATTCTCAAATCAGACTGGGATACGCACTATTCAGTAGAAAACAACATCACAGATGGCTGGACTATCAGGCAACTAGTCAATACAACCTATAGCTATGACATGGGCAAGGAGACATGGGCAAAAACGGTATTACTCTATGACTCTAATAATCAACTAGTCACGTTCAAAAAACCACTAAGCTTTGAGCTGACCCTTACAGCTGAGAACGAGAGATTTGGCGAAACCAAGAACTTAGGTAAAACATTTGATCTTCATGCAGATTTTGGTAGGCTCCATGTGCCGATGGAACCTTCTGGTAAAATAACCGACCCCATCACAGGAGAAACCTTTGAGAACTGGTCGGCTATTTTTGCACTTAAGGATGGAACTACTATAACGGCAGACAATAGTACCTATAAGATAAAAGCTGAATTTATAGAGCGACGCATGAATGCTGCCGATTTGGCTCAGTGCAATGGTTTGCAGCTACCATATCAACTAGGGCTTCCTGAAAAAGTGGTAACGCCCATGTTGAATTTGGCTGATTAGATCCGATAATACGGAACCTAACTTAAAGGATGAACAATGAGCTCCGATATATCTCGCTTAAGGATAGCTTCAATTTTAGAAGGGCTATCCTACTTAATATTGCTGGTCATCGCTATGCCATTAAAATATATTTATGATTTCCCTTTAGCGGTGAGAATAGTGGGTATGGGGCATGGTATTCTATGTGTTATTTTAATCCTTGCGATTTTTAAAGCTCATCTTAACTATAAATGGAGCTATCGTTTCTCGACGCAGATATTTATAGCATCACTTATTCCACTGGGAGCTTTCTGGATGGATTTGAAACTCAAAAAGATTGTTATTAACCCAGTCGAAAGCTCCTAAGCATCTACACAGAAGCTAGAAGGTAATATGATTTTAAAGGCAAATGGGATACAACCTTTGTCATTTTCGACGCCGGTAAACTCTAGATCAATAGCACCACCATTAGTATTTAGGTAACTGCGAACGGCATCCATCCCTACCCCTCGTCCCGAAATATCAGAGACCTGCGAAGCAGTTGACAACCCTGATTCGAAAATCAATTCTGCCACTTTCGCATTCTCTATGTCCCCGGTTGGATCGAAGAGGCCGTTTTCTACTCCTTTATCTTTTAGCAAAGATAGATTAAGACCTTGACCATCATCTTGATAATTAACTATTAATTGTTCCTTATCTTTTACAAAAGAAATAGCTATCTTACCTGTGGGTTTTTTACCTGACTTTTTCCTAGTTTCTGCATTCTCAATGCCATGATCCATAGAGTTTCGCAGGATATGCACAAAAACATCGTTTAAAACCTTCACTGCATCACGGGTCAACAAAATATCCGATGAAGCGATTTCTACTGCAGGGCTTTCTTTCTTTAAATCATTCGCCAGAGCAGAGACTCCATTGGTAATCTCTTTAAAAACATCGACAATATGATGGTAATAAGCTCGGTGTAGTTGAGACTGGACTTTCAATATTGCCGCACTATTTTTTTCTACATCACCATTATTTTCGATCTTAATTAGAGTGTCGATAATATTCTTTATCAAATCTCCATTAATGGCCAGATAATTTCCACTGTCTTTTTTTCGCCCTAATTTCTCAATATTGACCCGTAAATAATCATCCATGATTTCTTCAACCTGATCGAGATCAGATAATAGTTTAGCTTGATCCCATTCACACTCCTTCTTTTGCAACATACTGTATGCCTGTTCCGCCTCATGAATTGCCCCAGTCATTAATTGAAAATGGTAAGTTCGGGCATTACCTTTAACAGTGTGCATGTTAATAAAAAGAATCCTTAATGCATCTTCTGAAGATTCTTTATTTTCTTCAATCAACTTACGATTTTGAGCAAAAAACTTTTGACTAGTCTCAATGAAATCATTAAAACGATCGGGTTTCACCTTCAAAATTTCATCGATGATTGCCAGCTCACGTTGTTGGGACCTCGATTCATTCATCAATTTTCTCTGTTCAGAAACATCACGAATACAAACTAAGACCTTATCAATCTGATCGCAATCATCTGCATTTGCGATAGGACCCCAGTCAATTTCAAGAATTTTTTGTTCGTCACCGACCCTTTGAAAAACAAGTTCTTTCGGCAAATTATGTTCATTTAAATCATAAGTAAGACTGTCGCCTATCATGCTAAACTTAATAGTTTCTTCTACAATATTTCTTTCATCCGAATTTAGACTACTACTTTCTAACAAAAGGTTTTCGATCTTACCGCCGGCAATATTATCCGTATCCAAAATTTCTTCCAAATGTCGAGAGTAATCTTTTTGAATCACTGGAGAACCTTTTCCAGCAAGAGCAAAAATACCCTGCCGAATATGAATCATCATAGACCGAATATCTGCTGTTTTTTGTTTGACCATATTCTCTAGACTAGTATTTAATTTCTTAATTTCTACCTGAGCAGTATTTAGATCCCTAAAAGCCCATGAGAACCTCATAGATAAAAGAGTAGCTAGGGAGAAGATAAAAACAAATAGACCATACACTCCAACAAACTTTGTATTAATCACAAAATTTGCATTTAAAATATCGTTTGTAACCGCTGCAACCCAAAAGATTAGACCAGAGGTTATGACTAACGATTCCTTTGGGAATTTCTTCCAGGCTCTTATAGAAGAAATGAACAAATACCCGACAACAATTAACAGAAAAGGCAAGTATATAGTCATAAAGACTTTAATATATTGATTGAAATCTAAAACACATAGAGCAAGAAACAGGGGAACACTAATATAAGACACGGTACTGACTATTTTTCTATGAATGTATTGAGCAAAAACAGAGTGAAAAAAGTTAACAAGACCAAAGAGAAAAAGAATGATGCCTATCCATCTTATCTTGAAATAAAGTTCCCAAGACATATTAGGGAAGATATTGGCAATATACATATTACCCTCACATAAGCCTCCTATTAGGGAGCTGATGCAAAAAATGCCACAGTATATTGTAGATTTTTCATCCCGGCGCAGGAGGTACAAAATAAAGTGATACAACGCCATAATGAAAATTCCACCAAAAACGAAAATCCGGCCGATGAGGCTTGCTTCTCTTTCTTTAATCAAT
The DNA here is from genome assembly GCA_002725955.1 of Pseudobdellovibrionaceae bacterium. Classification (GTDB taxonomy): domain Bacteria; phylum Bdellovibrionota_B; class Oligoflexia; order Oligoflexales; family Oligoflexaceae. Next base: position 23,654 of record PBRN01000302.1, read on the forward strand.
GATTGATATTCACCTAAACGAGGAGAGGATCGTGTTCCGCCTTTTTGAAAATTGAAATTTGCAACATATAGGGTTAAATCATTTTGCCCTTGTTTTAAATCCACAGCCATGACTTTGGATAAGATTCCTGCCTTAGTTGTCTCACTGGTTTCTCCAACTAATCCGTTGCGAACAACTAATTTACCATTAAGATATAATTCAAAAGCTGTACGTCGATGTTGAAAACGAAAGGCAAATTTTTGACCTTCTGTATTAACCAATAGTTTTAATCGATAGGTTCCAAAACTTTTTTTATCAAGTACCTTGCCACCATCTAACTTCACATCCCACGTTCCAGGCATATCAAGATAAATAGGGTTAGGAATAGGATTAGCTTTAAGCTCATCAAGTGTTAAAAATTTCTTCGGCACAAACTGCCATTGACCGCTTAAATCTAGAGGCCCATCATCAGTAAAACTCCAACCAGTCAGATCTAGCTGACCCTGTTGAGCTAACGGTGGTTTCTTTCCGGAAAATTTTTCTTGGCAACCTAACAGAGTCGTCAGAGTGATAAAACATATGGTTAGGAGTCTCAAGATCGTCATAATAACCTCACAAGGAATATAACTTTAAAATACATTATTCTAAATTATTTGGGGTTTCGATAGGGTCAATAAAATAGCCCCATTGAAAATCCCATTCACCGACCAAATTTATGTGCTATTTTTACAAAAGTCCCATTAATCAAAATCATTATATCCCTCAGTCACTTTAGTGACTTTTTCCCTAAAAATGTTTCCTAACAACCCTCATTTATTTTAAGGTTCTATTATGTTAAAACCTAAATATTGATCTTCTCTATCCAAGCAGAGAATTAGACTCAGAAAGCTCAATTTACTTCCTTCTAATTTTACTTTGTCACTGCCGATTAACTTAACGAAACTTGTATCTCCAGATAAAAAACTATCAAATAATTTTCTGGTTATCGTAATGGTAGCATCTGCATCTGAAAGATAGGAATTCGACCAGTAGTTCAAAACAGAATTTTCTAAAAACATCGTATACTTTTCCTTAGTGTCAGGAAAAACCCAGTTGATTGTAATCTTTTTACCTTCAGCCTTCTCGGAATTTACCTGAATAGCCATAAAGCCGAAAATATGCTCTATAGGTAGAGTCGTTAAAATTTCCTTTTCCCTAGTAGGACCTGGGTTACGTTTTATCGCACCTTCACGAAGCTCCTTCGCTCCTGTTAAATAGAAGTTCCTCCATGGACCGCTTTTAGACTGATAGCCCAATTGAGTCAAAACATCGGCAAGCAGCGCACGGACTTTGCTATCATTAGGCTCGTAGAAAACCAAGTGATTTAATAATATAGCAGCCCATTTATAACTGCCTTCCTTAAATGCTTTTAATCCTAGATCATAAACCTTGTCCCGACCTCCCATAGCCTCCACGTAATGACGAGCCTCCTCTACCGGCGTCAATGGATCCAGATGGGAAGGATTGCCATCAAAGTAGCCTAAATAGTAGTTGTAAATAGCTCTCACATTATGACTTTTAGAACCGTAGTAGCCTTGAGTCCCCCAAAAATTCTCGATACTTTTAGGAATCTCAATCAGCTCAGGGATTTCATTAATGGTAAAACCTTTATTAAGTAATAGAAGAGTTTGGTCATGAAGAAATTTATATAAATCTCTTTGAGACTTTACATGATCGGTAATATCTTGAGTACCCCATGTGGGCCAGTGGTGCATGCCAATTGCTACCTGGTATTTTTTGCCCCAAGTTTGGAGCACCTGGTTTAGATACTTTGCCCATAAACTTGCATCTCTAGTTTTAGCTCCTCGGAGAGTATATAGATTATGCATAGTATAACTTGCATTTTCGGCAAGGTTTAGCATTTTATACTTAGGAAGATACCACATCATATCAGCAGGAGCTTCCGAATGAGAAGCCATTAGAAATTCATACTCCAACCCATCAATAACTCTTTTTTCTCCGGTGGTAGTAATAATATCAGTTGGCTCGATGATACCCAGCATCCCCGAAGACACAGATAAACCTAGTCCTGAACTGACCTGACCTCTTGGCCCTACTTTTAGTAACCCACCAAACATATAGCTAGACCTTCGTCCCATCGCCAGACCTGCATATAAATTTTCGGCGATAGCGTGCTCATTGAAACCGACCGGAGCATATATTTTTACTTTACCGCTATCAACTTCTTCTTTAGAAACAACTCCCTTTACACCACCAAAGTGATCTGCGTGGGAATGACTATAGACAACAGCTATGACCTTTCTTTCACCACGATGTTTATAATATAAATCTAAAGCTGCCTTAGCCGTTTCCCGGGAAAGAAGTGGATCATAAACGGTAATACCTGCTTCACCTTCTACTATAGTCATATTACTGAGGTCCAAGCCTCTAATCTGATAGACTCCCGGAGTCACCTCGAATAAGTCACCTATAGTTAACAGCTGACTTTGTCGCCAAAGACTAGGATGAACAGTACTTGGAGCCTCTTTATCCATTCTAATCTGCTTTTTGAAGCGATCGAAATCCCAGACGACTTCACCCTTTTTATTCTTCACAATACCTTTGTTTTCAAGTGGTGCTATGAGACCTTTTTTCGCCTGTTCAAAATTTTTTCTATTTTCGAAATTATATTCTTGATAAGCCTGTCGCTGGAGATCTCTGGTGTAGCTCGTTGCACTTTTAGCATCATCAGTATCGTCGGCTGTTTTTTGGCAGCTAACTTGCATCAACACTAATACAGCCATACAGATGATGGTTTTCATATGTCTACCTCACTATTAAATACAGCTGGTATTTGAATACTCAAATATAATCAAATCACTTTTTAACCCCGGGCGAGCAGACTCACACCTAGATTCAACCGAGTAAACAAGTAGTGACATGAAGTACGCATTGAGCAAAACACAACTTTGTCAATTTGCTACTTTGGCTTTACTTTCCTGTGTTTTTAAATACTTAAGGATAATCCGATTAAGCGATTCCGGATCAATCGGCTTAACAATCCAAGCCTTGACGCCCAAGGTCTCGCACTTTTTTACGATTTCTTCTTCATATTCTGTTGTGACCATAAATATGGGTGGTAGTTCTTTGCCAATTCTATCAAGTTCAACTAACATCTCCATGCCATTCATATTAGGCATATTGAAATCCAGAATAATTACTGCTATATCGCCATGATTACTCATGGCATCTAGCCCCTGCAGACCATCCTCAGCTTCGAGGCACTCAAACTCAGATTTGGAAAAAGCATTTTTAAAGCCTGTTCGGATTACTGGTGAGTCATCAACAAGCAAAACCTTTCTCATTTATAGCTCCCATACATTAATCATTAACATTTTTTTAGCCGCCGTTACCAGGAACCTAATTATAGCCAATATTTTAACATTATAGTTAAAATTTTATTATATCGGTCTTTATATATGATCTCACGGCACCAAAACACATGAAGAAGGGTTCAACTGATTAAAAAGAAGCAGTTAATTCATATTTCAATAATATTAAAATAATGAATTAGCTTAGAAATATTTTTACTGTTATTATGTATAAAACATCTAATTTTTGCTATTTCACTAAATCCGAAGAGGATGAGATTTAATGCACATCATTATGTTTTTATTCCTTGTGAGTCTTCTCAGCTGCCAAACCAAAATTTCTCCCTTAAAGCTCGACCGAATATCTCCAGCCTATTGGCCCACAAAAAATTGGCAAAAAACATCGCCAGAAAGCCAAGGTATGGACTCATCCAAACTAACTGCCATGCTGAGATTAATTAAGGAAAAAAACTACCGGATAGATAGTGTCACGGTAGTCAGAAATAATTTCATAGTCACAGATGCATATCAGTACCCGGTTAAACCAGAAGACCAACATCAAATTTATTCCGTCACCAAGAGTATCCTATCCAGCCTCATAGGAATCGCTATCGACAAGAAATTTATTGAAAATACTAATACACCTTTACTTGAATTTTTCAAAGATAGAAAGATCTTGAATGTAGACGAGGATAAAAAAGCAATAACTTTAGAAAACCTTCTAACTATGTCATCTGGCCTGAAAACCGAAGACTCCTGGCGCTATAAGTGGAAGGGTATGCTCAAGATGAAGGCTCAGAATGATTGGCTTCAATATCTATTAGACCTGCCGATGGATACTCATCCCGGTAAAGAATTTAGCTACAGCAACGGATCCAGCTATCTTATTTCTAGGATTCTCAATAAAACGACACAAATGAAACCACGATTATTTGCACAAAAGTACCTTTTCTCACATTTAGGCATTAACGCCCGTGATATCAGCTGGAAACTGGATAAAGATGATATTCAAGTGGGGTGGGCAGGTATGCAAATGACCCCCCGCGATATGGCAAAATTTGGCGTTCTTTTTCTCAACGAAGGAAAATGGGAGAACAAACAACTTGTTTCTAAGGAATGGATCCGGACTTCCACTCAGACTCATATAGCAGCAGATATTTACCAGAATTATGGCTATCAATGGTGGAACGGACCAGCCATGTTCAATATGGACAAATTATGGCGTTGGCAATGGAATTGGGGATTCAAAAATAACTACTCACAAGATTATTACATGGCCGTTGGCTTTAGGGGGCAGTACATATTTATTGCTCCAGCATATAATCTGGTGGCAGTTTTCACCAGCAACCTAACTGATAAAAAACATTTTTTCATCCCCAAAGCCTTAGTGGACGAATACATCATTCCATCGGTCACCGAACACAGAAAGATTCCAGACAAAGCCACAGCC
>PBRN01000303.1 GCA_002725955.1 Pseudobdellovibrionaceae bacterium
GCGTCATAATCTATTGGACTGGCATCAGGATAAAAGGTTTCAATCGGTCCATATGCTATACCGCATCCACATAAAATATCCTGAGGATAATTAAATTCTATTACTTTCTGATTGAACATTTCCATAAATGCTTCTGCAAGAGCAAGAGCATCCATAAATGGATCATTAGTAGGTGATTTATAGGGAAAACCTACTGAACATAATAAACCGTCTCCCATTTCCTTAATCCGAAAACCATTCGATATGACTAAATTAACATCATCATCCTCTTTATAGTTCTCCATCATTAGTCTATTACAGTTCGAAAAAATATCCCGCAAAAACTCTTTAACTTTACCAGCCTTGATTTGACTAGCATCAGCTATATCAAAACTGATAACACAAGCATCATGAGAACCTATAGGCATAGTCGTTTCTAGGTGATAACCCTTTTTCATGGATGTCAACTGATGAGGATAAAACACCTTCTGCAATTGATCATAGGAATGAGAAATTTCTCCATAACCCTTGAGCCGCTCTTTTTCAGTATTGTATATTTTATCAGCTAACGCCAACAGCATCAGGATGTTTTCAAAGCCTGCACTGTAAAGTATCATTTTAGGAAAAGTTAGGGGAATCATTCCGTGCCACATCAACAACTGTATAACCGTCCCTATCATTAAAGAGCCATAGGCTGTGATAAAAATAAGAACATGCCGTTCTCTATCTTTTATATACAGATAGCAAGCATAAACTATATAAAACAAAGCACCTAGGCCACTTGCTATTGAGTTTGTGATCATAGCTAGGCTTAAATCAAAGAAATTAGTAACCATAGCTAAGATATAGATACAAGCGGGCAAAAGCATCACATATTTAATCCGGCCGGTGATGCTCAGAAACCTTATTATGAACAAAACTGCGAATATACCAAGCAACGAAGCAGTACCATTAATAAAATAATCGGAATAAGGAACAGCTACAACACCCCAAAGTAAGGTGGCATATCCAATAAAAGAAAGCAGGTAAGCACAATAATAAATGTATGTCGATGATCGGTAGCTAATGAGAAGAATAAACGTAAATATCAGACTCATTGCAAAAATGGCTATTAAGATACCCCAATTGGATTTTAGGGAAATTAGATAGTCAACCAGATTAGATCTATCGAGCCAGTAGGTAAAAGATTGTCTTTGAGAAAGCATACAAAATCGTTTGATAAAGAAAGTTGAAGTAGAATTTGCTTTGATATTAAGTTCTACAACCCTTTTTTGCAGGATGTCTTTCGGGTTAAGACTTGCAATTAAAGTATCGTGATAAACGGAAAGGTTCCGCGAATAATTTATTTCTGGAAACATGTAGATGGTTTTATCAATAGGGCTATTATTTAAGAAGCTAATTTTAACCCAGAATTGTTGCTCTTTCATAGCAAAGGAGAGATATTCTTTTTCAGATCTCGTGAAGTTCTTCTGAAATTCTGGCGAGGATACTGTTTCAAAGTCCTCGTAACCAATATAGTAATAGCTTTGGCCCCCAAAAAAATGACCATCTTTTTGCTTACCATGGTTATCGACAAAATCTTTATCGATATCAACATAGAGATTATCTTGATTCTCAACGATGATATTTGCCTGAATAGACAACTCGCAGTAAAAAAGCCCCCCTAATAAGGCGACGATATAAATCGGAAAACGCATCGTTTCCTATCTCTAATTTGAAGTTTTATAATCCATTTATTATAGCACCTGCTGATCACTAAGTTTTTTGATTTTTAGTAACCCCCTAATTTAATTTGATTTTGATTTAATACTAATGTGACCACTTGCTTAGATAGCAATTCTATAAAGCGCACTTGGTCAGAAGAATATCTCCGCCGCTACCTACTCTAAAATCCAGATTAATGAGAATCATGTATTAAGAGAGACAGAAACACCTGTTTCTCAATCAGATCAAATTTACTTTATAAATTTAGAGCAATATTCCTATAAATAAAGCTACAAAAAAGTCAGTAATTATAACTGTAAATATTTTTTCCCTACCTTAATATACAAATAAATCATCATCATGCTTTTCTAAAGCTCTAAAAAAATATTCATTTACGATATTTAACAAGATTAAATCCCAATCGATCATCGGATTAGGAATACCATGGTCAGTTTATAAACACCCTGATCATCCTACTTATCTCTATTAATCAATAGACTAGGAGGTTACAGGGATAAAATCATTTTTTGGTATGTTTTCTGCTTATACTTTTTTACTAATTCATAACCACATTTCAGGAGAGAAACCAAAATGGCCTCGATTATTTTGCTATTTAATCAACGGATCAGTTTATCAATTCAGGGAGGTATAGTTTGAAAAATCTAAACTATCTGATTGTCTCATTTTTCTTATTAACAGGATGCGCCGAAGAACCCAGCAACCCTAAATCGACGGGGCGGGATGTAACTGCAGAAGTTTCAGATCTTGCCGACAATTCCTCTAAAGCGGCAGACGAACTTTCAGATGCTCAAAAAGAAGTCGGCAAAGTAAATGAAGAAATAGCCTTACTCGAAGAACAGAGCGCAGAGAGATCCGAAATTCTAGAAGCGGAACTTGCTGACAAAAACCTGCTTCTGCAGGGAACTTCAACAGAAATGGCGCGGATCCAAACCCAGCTTAACAACCAGCGGAATCAAAACAGCAATCAGGCTAACGCATTACGTGAGGAATTAGAAAAGCTGGAAGAAGAAAAAACTAAATGGGAAGCCGAGGTTCAAAAAACAGATAAAGACTTAAGAAATGCTGATGATAGTAAAGATAAAGAGCTTGAAGAATTAATGGGGAAAATAGCTGCGGCTACAGCAGAAGTAGATCGATTAAACGCTAAATGTGCAAAATTACAGTCAGAAAATGAATACCTAAATCAGAACTTGAAAAACCTACAACTAGCCAACGAGATTTTACAAGAGCAATATAATCGTTTGGTAGAGAAAAAGAACCGCTTAGAGTCCGAGATCGAACTACTCAAAATAGCAATAGAAAAGCTTGAGCAATTGGTCAAGGAGCTAGAATCACGCAATCAATATACACAACAAAAGATCGACCTTACGGTTGTTGCAGTGACTACTATGAAAGGAAACTTAGAGGTAACTCAAGCCCAAATCGCAAAGTATCAGGAAAAAAACAAACAGCTTCAGGATGCTATAAATTCAGTAGTGAAAGCCATTGATGCTGAAAATAACAAACAAGTGATTATCAAAAATGAAATCGACGCCGAGACACAAAGAATACTAAATGAGAAAGCCGAAAGAGAAGCAGCTGCTGCAAACCAGAACAATACTTAAAAAAACCAAGGAATGAATCAAAAAAGGAACTGTATATGAAAAACCCGGGAAAAAATAAAATTTTCCTCGCAACATTGCTTTCGACTTCGCTCATGGCTTGTTCTATTGATACTCCTAGAAGAGTCAGTGAGAATAGCACTCTGAGTCAGACAGTAGAGGAAAAAGAAGAAATTGCAGAGGATCTCAAAATAGCAAACCAACGAATCGAGGAACTTAACACCAGAGCAGAACAAATTGAAGAAAATGGTCAAGAAATCCGTGATATTTTGGAACGGCAACTAGCAGACGTCAACGGTCAATTAGTAGAACAGCAAACCACAATAGCAACTCTGGAAATCGAGCTTCAAACAGCCTTCGATATGGGTAATGCTGAAAGAGAGCGTCTGGAGGAACAGTTGGAACAAGCAAAGATAAAAGCCGCAAATAGAACCAAAAGAGCTGATACCTTGACAGGTAATATCAGTTCAGCCAAATCGACGAACCAAGAACAAATCGCCTCCATGAAGGCAGATCTCGAAAAGACCACTCAAGAATGCAACAGGATCGCTGACGTCATAACAGACCTAGAATCCAAAAATGAAAAACTGCGTAAAGACATTGAATATGAAGAAGCAAAAGTAGAATTGCTAACCCGTGGCATTAGCGATATTAACAAAGCTAACGCTGCATTAAGTGCAGAAATTACTGAACTCCAGGCCAGGGTTAAAGAGCTATCAGACCAGATAGTTAAACTAAACGAAGAATTCGGCGTTCAGCAGAAGACTCTACGCGACGAAGAAGCAAAGCTGAGGGAAGTTCAGACCAACTTATCCGCCGCTCAGGCGAGTTTACAAGAAGAAATTAAACGTTTTGAGGAGCTGACGCAGTCTCTGAAACAAAAAGGAGAGGAACTTTCCAAAGAACTTAACGAAACTAGAGATTTAGAGAAAGAGTTAAACGGTTTAAAGAACCAAAAAGGCTAAAACCATACTCCTAGAGACGGGGCCAAGCCCCGGGCTCTACCCATTCCTCAAAGAAGTTTTATATCAACCTATAGGTCTTCATCAGTTTCAGAACAAGAGAACACTCTCCACAAAACTCTTATATTTCAGCACATTACAATTCTTTATTATGTTTCCAACAGATGTAACCGAAAATGTACTGATGGGGAACTGTACTAAAAAATTCGGATATTTATGGTTAAGCTTAGCTATACTTGCGCTCAATGTCAGCGCCTGTTCGGAGTCTCAGTTTGAAGACATCGCAAATAAGCGAGGTAGTGACCCTCTCACCCAAAATACAAAAGCTTCAGAATCAGTTGACGCACCAGGTAATATAACTGGAGCCTATTTATTTTGTGAGATTCTTGAAAGTACAGATACTATGGCTGGTGTACCTGTTGGCTGCCGCATGGAAAAAGATGGTGAGAAAATACCCAACCCAGATTTGGTTGGTGGAAGCTTCTCCTCTAATTTTGACACTACGGGATCCCAGGTACAAATTACAGAACTGCCGATCACAACAGAATCGCCTTGGCATCGGATGTATGCCCTCAGCGCTGCGCCCATGGGGACTACTACCAATGTCCGTTTCGAATTTGCAGTTCAAATCTCCGGGCAAAGCATTAAGTTCAACTTTACACTTGATGTCACCTGGGATGATGGCTGCAGTTCACCCACTCTAGATTTTGAATCTCTTTTGGGTCAAATACCAACCAAAGGATCTGTCATCACCGGTCAATATCTCGTAAGCCACGGTTTATCTTTATCGACTTTGAGTGGCGCCCCCCTTATGATTGCAGAGTATGGTGTTGATACCCCCAATGCTTACTACGGCGGCCCCGAAAACATCCCTAATTACCAAGCTCCCGATCAAATGGGCGGCAAATTCTTTATCACCGATGGTCAGAGAACAGCCGTTCACAGTGAAACCTTAATCTTATCATACAGTGCACCTACTAATGTAACGAAAGTGGTTGTGATGGATATCGATTTCCAGGAAACGGTCACAGTGAAAGGCCTGAATGCAGAGGGAACCGTCATCACTGAGATATCTGCAACGGCACCAGACAATGTTTTCCGCGACGGAGAGAGAACCCCACTGATCATTCGTAGTGCTAATGACACTAAATCAATCGTTAGCGTTCATATCACATCTTTTCCATCCGGTGGTGGTACCGTCGCCGGTAACATTGGTCTAGCTATCGATAATATCTCACCTTACTGTGGTCTATAAATCAACTAAAATAGAGCTTTACCTCACTCAGTATTCTTTGATGATAGTAATGAAAGTTAAGACTGGACTCATCGCCTTCGAACAAAAATGCAACAGGCCCAAAAATACACAGTATTATCAAAGATATGAAATCAACTTGACGTCAATGTTTTGTCTTTATCAACATCAACCTCTCTGCAGAATTTACCCAGGTCTTCACACTAGTAGCCATATACAATATCAGTATGTTTAAAATCGATAACAGGGTCGATCTATGAGTCTAAATCTCGCTTCTTTTTTTTCTGGCTGTGGAGGATTAGATCTAGGGCTTATGGGTGGTTTTGAAGCAAACTCTAGATCCTTTAATTTTGCCATCGAGAAGTATCTTCCGTTAACATCTATCACTAACAATCGTAGGAAATTACTATTACCTAAAGGTAAAATCACACCCAAATTTTGTTGCGATGTCTGGAATAAAGCCAAAGTATCCTGGGAGTCTAACATCAGTGAGGCTCATGACTTTAGGAATGAAAGTATTGTGGACCTAGTGAAGCAGCACCGGCTTGGAAAAAAAATATTTCCAAAACGCATCGATATCTTAACGGGAGGTTTTCCTTGCCAGGATTTCTCGGTAGCTGGAAAACGTCGTGGATTAAAGTCTCATCGCAGTCACAAGGGCAGCCTTGTCGACAGCGATGAGCCGACAGAAGCGAATCGAGGCCAATTGTATTTCTGGATGCGAGAGGCTATTGATATCATGCAGCCTAAACTTTTTATAGCCGAGAATGTCAAAGGTATATTATCATTGGGTGATACAGCGGAAGTCATTAAAAGTGACTTCGAAAGTATCGGTTATAAGGTTTTCTATCAATTATTGAATGCGGCCAGCTATGGCATTCCTCAGACCAGAGAAAGGGTTTTCTTTATTGGCGTCAGACTTAATTCAATTCATAAAAGTAAATTTAAAGATCTATCCATTCTAGAAAATCTACTTTTTCCACCAAAATCTCACTTTATCAAGGCGAAGGAATCCAAATTGAAACCACCTGTATTCGCCTATGACTACATTAAAGACCTGGGTGAACCTGAAGCCGCGAAAGATTTATCTCACCGCCATTACTCCAAATGTCGTTTCTACGGAAGCCATGTACAAGGCCAGACCGAAGTTCGAAAAAAAATTATTGGACCGACCATTCGTGCTGAACACCACGGAAATATAGAATTTCGTCGCTTATCAAAAAAAAATGGGGGGTCCCATCTTGATGAGCTAAAGTTAGGGATGAAAGAAAGAAGACTTAGCGTTAGAGAATGTGCACGACTACAAACCTTTCCCGATTCATTTAAATTTGTGATCAAAGGGGAAAAAAGCTCGATCAGCCAGTCAGATGCTTACAAATTGATTGGCAATGCTGTCCCTCCCATCCTAGCTTATAAAATAGGTCGTTATATCGAATCGAATTGGCAAGAAATTTTTAAATAATCATACTGCAACCATCTTTCGAAGCTAATTTTCTTGCATCCCTATTGGTCACTCAACTTCAAAGTTAAAATATTGATCCGTAAATGGCTCTTCTTTTAAGGTATAATGCCACCATTCTTTCTCATAATTAACAAACCCAAACCGTTCCATGGCTTCCTTCAACAGCAAACGATTTTTATGGGCCATCTTGTTTATTTTAGGGTTCATCGTATGTGACATTGCTGAAAAGCAATCGTATCCTGTACCCATATCTATAGAAGCATCCGGATAGCGCTCCCCGATCTTCTCACGGCAATCTACCAGATTCTTTAATTTAGCCCTTTGACTATGACCCTTTGGTACGATTGTCAGATCAACAGTACTTCCTCGACTATGACCCGATTTTTCTGCTATATAACCCCGGCTAAACAACTCATTCTTCGGAACTTCAACATAAAACTCTTTTTTCATTTTGGTATCATTCAGGTCTTTCGCCCAAACCACAAAATCATCCACCGCCATTTGCGGTCGATAACAATCATAGACTTTTAATCCATAGTCCAAAGATTCAAGATGACGACTCACTTTTTTTAAAGCATGGGCAGCTTGTTTCGTCAGATAGCACTTATTGGCTTTATAGCCTTTAATGGGCCGACCAATAAAATTATGGTTGATGTGATAGCGTGCTTCTACAATCACTTTCGGAGCGATTTTTTTTATATCCACAAACGATTCTGGTACAGCGCCATAACCAAGAGGAGTCCATAGCAGATTTAACAATATAGCGACTAGTTTTAACATTACCATGTCTCCTGAGGTGCTAATCACGGCTAAGTTGAATAACTTATCAAAAAAAATTTAAAGTATAAACCTGTGATTTTATGTCTACTCGTAGATAGAAGAGTACGAAGGCGCTCAAAGAATTCATCTAACCCAGCCCACTGTACCCAGCATCGTCAATGAACCTATGCCAAAATACTGATTCACACCTAATATAATATATTTAAGTGTTTCAATTTAACTCTAAAAATTTGTTATTACTAATTTAATTAGATTTATATTAACTGAGTTAAAGAAATTTTAGTTTTCTACCGATCAGTTATTCATCGCAGGTTTTATATCAAAAACAGCTCGTCTAAAGATAGAATTCGTTCAGATACGAAAGGTAGATCATGTTGCCATTATTAGAGACCATCGTAAAATTAATCAGCCTCATCAAAAAATATAATGATTACAGGTTAATACCTTTATATATTTTATGCTGCCTTTCTACCAATTGCCAAAACAAGGGTAAGTTTGATGGCAAGAATGATACAGCGAAAGGACTGGAACAGCCGTTCAGCAGTGATTCTTCTGCGTTTCTCGGAGAAGGTGATTTTCTTTTTGATAATGGCCTTTTAGCTGAATTCTGCAGCGAAGGAGTCACCAAACAATCGGTAAAAAAAACAATAACCTTTCCAGCCCGGACGGCATGCTCTTTCGGATCTGAAGGAAATGGCAACGTCTTGCAGGGCATCATTACTGCAAGGGAATCTCAAACCAACAAAGTAGTTCTCGAACAAAATTCTCCTTTATGCAATATCAGCC
>PBRN01000004.1 GCA_002725955.1 Pseudobdellovibrionaceae bacterium
ATAGCGCATAAAGATATGTTATTCACGCGAATGGAAAATTTGGGGTTTACTTTAACACTGTGGGAAGATCTTAAAGGGAACCCGGTTTCGGATTTGTATAGTAAATTTAGGTTTGTGTATAAGAAATGATTAATTATTATTATTTTTAACATTAAAGCTTTCTATTTTGTTCTTTAATTTTGCTCGTCCAGTGTTATGAACTTTAGATACAGTCATAAAAAAATTATTATTAATTTTATAAAGGTTTTTGGCTTCTTTAATCGCGATATTCCTTGCTTTTTGGGCCTTGGCCCTTTGTGTTTGTCGTTTGTTTATCAAGTTCTCCGCGCGACGAGTTAATACTTTCTGTTTATTGTTATAAGCTTTTAAACTCGACCTTGCTACATTCATTTTGTTAGTTTCGGTTTTTGTGTTGGGTTTTGTATTAACTTTTCGCGCGATATTTTCGCGGATTTTTGGTGGTAAACGAGGTAAATTTTTTCGTTTAACAGTTACAGTGGACAATTGGTTCGTATAATATTTATAATTTATAAATTTAGTATTAGTGTTTTTCCAAATATTTAATCCATTCTTTCTAAGTTCTGACGATATACCTTTAAGTCCTGGGTTCCGTCGCAAATTAAGCTTTGAGAGTTTGGGAAGGTCTTCGATCTCTTTTGGTATAGAGGTTAATTTATTATCGCCAAAATTAAGTTCTTTAAGGTTTTTACAAAGACCAATCTCTTTTGGTATCGATGTTAATTTATTATCACCAAAATTAAGTTCTTCAAGATTTTTAAGAAGACCGATCTCTTTTGGTATCGATGTTATTCTATTCCCACCAAAATTAAGTACTTTAAGGTTTTTACAAAGACTGATCTCTTTTGGTAACGATGTTAATTTATTATCGTCAAAACTAAGTTTTTCGAGTTTTTTAAGGTTACCGATCTCTTTTGGTAACGATTCCATCATATTATCGTCCAAATCAATTTTCTTAAGGTTTTTACAAAGACCGATCTCTTTTGGTAAAGTACGTAGCTTATTACCCTCTAATTTAAGTTCTTCGAGATTTTTAAGGTTACCGATTTGTGGTGGTAACGATTCTAAATTACCCATCGACAAATTAAGTTCCTTAAGGTTTTTAAGGTTACCGATCTCTTTTGGTAGCCAGGTAAATTTATGCTTTCGTATATATAATGATTCGAGTCGTGTAAATAAAGCAATTTCTCTTGGTAAATTAGTATAGTAGGTACGCAAAATCCCTGAACTCCTATAACCAGATTTAACAATCCACTTAGCATTTTTATTAACACTGGTAAGGTTAAAAGGAACAGGATCATTAAGTCTTCGCCTGACTCGACGATTGGTATCTTCATAACGATTGTTAACTCTGGAGTTATTGGAGGTACTCATATACATTTACCTATTATTATTATTATTGACATTGGTACGTCTACTCTGAGCGGCGTTACCCGCCTTTTTTCTTATGTTATTTCGTAAAAGGTTTTTCTTGGATCGGGGAGGACTTGAGAGAGGTCTTCCTCTTACAAACGTGACGAATTTTATGTTTTTTCTAAGTAGTGGTTGTCGTGTAAATGGATTTACAACGACATTTGTGTTTGGTTCAAGATCGTATAAAGCGTTAATATTAGTAATTTTAGTAAGTGAGTTTTTCGTTTTTATCCAGTTTAGAAGTGATTTTTCGTTTAAAAACTTGTTGTGTCCTAGGTATACGGCACTATTACCGTTCTCAAAAGTTTTCCCAGATATAAAATCTTCCTGTCGTTTAACTTTTAGGATTTCCATTATACGTACTATACTTCCAACAAACTTTGTCGAATTATTCTTAATAATTCTTAAATTATGACGTCCCAAACCAATAAATTCTCTTGGTATGGTTTTAAGGTTTGGGTTATGACTCAAATCAATTTTCTTTAGATTATGAAGGTGAATAATAGATTGTGGTATCGAGGTTAATTTATTACGTTTCAAATTTAAATACTCTAAATTTTCAAGGAGATTAATGTATGATGGTATCGAGGTTAATTTATTATTTTCCAAATCAAGATCTTCAAGATTTGTACAAAGACCGATCTGATTTGGTATCGAGGTTAATTTATTATTTTCTAAGTAAAGTCCTTTAAGTTTTGTAAGTAAACCAATACTTTTTGGTATCGAGGTTAATTTATTATTGCTCACATCAATTTCTCTAAGTTTTGTAAGGAGACCAATAGACGACGGTAATTTGGTTAAGTTTCTTCCCTCTAAATAAAGACCTACAATATTCATGTTCGTAACACCGAGGTTACGAAGTTGCTCAGGAACATTAAGTCTTCGTCTGACTCGGCGATTGGTAGACCTGGAGTTATTGTTATTACTCATATACATTAACCTATTATTTTTCTTAGTATAGTATATAAAAGGTAAAATGTCCAGGCCTAATAATGTTCAAAAAATAAACCGTAATCAAGTTTCTAAAATAAGAGCTAGGGAAGCTGTAGTTCGCGAAAGAATTAAAACACTTATGGGAAAGGAAGCCAAATTGGCGAATAAATTAAATGCTGTTCAAGAGGAAATTGAACAATTAAGAGATGAAGGTGCATTTATGACTAACTTGAAACAGAAGTTACTTAAAAAATTAAAAAATAATAATAATAATAAATAATCTCATTTATGTAGTGTGTATTTTTATGTATGTTTATGATAAGATGATAGCCGCTTTACTCCTCCTTATCATAAATATACTCATATTCATCAATACGAAAGAACCAGAAGAGTTAACCGAGGTTCGCGAAAAATATCGAATTCTCAGAGAACATATCGGGGAAACTAATAACGAAAAGTTTGCCGTTTTGCGTAATGAAATACCAATAACAGCACACATACGTTTACGTGGTGCCATAGGATACAATTCAAACAAGGGAAATGAAATAGGGTTATGTATAGATGGTGATTCAAATGAGATTTTCCACGTTCTTCTACACGAACTCGCACACTCTACCGTAGATGAATATTCACATAGTAAAGAATTCTGGAGTAATTTTAAGGAACTCAGAGGTATATGCGTCAAGTTAGGAATATATCAGGAGATACCAAAAAGAACTGAATTTTGTGGTAAACACGTCCAGGATAAATAATCTATGCTTAAATTAATATAAAATGTCAGAAGCAACCACAAAAGATTTTGTATATTTGGTTATACTTTGGAATGGTATTCTTTCCTTATCAGCACTTCCACTTTTCGTCGAAAACCCATGGGCTATAATTTTTCTATTAACGTTCTTAATACCCAATCTTCTTGGCTATATACCAAGAGGTGGTGAATTTTGGGGACGTATGGCTTTGGACGTTCCATTCATGCTCTTATCGACGGGTGTTGCTTGGGGTTTCTCTGCGGCTCTTGCCCAAATTTCTGGAAAGGTCAAAGATTCGTTCAAAAATTACGGTAAAACTACACGAAGTACAGGGACTGTTATTGGAGTTCGTGGAGCAGGTTTACTACTTGGATTTATAACATCTTACATTGTTTTAGGAAACGAAAAAATGTATTCACATTTCAATAATGCTGTTAACAATGTTTAAGCATACTTTCTAATAATATAAAATGCAACTGCGGCGACTGCACCAGTTGCTGCTAAACCAACCATACTTCTATTCCCGTGATCGTTAAGATACTGAGGCACGAAGTTTGCGAGTTTTTCTTGAACTGGCTTACTAATTGCTATTGCAGTACACGCAGCGACGACGAGAGCTTGAAATTGGTCATCAGTTAAATTAAATGGGTTATCGTTTTTAGTCGCCTTCGTTTCTGTCTTCTGTCCGACAGGTTGTTGTGCAATCATCATAGGCGCTTGCATTTGAGATTGATTCATTCGTGGGTCTTGTGCCATCATTGGTGGTTCAAGGGGGGATTCTGGTTGACCCATAATATCAGAAATAGGTGTAGAGTCCATAGTACTTTGTTTAAAATCAATATTTTTTTCAGGTGAAAAACTCTGCGTCTGTTGTTGTATCGGAGGTGGAGGCTGCTGCGCATTTGGTATGAAATTTGTAGATTGGTTATTGTTTAAATTAACCATTCCATCGCCAGTATCGGATAAATTCATGGTAGAAATGTCTGTCGCCATATATGTAATACAAATGTTTTTCGTTTTTATTGTTTACGCATCCTGGTATTATTTTTTTAAAGTATACTTTGGGTATAAACACCCAAACGCTTTTATAATTCTAGGTAAATCATTCAATTCGTCGTAATCACACATGTCGTGATCTATAAAAATGGTTTTTGTGTCATGACACACGTCCACTAATAGTCGATACCCATCATCTTTATAATTTGGTTCACCTATAGATCGATGTATATCCATATTAAGTTCGTTATAAATTGGATATACCCTTTCAATATTTTTGGTATAAGCGTATGGGTTTAAAGTTGTGTACATTCTTTTAACGAGTGTTCTTATCATTTCTTCTTAATAACTTTTAATGCCGTCGTTTTTTTAACTGCATTTCTATCACCGGTTTTTATGTTACCGTGTCTTGGGTTAAACATCTTTTTATGTGTTTGCCAATATTGCGGTGCACCCACTTTAAAGTTTTTACGTAAAGTTGCCTTGTACCAAAAAACACAATCTTCTATTTTATTACTCTTTGATGTATTATCTAAAACTAAACACTCGTAATTTTCTGTACACGAATCCATGACTTTATTGAACATTTCGAACGTTGGAAAAATACCAAAGAACGATTTATACAACTTCTCTCTATTTTGTATAATGTTTTCGCGAAGAATAAATACGTAATCAACGTTTGCCCTGAGTGCTGGTGGGAGATCCATACAGTATTGCATGGTTAACATGAAAAATATCTTCCAGTGTCTCCCATTCATAAAACACTGTCTAATACACGTATCTTTCATGAATTTAGCATCGTACATACAATCGTCTAAAAGAAGAAACGCACCACAATTTTGTTTTCCGCTACCTACTAATTTCCTTTGTCTTTCCATAACACGTTCTATAGCTTCTCTATCGTAATCGCCGTATATGAAAAGATCGGGTACATATTTCTGATAGTAATGGTTTCCTTCTTCGGTTGCTGATAGAACTATTCCTGCTGGTAAATGTTTTTTATGGTATAGAATGTCCGTAACCAACGTTGATTTACCTGTATTACGTTTTCCGATAAAAACACATACTTTATCATCGGCCATACTTTCAGGCTTGAATTTTCGAAGTTGAAGATTCATTTAATGTACTGTTTCGTTTTTATTTATAAAATTTTACTCACATAGAGTAAGAATGGCTGGTCGACTAAACCTCGCTGTCACAGGAATCCAGGACCAGTGGCTTACTGGTAAACCCGAGTTTTCATATTTCCTGATGAATTTTAAAAGACATACTAAATTTTCAATAGAAGCAATAGAAACACCATTTGATGGAGACGTTGATTTTGATACAACTTTAGAGTGTCGTATACCTAGTAATAAAGGCGACCTTATTCGGAGTATGATGCTTAAATTTACTTTACCCCAACCCACTGGTACACCAGGTTCTGGTAAAGATTTGAGGTATATTAAATCCATAGGTTCCAAAATAATTCAACACGCTGATTTACTTATAGGTGGACAAACCATAGAGAGGATAACAGGTGATTATATATACATGTATGACCAATTACACAATAATAAAGACGATCTCGATCAAACGCTTTATTTTTTGGGAGGACACGACAATTATATAGCTGTATCATCGGATTGGGATTATAATGTTTTTTTACCTTTTTACTTTTTTAGACACCCAAGTTTAGCAATACCTGTATTTGCTCTCACTAAACAACAAGTAGAAATTCGTATCAAATTCAAAAAACTAAAGGATATAACAGTTTCATACACTACTGCAACTGGTGCAATTGCAGATCCACCATCCGATGTGGTTTCGTCCATAAAAAAACCATCTCTCATAACGGATTTCTTTTTTATTACCGAATACGAAAGAGATTTTATAATGACACGACCTATCGAATATATAATAACACAAGTTCAAATGTCGAAGTTTAAGATGAAAGCTGGTGAATCTAAAAAATCTATCATGCTCAAATTTAAGGGTCCTGTAAAAGAGATGTTGTTTATGGCGGTTAGCGACGATGTATACAAATACAATCCAATAAAACACGTCTCAATGAAATTCAATAATAATACAATCATTGATGCAGATAATTTAATGTTAAGTTATGAACAACCTTTGAAATATTACACGGGCGTTACAAATAACAATTTCGGTGTGTATAGTTTTTCGTTAAAACCAGAGACGTACTATCCAACAGGACAGGTTAACATGAGTAGAATCGCACATAACCTTTTAGAAGTCGAACTCGATGAACCTGACGCTACTTTTGAACATACGGTATATGTATACGGTGTAAGTTATAATGTTTTACGTGTTCATAGCGGACTTGGTGGTTTAAAATTTTAGTCATATATAATAGTAATGGCTGGAAGACTTCAATTAGAAACAACTGGCCCACAGGACGCCTTTTTTACGGATGATCCAGAATATACATACTTCGTAAAAAATTTTCAAAAACACGCTAATTATGCCTCTTTCTTTGAGGATTTAGACGTAAAAGGTGATATAGATTTCGGAAACGAAGTTCGGTGTATTATTCCACAAAACCAGGGTGATCTTTTAAAAACTGTGAGTATGAAAGTTGAATTATCGGCTATAGATCAAACTCTTAAGAATTCTATAACAAATGCAACTGGTATAGGATACAATGAATCGATAGGGCACCAAATGATTGAATACGTGGAGTTATTGATAGGTGGTGAAGTTATTCAAAGACTTACGAGTGATATTATACACATTTATTCCGAGCAATACGTTACACAAACAAAACAAACGAACTTATCTAAACTTATAGGTAAACCACCGGAAGAATATTCAGGTACATCGGTTATGAAAGTCGCACTAGGACACTATCTTGGTAATGCAATTTCCGATAAAAAGTATTTTGTAGATATACCTTTTTATTTTCACAATAACCCCGAACTTGCTATACCACTTCATGCAATTGATAAACAGGAAATTGAGGTTGTTATAAAACTCCGAGATGTTGATAAGTGTATTCACGCGACGAGAAGTGATTTTTCTAATTTTATACATTATACTGGTTTAAAACCTAAAAACTTGATAAAAAGTTTAAAATTGAACGTCGAAATGGTTTGTTTGGATGTCGAAGAAAAGGAAAAAATGCTAAGTTCAGCAACAGATTATTTAATAACTCAAGTTCAAGAGAGTAAAGAACAAATCCCACAAAGTCCGAACGTTAAACCTGTAGTATTGAAACATAGACTTAATTTCAAGAACCCTGTCAAAGAACTTTACTTTATCATACAAGAAAAGAGAAATAGTGCTGTCGGATTACATTTTGCAACACCACTCGATTACGATCACGCTGAACGAACACTTAATAGCGAATATATAAATTACGAACATTTACGTAATCTCGAACTAAAATTAGATGAAAGAGACGTATTGGATGGTGCTTCTGGTGAAATTATAAGCTTACGTGCAGTTCAAAGTG
>PBRN01000304.1 GCA_002725955.1 Pseudobdellovibrionaceae bacterium
CGATGAAGAGGAAGAAAATAAAGACACTGACACTGGGTTGGATCTCAAATTTAGGTTTAATTTCCCTTAAACTCACCTTCATCCTATGTCTAACTTTTCCAAGCGAAGGTTTATGTCGCCAATGGACCCTTTTACCCGAAAATATGATATCTCCTGAAAACTTGGCTGATTTTAGGATAAAATACAAGAAAATAAATACGGCAGGTCAACTACAAAGCCTTCTGAATGATCTTACTAAAAAGCAATCATTTCTAAAATTATCAGCTTCTTTGAAAAATAATGCTATAGAAATAGAGGGGGTCCTCGCTCCCACAATAGAACAGATTTCAACAGAGCTCACAACCAGAACATTTAAAAGTAATCTAGAGGCAAAACTAAGAAAATATATTGGCTTGGTTAATTCTTCTGAAATTAATAAAGTTTTACTTAAAGACACCCAAGATTATCTAAAGACTCGAGGCTTCTACAAGATAAAACAAAAAATAGATACCATTCAAATCTCGAAAGACTTGGTACGCATTAATATCGAAATAGATGAAGGCTTTCCATGCCGAATTGAACAAATCCAAATCAGGTTTAATCTATCTAAATCCATTAACTTTGGTATTAGCAAAGGCGATATCTGTGATCGCGAAAGCACCGAATCAGCTATAGAAGAACTCAAAAATGAACTTAATGAGCTAGGGTACAACAATCAAAATCTACTCGAATACAGTTACGAATATAATGCAATAAGGAACTCTGCGATTCTCAAGGTCCTAGGTGATATCGGCAAAAAGATATCCTATGAAGTTATCAACAATGGGAAAGGATGGTCTTCCAAACTAAACGAAATCGATGCAAGTATCACAGATCCTGATGTAATGACAAATGAATTAATCAGAAATTATAAAGAAGCTGGTTTTTCAGATGCAGAAATCATTAAAAGAGATAAAAGCGTAAATAAGGATTCTATCAAGTATATCTTTACAGTAAAGCAGGGTACTAAATACACCATCAATGACGTTCAAATAGAAAATATTAGTGTCTTTTCCTTAGAAGAATGTCTCGAACAAATGAACCTCCAAGTAAATGATAGCTGGTCAGATATTGTACTAAATCAAGAGAGGATTCAGAATTCAGTTGATTCTCTAACAAGCATGTACCAATCAAAAGGCTATTGGGATATCAAGGTAAAATATCCTAGGATCCTAAAATCTGCAACAAGCGGAATCACAAGACTCGTCTTCGTAGTACAAGAAGGAAAACAACGAGTCTTTAACGAATTAATATTGAGAGGCAATAAAGCTATATCTGATCAAGAGATAAAGAATCTTAGTAACTTTGAGAAAGGCAAACCGATCACTTGGGAAGAGCTCATCATGCTCGAAAAGAAAATATTACTGTTATATCGGAAGAAAGGTTATATTTACACGTCTATTTCAATCAATTTACTACAAAACTACAATTGGAATAAAATCGAAACAAAAATCCTACTAGAAATCGATGAGAAAAAGCGAGTTAAGATCGGCGATATTACCATCACGGGACTAATTACAACAAAACGATTTGTAGTTTCACGAGAGCTCCGATTTCAAACAAATGACTGGTATAATCCAGAACTAATAGAAGAAACGAGAAAAGCTTTATTATCACTCGGACTTTTCAGTAGTGTCAGTATTATTCCTTCAGACAGCTCTAACTTATCGGAAGAAAGTCCTTTTATTCCCTACACCATACTTCTGGTTGAAAGTAAACCAGGCACGACAGCATTCGGCCCTGGTTGGACCCTCTATAATGGTGCACGTTTTCAACTAGAGGCATCTTATAATAACTGGGGGGGCATCGGAAGACAGATTTTCTTCAAAGGAGCTATTAGTGAAGAAAAGGGCCAATCACCGATAGATTCAGTTGTACCCAATATGCTCCTTGGAAGAAAAGTGGGCCTTGGCCTTACTGAGCCTTACATATTTAGGCTACCAGTAAATGCATCGGCATTAGCTTCTCATTCAGCCAAATCCAACTATTCTAGCCTTTCAGAAACAGGTGCTTGGACATTTTCTAACGGTGCCGAAGGAGCGCTTACCTATATTTTCCGCAATTATTTATATGGCTCAAAAATCGTAGGCTTCTATGGTCAAAAAATCGATAAGATCGACTCGAACGAGTCCCAAGATCAATTTGAAATCATTAGCACTGGTAATATTCGCAGTGCCCGCTTAGGGATAAGATTCGAATCCGATCAGAGAAACAATATCGTTTGGCCCACTAAGGGCTTTAAGATAAACTCTGAATTTAGCCAAGCTGACTACGCCCTCGGAGGGGATTTAGGATACTTTAAGTGGGATTGGAATCATACCTTTTACAAGGAAATTATAAAAAACTGGGCATTCGCCGTTGGTTATAATTTTACCGCTTACTCCGGAATAAAAAATAAAGCACAAGTTATTAATGGATTACCATTTTCAGAGCGCTTATTCGCTGGTGGCTCCGACAGCAATAGAGGTTTCGGTCCAAGGGAACTTGGACCAATTTTCACCTACTATGATAGTAATACCAACTCACGGAAGAATATCGCAACAGGAGGATCAAAAAGATCTGTATATAAGAGTGAAATCCGTTACCAATTCTCACCCGGAAGCTTAGCTATTACGGCATTTGTTGACAGTAGTAACGTATTTTTCACCCCTGATGAAAAAACAGAATGGGAAGCCTCTTTCGGAACATCAGATCAGCCGTCGGCACTCGTCAATAATATTTATTATGATTTCAGCGACCTCTTGCAGCGACCTGAATATATTTTTACTAAAAATTTCGTCTCTTTCGGCTTAGCACTTAAGTTTCTAACAGCGGTAGGATCAATCGATATTAGTTACGGAATACCTCTGGAACACCTAAAAACCGAAGATTGTGATTATTCCATTTCTGGAATAGATGATCTTCAATCTATCTGCACAAGAAAAAAAAGTAGCTCTATATTTAATGGCAATTTAAATATAAGTGTCGGCGCAGACTTTTAAGTAAACTAAATTTCTTCAAAATTTACCATTTGGCGGCTGGCCAAACATATAGCGAGGAATCTGTCTTCAGATCATAATCACTCGTAGAAATCCATAGATTCTCATTTTTGTCCACCATTACACCGGTAACTGGCCTTAATTCTTTAGGAAGCTTTATTTTTCTCAACAAAGCGATGTGGTGACAGCTATGATATCTCATCAACAGTAACTCATTTTTTTCAGCATCAGCCAAAACAAGACTCTTTCTTTTTTCACTGATACCCAAGCCTCTGAGGTTAAGAGATTTCCCCTTATTTTTGAAGCCTCTCATCCCATCGACAAAGCAGCCCCTATCTATTCTACAATTAGTCAAATTTGCCGAGGAACAATAAATAGTTAGCAAGGGAAAACCCGGTATATTGGTTGATACTAAATATTGAGATCTACCTCTTTTCCATCTACTAGGTATAAGTCTCATACTATTAAATTTTACTTTATTGGGAGCAACAGAATTGAAACTTTTTATAAACTGCTGCCTAAAGGAAAAAATTTCGTTTGTTAGCGGCTCTCCTCTAGAATCTGCCGCTGGACGAATGCGATCGGCAACAATATCATGCTGAGAAATAAAGGACAGATCATTATTATCTAACGCATACATTTTTAGACCGATTCCATCAAGAATTAGAATTGAATCTCGAGAAGACTCACGGTAACCCCTCACTGCCACTCGTGACATAATTTTCGGCAATGAATTTCTCATCGAATCTGAAATGTCTCCCTCTAACTTCGAAAAGCCCAAGGTCTTTTTTTTAGCATCTGCACGGTAGTTGGTATTCAAAAAAAAATCACCTCTATTTGGAAAAGACACAATTTTTTTTCCGATTTTTTGAAAATAACCGATATGACGAACCTTAGAAATCTGGCTATGCTTAACATCAGTCATTTTTAATTGGCTAACACCTGAATAAGCCTTAATAGCATAAGAAATAGAGATACTTAAAATGCAAATCTGCTTTAAAAATAAGATCATAAGATTCAACCTTTCAAGCTACCATATGTTAAAATAGAGACATCTATGTTTAAACTGCAAGAGCCTGAATTATATGGATGATCAATCTAAGAGCGAGTTCTTATCGATACCAAACTCGACCAAAAGAATACTCGCACTCCAAAATATGAAAAATAATAATATTATGATACCACTTGATTTGGCCACCTGCCTACTCAAGCTGGATCTACCAACAAGCGAGCTTGAAATAATCCTTTCGTGCACTGATAGTTCAAATAAAATAGAACTTGAACACTTTTTAACTCAAGGTCTTACATTCTGGACTCAAAACGTAGCTTCTCGGGCCCTTTGGGAGTGGGCTCTCAGAACAGATTGCCTCCTATGGCATAGAACAATTCCATTATGTCAGCAAAAACATATCCCCCAACGAGTAAGCTATACCCTGCTAGACCTAGCTTGGTATGGGGCAGGAGAGAATATTATTTCTCATTTCTCCGAAAGCGACGGCCTAGAAGAAATGTCCCCTAGGTTTCTGGCATTACTCACATTTAGAGCAATGCAATGGAATATCAAATCTGAAAAAATTATCGCTATGGCTGAGGACCGAATTACTAAACTTGATCCCAGCGCAATTTCTGACGACATCACCTTAATCTATGCTGCCTCGTACTTGCTTCGTTTTGCGCCTGAAAAAATATTAGAACATAAAATAAAATGGAAGCCTTCCGGACTTTGGCCCGATATTATCCGTTCATTAGCTCTCAAAGATGACTCTAAAATAAGTTCGGAATTGCGAAAAGTTCTTAAAAAAAATAGCGCTAACTCTCTACAAAATGTGAAGAAATTTTGGCCCGAATTGTGGACACGTCATAAACTTACCACTGATATGATTCAGTCCGCTCTGCCTTTATTTGCAATTTGCGATAAAGACGAACAACATCAAGCTAATAGCCATTGGGAATTTTTTGGAGGAATTCCCGCCGAGAAATTGAAAGATGCAGCCATCGGGATTGAGGATAATTTTTCTTTTGTAAAAAGTATTTCAATGTTAGGTAATTTACTTCGCACAACAAATCAAGAAGCCATAACTAATGAAATGATAAAAAGGATACAAGAATCCCCTAAACCAGAGGAAGTTCTGGAATTGATTCCTCAAAGATATCGGATCTCACTTAACAAAAACTCGAACAAGGATGGTATTTTTGCAAGAATTTTTCAGGAAAGGGAAAAATACTTTAAAGACAAAGAGACAAAAGCATTCTCAAAACTGAAGCTGGATAGTCATACACTCTCGAAAGAAGATGAATCTCGAAAGAAATTTATGGAGCTTGCCTATGGCGAACCCGATAAAAATACAAGTTATAATGGCAACGGATTCTGGGATTTACTGGCGCAATCGTGGCTCAAACCTAACGAGAGTCAGATCGAACAACTAAGTTATAAAGCACGAAAAACAGAATCAATTTATAGACTATGCTATATTCAGTGTCTCGGACGATTTAAGGGCATAGATCAAGCTGCATTGAAACTACTCGACTTTATCAGAACTGAAGAAGAAGACATACTAAGAAGCGTGGTAAGAGCCTTGGCCGGTATTGGGACAAAACGCGCTCACCAAGAATTAGTAGCCTTCCTTACCCGACCTAACGTGAAGTTCGATATACAGATGGAAATAGCATCTCTATTAAAAGAGTGTGATTTAAGCAAGCTACAATCTGAGCTTAGAAGTGCTATCGAAGATTTACATATCGACCCTAATACATTAAATCTGCAGTGGGAATTACGGGAATCGCTGACTTCACTGATTCAAGTCAGCCCCAATAATACTTCCAACCAAGAGAAAGACAGCCTTACAGAAACAACAACCTCAGAATTGGATAATCTTCTGGAATCTAAAATACCAGAATATGAATCCTTATCTAGTGAAACCAAACGCGCACTAAGAACCGCACAATTCTTCCATCTTCAAATTTTAAAATCTGGTAATTTAAACACAATAGATCTGAGCCCGGCAATAGATATGCAATACAAGGCACTAGAACTTGCATTCAGGGAAAGCTTTGAAAATGATTGTAATCTACTGATAAAAAACGGATCGCTTCAAAGAAAGCTAGACCTGATTGGCTATGCCAGACCAATACCGGCAAAAATGGACGAATTCGAGAGGTTCATAGAAGCCTTACCAGTCATTGCTGAGGTTCCTTTCTTCTCAAAATTTAAGTTACGAAAGATGCTAAGAGCAATCTGCCAGTTCAGGCCGGGAAAGCGCTTCACATTAGACGGACTCAAAGCATTTGCTCTTTTCTTTATCTGCTTTAGTAGAAAAGAATGCCCTTACGGCTTAAATGACATGTTTAATATCTCTAGTATCAATGACGCAGAACTAGCAACATTTTGTTCACAGCTTCATATTTTTCAAGATTTTCGCAATAGAGCAGCTCATGAAGGGTTTCACCCCGATGCCAGTAACGATCTAGATGGCATCTGGAAGCATACCTCGAACATCATCGAGTTTATGTTCAAAATAAAAAGCGGGATCGGCGAAAAACAATCAGAAGCAAACAAACAAACTGGAAGAGCCAATGCACTAGTTTCCGGGCAGAAAGTTTCTTAACTTCGGGCATACAATCGATTAAAATCTAAACGCTTGTTTAGCAAAAAACTATTGCGTGATTTGATTAAAACCCCACTAACACGCTTTTTTATCTGTAGTTTTTCTATTCAGTATAAACATCAAGAAAGTCCTGCTACTGTACTTGTGCGTGGTAAACGAAAGTGGTACCAATTTTTTAATCATAAATATGTTGCTAAACTAGATTAAGAGGAAAATATGACAGATCAGCCAGCCAAAGTAGCACTAGTGACCGGAGCATCTCGTGGAATTGGCAAAGCGTGTGCGAAAGCCTTAGCTGCGCAAGGCTATCGTGTCGCCGTACATTATCGCTCAGGAGAAGAGGAAGCAAACGCTCTCTGCCGTGAACTTGACAATAGCCTGGCCCTAAAAGCAGACGTAGCTAATCTTGAGGATTGTAAGAACTTAATAAAAATCACGCGACAGGAACTCGGCAGAATCGATGTGCTTGTTAATAATGCTGGCATTTCAATCGATCAGTTAATCACATTCGCAAAACCTGAAGATTTTTCAAAAACACTAGACGTCAATCTTAAGTCTGTCTTTAACCTAACAAAGTTAGTATCTAAAGTAATGATCAAGCAAAAAGGCGGCCGCATTATTAACCTATCTTCAGTTGTGGGCTATACCGGAAATAGTGGTCAAAGTATGTACGCAGCTAGTAAAGGGGCCATCACAGCATTTACTAAGAGTGTTTCCGCTGACCTAGCTCAATATGGAATATTAGTAAATTCGGTTGCGCCCGGTTTTATTGAAACTGAGATGACCTCAGCACTTCCTCAAGAAGTACAAGACTCCATACTCAATGGCATTCCACTTAAACGGCTCGGCAGCCCGAAAGAAATAGCCGATGTAGTAACATTTTTAGCTTCACCGGCTGCGAGCTATATCACTGGATCGACGATCCACGTAAATGGCGGCATGTTCCCTAACTAGCTTACTTCAAAGGAGTCTGATTTGACAAAAAGCACATATATAGCAGCCATGGGTCACTTCCATCCACAAAATCGGATTACCAATGAATTTTTTGGAGAGCTCGATATAGGGTCTGACTCTGAGTGGGTTCTAGACCGCACAGGCATTGAAAGTCGTCATAGTATCTTGGATGAAGAAACTATCGCCAAACTCAGGCATGGCAAAACAGACCTATCGACCCTGAGACAAGAAGGGAAGGTAACACCATTAGCAGAACTAGCCTGCCAGTCCTGGGAAGTACTGGGAAGCAGGGCGCCAGCCAGTTTTGACCAAAGCCACGTAGATGCGGTCATATGTGGTACGTCAGTACCAGACTACGACATTCCAGCCAACGCTTCTACGATTTCTGAAAAATTGGGCCTGCGCGCTGCATCCTTCGATGTTAATTCAGCATGCAGCTCTTTTGTGATGGATCTACATGTCGCAAGAGGCCTGGTAGGCAGCGGTATTCATGATAATATAGCAATCTTTAATCCTGAACGATATTCTTTGCGAATGAATTACGCCGATAGACAAAGTTGCGTGCTATTTGGCGATGGTTGTGCATCAGCCTTAGTACAGGACAAGCCTCAACCCGGCTCTCTCAAAGTGATCGATACGATGGTAGTTTCAGATCCATCCAATTATGAGGCCGTAAAAATACCCGACAGCGGTCTTTTTACTCAAAATGGTAAAGTAGTTCAAAAATTTGCGATTTCAAAAACAATAGAAGCTACGCGTGAAATCCTGAAAAAAAATGATCTAACACCAAATGATATTTCTTGGTTCATAGGACACCAAGCTAACTTAAGAATGATCACCTCGTCTGCCGAGAGACTTGGCATCAGTAAAGAAACTCATTTATATAATGTTGATTTATTTGGGAATCAGGGAGCAGCCGGTGCACCTGCAGTCGTGTCTCAGAACTGGGACAAAATTAAAACTGGAGATCTTGTGGCAATAGCCGTCGTTGGAAGTGGCTTAACATGGGGTGCTGCCTTACTAGAGAAAATCTGAGAATAGCTCCTTTATTGAAGGAGCTATTTATTACTACTACTTTTTTTGGGAAAAAATGCTCCAGAAAACATCTACAAATGAATAAAAGCAGTGAAACCAATACTTAGTAGTTGTTTTTAGACCAGCTAGGGGTTTGAGCTTCATACAGATCTATATCCAATTTTCGTTGATGACTACCATCTCTAAACATCAAATACAAAGCCGGTCGACCCTTCCTATTTTGATAACCGATTCGATTGGATTGAAAAACTATCATTTGACCATTAGGAGCCCATGCAGGAGATTCATTATCGCCTGCCTTCAACGTCAATCTTTCCAGCTTACGACCATCAGGTTCCATCGTAAAAATATCAAAGCGATCAATATCCTTATCATAACCGGCAAAAATTATATTCTTTGAATCAGGAGACCAATCAGGAGTAGCATTGTACCAACCAGCATAAGTCAATCTTTTATCTGAAACAACTCTCACCTCATTTTCACTCAACCACATGAGTGTACCTCTGAAAATATGAGGATTACCATAACGCCCTGAAACAAAGGCAATGTATTTCTTATCGGGAGAAATCATGGGATCAACATCTAGCCCCCTCCCTCTAATCAGAATCTTTCTTGCACCGCCAGATTTTGGTATTGTGTATATATTGGAATCACCATTAACTGAACCTGTATAGGTTATAAACCTACCGTTGGGAGACCAAGTAGCCCCGCTATTCAGCCCCCTATAGGAAGACAGCTTTTTCTTACGATTATTTACTAAGTCATAGGCATATAAATCAGGATTACCCTGTTCGTAGGAAGTAAAAGTTATATAACGCCCATCAGGACTAAAGTGAGGAGACACATGAATTGCTTTTGCCCTAGTTACTTGACGTAAATTCGAACCATCGAAATCACAAACA
>PBRN01000305.1 GCA_002725955.1 Pseudobdellovibrionaceae bacterium
CCCGTGCGCCACTCTACTCACTCCGAAGAGCTTTCTCGTTCGACTTGCATGTGTTAAGCATGCCGCCAGCGTTCGTTCTGAGCCAGGATCAAACTCTAACGTTTAAAATCCTGAACTTCTCGACTTCGATTTCTTTTGTTCCTCTGTTTGGTGTTGCCACCTTACTGGAGTCTCAAAAGGATATTTTATTCGGGAAATTCGTATGTATTTGCTTAGTTTGGGCTCCACTTTTCAGAAGAAAAGTTTCTGCCGACAAACCTTGTCAATTCATTCGAACTGTCTTTACTATTCAGTTTTCAAAGAGCTAACGGAAAAATTAGTAGCGACTTAAGTGTTTTAAGTAGCTATTTGGCTTCCCGTAACGTGATGAAAGGATATATGGAGTTTTTACCGATTCGTCAATTTTTTTTTCACTTTTTTCTCGATTTTTAATTTAAATAAATAAGATTACTTCTCAGAACTGTTTATCATACCCATTTACAAGCTATATAGACTATATTTACAAAATAAATCTGACAACGACCTAAGTCCTAATGACTGCCGCAAAAGTTATCACCACGTGAAGCATATAGATTTTTTGAAAGGTTCATGTCATATAGAATACTTATTTCAAATTTAGGTTGAGTCGGAGAAGTAATTAGCTCTCCATAAACACTAGTGAATACTCTAAAGGAGTCAGAATGTCAGATAAACAGGTGATTTATTCTATGGTCGGTGTCAGTAAGGCCCACGGTCAGAAAACAGTACTAAAGGATATATACCTATCTTATTTTCTTGGTGCCAAAATCGGAGTACTCGGCCTGAACGGTTCTGGTAAGAGTTCACTGCTTAAAATATTAGCCGGAGTCGATACCGAATTTTCTGGGGAAGTTCATCCGTCTGAGGGGTATACCATCGGCTACCTTGAGCAAGAACCTAAACTCGAATCCGGAAAGACAGTTCGACAAATCGTTGAAGATGGTGTCAGGGAAGTCGTAGAGTTAAAAAAAGAATTCGATGAAATAAATTTGAAATTTGGGGAAGACCTAACCCCAGACGAAATGGAAGACTTGATTGCACGCCAAGCTGATGTTCAAGATAAGCTGGATCGCATGGATGCATGGACTCTTGACGACAGGCTAGACTTTGCAATGGACGCCTTGAGATGTCCTCCCAGCGAGCAGCTGGTAGATCATCTATCAGGAGGAGAAAGAAGAAGGGTGGCTCTATGCCGACTTTTACTCAAGAAACCCGACATCCTGCTACTCGATGAACCAACTAACCATCTCGATGCTGAATCCGTGCACTGGCTGGAGAAGCACCTACAAGAATATAAAGGTACAATCATTGCCGTAACTCACGATAGATACTTTCTTGATAACGTCGCAGGGTGGATCCTAGAATTAGATCGCGGTAACGGAATACCCTGGAAAGGTAATTATTCTTCTTGGCTAGAACAAAAAGAAAAAAGATTAGCTCAGGAATCTAAATCCGATGACAAAAGGCGCCAAACTCTCGCCAAAGAATTAGAATGGATCAACCTAGCCCCTAAAGCCAGAAGGTCCAAAAACAAGTCAAGAATATCTGCATATGAGAAGCTGCTGGCTGAAGGTAATGATGAAACGACTAAAGATCTCCAAATCTATATTCCTCCAGGCCCAAGACTAGGAGATATCGTTATCCATGCAGAAGATGTTTCCAAAAAATTTGGAGAGAAACTTTTGTACCAAGACCTCAATTTCAAACTACCACCGGGAGGGATTGTTGGTGTTGTTGGTGCCAACGGTACAGGTAAAACTACTTTATTTAAAATGATTACAGGCTCTGAGAATCCCGATCATGGAGATTTCCGCATTGGTACTACCGCACAAATAGGCTACATGGAACAATCAAGATTGAGCCTAAAAGACAATCTAAGCGTGTTTGATGCGATTTCCGAAGGTGCTGAAGTTATTCAGCTCGGCAAAATGGAAATTAACTCCAGAGCCTATGTCGGTCGATTTAATTTTACCGGGCAGGACCAACAGAAAAAAATAGGATCTTTGTCTGGGGGAGAACGCAATAGAGTTCAGTTAGCACTGCTACTTAAAAGCCACGCTAATGTTCTCCTCCTTGATGAACCAACAAATGACTTGGATGTTAACACCCTACGCGCACTAGAAGAGGCTCTTCTGAACTTTGCTGGCTGTGCCGTTGTTATTAGTCATGACCGCTGGTTTCTCGATCGCGTTGCCACACATATTCTTGCTTTCGAAGGAGATAGTGAAGTGTTTTGGTTTGAGGGTAACTACAGCGAGTATGAAGACAACAAAAAAGAAAGGCTCGGCGTGGAAACGATCATGCCTAAAAGAGTACGCTATGCCAGCCTAGAAAGAAGCTAAAGCAGAAGATCGCCCGCTAACGGGCGATCTTTGCTCAATTCGGTTCATTTCTTCATCTGATCAGTAAGCCACTCAATAACATAGTCCATTTCCGAAGCATTGTTAAACCGGCCTAATCCGAATCGCAATGTAGCAGCACTTTCTTTATCTGTTTTACCAATTGCTTTCAGAACATGAGAAGCTTGAGTAGACTGCGAAGAACATGCCGAAGTCGCTGAAAAGCAAATGTTTTTCGACCTTAAAACTAACATTTCGGCATCAACTCCAGGAAAAGTAACACTTAAGTTACCTGGCATCCGGTCAGTAGGATGACCATTGATCACCAAACCATCGATAGAAGCCGATAAACCATTCCACAACTGACTTCTCAACGCTGTTAGTTTTACTCGTTCTTCATCTAATTCCTGCCAAGCCAACTCAGCAGCTTTGCCAATAGCGACGACCATCGGCACAGCAAGAGTTCCAGACCGAAGTCCTCCCTCTTGCCCTCCGCCATGCATTTGAGAGTCTAACGGCACTTCTTTACCATCTTTTTTAACATATAAAGCTCCAATACCTTTGGGGCCATACATTTTATGAGCACTGATACTAACCAAGTCGACGTCTACATCCTTAACATCAAATGGTAATTTAGAGACCATCTGTGCAGCATCAACGTGAAACAACACATCGTGTTCCCTTGTCACTCGAGAAATTTCCTTGATCGGGTGTAAAGTCCCTATTTCGTTATTGGCAGCCATCAAGCTAACCAGAATGGTTTTATCTTTTGTACCTTCTTTACCATGACGAATAGCACTTGAAACTTGTTCGGGAGTAATCCGACCAAATTCATCTACAGGTAATATAGTAATCTCAAAGCCAAGCTTTTCTAGGTATTCGCAACTATCTAATACGGCTTTATGTTCAGTAGCACCTGTTATTATATGGCGCCCCTTTCGATAATTTGCTGAAGCTGCACCTTTAATGGCCAAATTATCTGATTCCGTAGCGCCACTGGTGAAAACAATCTCATCAGCTTTAGCGCCTAGCAATCGCGCAACAGACCCCCTTGCTTCAGCAACTGGACCAAGAACATCCCTTCCACAATAATGAGCACTACCAACATTGCCAAACTTATCGTGAAGAAATGGCATCATAGCATCTACAACCCTCGGATCCACCGGGGTCGTTGCTAAATTATCAATATACACAGGAAACTTCATACCACCTCCAGAACAACAATAAAGAAACTGGTCATGCACCTGTTGCTGTTAGGTCAACCCCCTGCCAGCAACGTTATCTTTACGAATCCCAATTATCTAAAACAATTTTTTACAACTTCTGTGTAGCAAAAACACTCTCTAAAAGCATCCAGGCCACAACAGCAGGCCAAGAACAACCCATCCTATTTTGGCTAGGTTAAAGCTCGGCTATCTTTCTGCTAAAGGCATATATAAAATTCAAAAATGCCCTAAACAATGAAATATTTAAACAGTTTTGCCTTTTCCGCAATTACCAGTTAGGTTCCTAGTTTAGGAGCTAATATCTACAAGGCGGAGAACCTGATGGCAAAGCAACCCAAAAACGCAATTTCACCAACACGCGCCGAAAACTATCCAGAATGGTATCAGGAAGTTATCAAGGCTTCGGACTTATCTGAAAACTCAGAGGTTCGGGGTTGCATGGTGATCAAGCCTTGGGGCTATAATATTTGGGAAAACATGCAGCGGATATTAGATCAGATGTTTAAGGATACAGGGCACGTTAATGCATACTTTCCCCTTTTCATTCCTTTGAGCTATTTCGAAAAGGAAGCCGAGCATGTGGACGGCTTTGCCAAAGAATGCGCCGTTGTAACACACCATAGACTGGAACCTAATGCCCAGGGAGGATTAGAACCTGCCGGTAAATTAGAAGAACCTCTTGTGGTCAGACCCACCAGTGAAATGATTATTGGAGCATCATACGCAAAGTGGGTTCAATCATGGAGGGATTTGCCAATCCTGATTAACCAATGGGCTAATGTAGTTCGCTGGGAAATGAGAACCAGGATGTTTTTGCGAACTGCTGAATTCCTATGGCAAGAGGGCCATACAGCTCATGCCACAGAGCAAGAAGCTCGTGAAGAAACCAATACTATGTTGGATGTCTATGCTGATTTCGCTGAGGAATACTTAGCAATACCTGTAATCAAAGGAGAAAAGCCTCCTCATGAAAGATTCCCTGGAGCTGATGTAACCTTAACAATTGAAGCCATGATGCAAGACCGTAAAGCTTTGCAATCGGGAACATCGCACTTTTTAGGACAAAACTTTTCCAAGGCAATGGGAATTAAGTTTCAAGACGAAAACAGCATAGAACAATATGCATGGACCACTTCTTGGGGAGTTTCCACTAGGCTAATTGGTGGCCTAATTATGGCTCATTCAGATGATGATGGATTAGTTCTTCCACCCAAAATTGCACCTAAGCAGATTGTCATCTTACCTATTTTCAAAAATGATGCCGATAGAGAAAAGGTTCTAGATTGGTGCAAAAAGCTGGAAAAAGAATTAAGAGCAATTACGTGGAACGATCGCCGTCTCGAAGTACTGATAGATAAAAGTGATATTAGAGGCAAAAATTGGGTCCATATTAAAAAGGGTGTTCCTATTCGACTTGAGGTGGGTCCACGTGACATCGCTAACGATAGTGTATTTATGGGGCGAAGAGATAAGGGAGCCAAAGAAAAGCAAAGTATAACGAAAGATGAATTTATTAAATCAGTACCATCTATTTTGGAAGATATACAAAGTGGCCTGCTAGAAAAAGCAAAACAATTTCAGCGAGAGAACACCAGAAAGATTGATTCATGGGAAGAGTTCGAATCTTATTTTACCCCAAAGAACAAAAACCAACCTGAAATTCACGGCGGATTTGCATTATGTCACTGGCATGACGATCCAATCGTTGAAGAAAAGCTGAAAGCAATTAAAGTAACAATGCGCTGTATACCACTAGACACCGAGGCAGAAGAAGGCATCTGTATCTTTACCGGCAAGCCAAGTAAAAAAAGAGTTATTTTTGCAAAAGCATATTAAGAAAGTGCGAAACAGTCATTAAATACGACATGCAGAATACAGCCCTAAATAGTAGGGTCTCTTATTACTAGTCTGTCTTTCCAAATGCGAAAGCTTTAAGCAGCTTTCAGGAATTACTGCCTATACCGTCTCTTTGATGGCTAAGTTCCGAAAAAATATCTTCTACCAGTTCAGACACTTTTTGCCGGAAATAATTAATTTTGCTCGCAGGCACATTGGCCATCCAAGATTCAACCTCTCGCCAACCAATAGTTTCTATACCCATCGACAGGGTGCCTTTAGCCAAGAGCTGCGAGCAAAAGTTGGATTTGGAATATTCATTTAATTCAGACCCAGACAACGTATGCCGAGCCGTCAAACAACTGTTACGGTATTGATCGCCTAATAACTCCAATTGGAACAACCGATTAATCGCCGCTCCGGCATCGAGCTCACTAATACCTAAACTTTGCGCAATCCATTTTGTATTCAACTTAAAGTCATCAGCTTTAATCAATTCAAGAATACACAGGTAGTGCCAAAAAGACATAACTTGACCTACCTCCTTGGCCAAAGAGGTAACCTCTCTCTGCTCCTTGCATTTTGTAAGGCGCTGCTGAGCCGCCTCTCTCGCTACCCTAGACCGCTCATGAATACTGGCCACTAAGTCGACAAAAAACTGCTTCTCACTTGGAGTGTAACCCAAGCGTAGAGCTATCTGTTCGGCAACACGTACAGAAATACCCTGCTTTTCATTGAGAATTTCGCTCAACCGGCCAGGTGTTACCTGAATATCTCTAGCAAAAGCACCTTGAGAATAGCTAGTATTATGCTTAGTTCTCTTCGCTAACTCTTGCTTTAAAATACTCCGATAGTCATCGTGATCATATATGGTAAACACATACTTTCCCCTTACTATCACATACCAATCAGGACGGCAGAATTAGTCTCTGCCAACGCAAAAATTAATCACAAGTAGACATGGCAAAGTTTTAATCCAATGCATGCAAAAGATGACCTACTTACGCCTTACAGCAAAGCCTTATCCTATTTTTCAGAAGCATCGATAACTTTTCTAGCCAAATTGGAACAATCAGATTGGGAACAGGCATCCTGGGTCACCTCCTTGTGAAACAGGCACATATTAAATAATCTCAACCAAAACAATTAACAAAAAAACCTATTTAGAGGCTTTCTGCAGGGTTGTTTCACCCCTTCATCACTAGTTGAAACTCCGGACAGCCTATGACTTTAGGCTAGTTTCGTCAACCAATCATCTGCAATAGATTCTCCAAAGTGCTACAATAAATACTAATATATGCTAATTGGGCACAGGCTGGTTTTTGGCACTCTAGTCAAAGAACCCCACAGAATGATTTGTACTGAAAGATAGTTGACCTCTTGGCCAGTTTTGTCTTCAATAGGAAAGAACCTCAGGGAGAATATAAAATGGAAACTCAAGAACAAAAGTACAAGCGTTTACGAATGCTCGATATCGATGACTTGATACTCTTGCAACATCTTTTGAATGGGGGGCGCCCTTCGACAGGAGCGGCATTACTCGGATTAACACCACCAGCAGTGAGTCATCGACTCCGAAAAATTGAAGATGTCTTTGAAATAAAGCTTTTTGAACGCAAAGGATCAAGACTCAACTTGAATCCAGACGGCAAGGCTCTCTCGGAAAAAGCCGACCGTGCGTTGCTACTCATGAGTAATTGATTTTTTCAATATCAATTACTAAAGCAAAACGTCAAAGGAAGTGAAATTTCTTAAGTCACTCTTTGATTTGTCGACGCTAGTAATATTTTTTCCCATAATTTCTTCAATCTTTTTGAGGACTGCGTCGACTTGTTCCTCCTGCCCCTGAATGTAGAGTTCTACGGACCCATCAGCCAAGTTTTTGACAGATCCATTAACCCCATATTCCTTAGCAATATTAGAACTAGTCCATCTAAAGCCAACCCCTTGCACACGACCAAAATAAATGATGTGATAACTCACCATGACAACCTCTTAACCTCAAAAAGAATGCATATGTAAGCAAAAGACATACAGCCCATAACATTGTTCATCACACTATTGCAGAACTTCAATTTATTTATGTCAGCCAAAGAGCCAACAGTCTTTTGGCCAAACTTCCTGGGTAAATATTCAAACCCGAAGACAGAAAGTACATCAACGCTAATTGTTAAGTACTCAGATATTTTGAAACTAAGTATCGATTGCAAGACTCATGCTTTAAGATAACTCAAAAAATAGTAATGTGTTACAAATAACTATCTTTAGACGCACTGTTTGCGAACAAATTTGGCCGTTTTGTAAGCTATGCCCGCAACCAAACCGGTTACAATTTATCTCAAATAAAAAAATCCATATTTTCAAAACCTTACACGCCAAAGAATCTAGTTGACCACTGACAACAAATCACCTACAAAACTATGGTATAGTGGCTGCCTTCAATGAGTGAGAAACAAAAATGACAGATAAACAGTTTCCAAATCCAGAAGAAGTTCAAAAAGAGTTTGAAGACTTTGTAAAACAAAGGTTTGGAGGCAGCGTACAAGTTTTCACAAACCACGTAAATTCTTTTGACGAAAAAGAGGATGAACAAAGCCCTACAGAAGATATCGAAGAAACTTCATTCAATATAGACTTTAATCTGAAGCCGAAAGAGGTAAAGGACTACCTTGATCAATACGTAATTAAGCAGGATGAAGCCAAAAAAGCCTTGTCTATAGCGATCTGTGATCACTACAATCACGTGAAAAACTGCCTTAACGGAACATATGACCAAGAATATACTTATGCCAAACAAAATGTATTGGTTTTAGGACCGACCGGTGTCGGCAAAACATACTTAGTAAGAAAAATTGCTGAACTTATTGGTGTTCCATTCGTAAAAGCAGATGCAACGCGTTTTAGCGAAACTGGTTACGTTGGCGCTAACGTAGATGATCTGGTGAGAGACCTAGTTAATCAAGCTGATGGTGATATTGAAAAAGCACAGTACGGCATTGTATACCTTGATGAAGCAGATAAAATTGCAAGCCCTCAAAATAGTCAAGGCAGAGATGTAAATGGAAGAGGCGTTCAGTTCGGCCTACTAAGATTAATGGAAGAAACTGAAATAGACCTGCGCTCTGGCAATGATATGCAATCCCAAATGCAGGCTCTTATGGAGATGCAGTCAGGAAAATCGAGTAAAAAAATCGTCAACACTGGAAATATCTTATTTATCGTAAGTGGCGCCTTTACTGGCCTCGATGAAATCATAAGAAAGCGACTGAGAACGACTACAATTGGTTTTAATACCAGTAGCGAACAAGCCCAATTGTCCGCAGAAGAACTATATTCAAATGTTACGACTCAAGACCTTGTCGATTTTGGGTTTGAACCTGAGTTCGTTGGCAGACTGCCTGTGAGAGTTTCTTGTGAAACTTTAAAAACCAATGATCTTTATCATATTCTGAAGGATTCAAAGGGCTCAATTATCAATCAGTACAAATACTCTTTTAGATCTTGGGGCATTAAAACTGAGTTTGAAGACTCTGCATTACATCGTATAGCTGATCTTGCCCATCGAGAGAATACAGGGGCTAGAGGCCTTATGACGATTTGTGAACAAGCTCTTCGCATATTTAAATATGAGCTACCGTCTACCTTAGTCAAAGACTTCAAAATCAATAAAGACTTGATCGACAATCCGACGACGTCACTTAGACAAATTCTAAGCCAAGAAAAACCTTCTATAGAATACGAAACCGAAATAAGAACATTTGAGACAAGCTTCTTTGAAAAACACGGAATAAAAATCAGTTTTGATAAAGAAGCTTCAGCTCTGCTGGTTGGTCATTCGATTGATAAAAAACTACCAATTTCGATTTTGTGTGAAGAGTTACTACAATCCTACGAACATGGGTTGAAGCTGGTATCAGAGAATATAAATCAACAGGACTTCGTGCTAAATAAAGAGGTCATCAACAACCCCAAGATCGTGTTAGAAAAGCTTGTAAAGGATTCTTATGTGTCACGATCCCAGAGTAATGAATTAAAGATACACTAGAATCCAATATCAATGCGACCAAACTGTTAAAAACAAGGCCGTATATTCTAAACAACACTAGAAATAAGAATGTACGGCGAAGCAAGCCCAGAATCTGCTCCGAAGTTTGATCAGGAGAGACCCTAGACTGTGTTACATTTCCCAGGCATCATGAATGCCGGGAAAACTATTCAGCAGATTCTTTTTTGGCTGTGGCTTTTAGAATGCCTTCCTTTACTAGAATCTCTACTTTTTTGTCCCCATTAATGTACTTTTTGCAACTGTCCATAACTGCAAAACGACCTGAGCGCTTTTTAACAACCCGATATTCTTTTTTCTTGGCTCCCATTAGGTACCTCCAATTTTTTGAAATATTGACATGGCTTATAATGTAGAAAGCCA
>PBRN01000306.1 GCA_002725955.1 Pseudobdellovibrionaceae bacterium
CTATCATCGCTAATATTGGCAAAAAAATGTCCCGGGTGTTAAAGGATGATAACTTTCCTAAAAATTCGAGAATGGCGGTCATGACCACTCTGATTGCCCGAAATGCTACCCGCTATATCAATGAAATTAACCCGAAACTAAATAAATCGGAACAATTAACTTTTGACCCCGGCTTTATGAGAGTCGTATCCCAACAATCAGTGGATCGCTTTATCAAGCTAACCGGTGGAAGAGTACCTAGATTTTATAAAGATAAGTTTTGTGATAGTTGGTTTTTTCCGACAGAGAAGAAAAATGGCCAGTTCTGTCTGCTGATGGCAATGCGTAGTCGCTTTCTGGGTATGGGCGTCGAAGCCGGGATGAAAGCTTTCTCCCAATTTATTCGCAGCCGTAAAGAACCATTTTTCCGCAATAATGCCGTTGTCAACGTGATTTTTCTATCTGACACCCATGAACCTGGTAAAAACATCCGTTCCTGGGAGTTTATTGAATACCGCAGGGTTCTCAATCAGGTGCTTAATAACAATCCAAAAATTGCAGCACTGCGCTTTCATGGTATCGTGCCCGTTCGAAAAAAATGTACCGGTGAGAATCTACACGATCAATCCTATCAGAAATGGATTAATCCCAGCGGGGGCTCCATTCATCATGTTTGTCAGAGAGGCTACGATACCTTTTTCCGTGACCTAGCTTTAAACAGTGCCAGCGCTAGTTCTACCAGAATCCAGCTACAATATCGCCCTCGCAAGGTTCTCGAAGTCTTAGTAAATGGGCAAGCAAAAACCGATATACCACGGCTGGATGAAGGTCTGGGCTGGGAGATTACCGACTTACTGCCAACCTATGATCCTCAGCTAAACTACGATATCAAAGTGACTTATATTTCTAGTGGTAAAAAAGGTTATGAAACACTGGAAAACGACGAATAGCAAAAGGGATTTTATACGCATGGATTGGGAAAATGAAAAAGGGGCCGGCTTTGTTGAAATGATTATGGCCGTCGGTTTATTCGGGCTCGTAGGTTTCTTTTTAAGTCAGTTTATAGAAAATACTCAACAACACGCTAAAGTCGAAAGACAAAGGACAGCCACTCGCCAGTTCACTGAAAGTGAAATGAACAAGGTGAAAAAAGCCATCATTACTTCGAAAATGGAGAAGCTTACCGCAGCTTCCACCAACGAAAGCCTTAGTATCAATCTTGATTACTTTGATCATAAATCCCCCGATGGCAGCTACAAAGCAAAAATCGCCACCCGCTGTCGCAGTGTAGGCAAACATCCGCTTCTAGTCAGCGGCAATAACAATGAACCGTATCAATATAGTTTTCCCAAGGGATCGGCAAACAAAGGCTATGGCCGCTGTATCAACCTAGCAAATTGTGCTCCAGGCCAATTACCCTATATAGAAATCAGTTCCCATGAGACCGGAGAACAAGTGAGAGAAAACTCACCCACTAGAATTAGCAAGGACGGAGCCGATGTGGTAGGTGCTGCTGCATGTTTTAAACGCAGCAACAAAAAAATAGAAATCATCATTGAAAGCCTTGCTGTGGATCTGAGAGCTGACAACAATAGGAGACTGGTGGTGATCAGTGATCAGCAAAGCCTGCTCATTCGCAACCGATCCGGCCTGCGTTTAATAAAATAATGATAAAGGATTAGGAACATCCAGTTATGAAAAGCATCAGTCATCGAATCGGAACAAAGGTATTTTCTGGCAGTAACCAAGCTGGTTTTTCCGCCATCGACGTGATCATGGCGATAGGCATTACTGGTTTATCAATAGCTACGTACTCTCATTTTACTACTGGCATCAACCGATATGCCATGCAAATAAAGTCATCTTCGGATGTGATCACTATTTCAGAATCTTTCGAAGCCTTAGTGATTGAGAAAATCAGCCAGCTCAATCCCAATTGCAAAAAGGTGGATTTTGGTGCAATGTTCAAAGATGAACTGCTCACTTATGATGGTCTGGGGGCATTGAGCCTCCATCAATCACCGAACAAAAATTCAGAATCACTTGCCTTAAAGTGCCTACAACCCCGAATTATAAAAGGCCGAGGATTCTTCTGCCTGAGCCCGGCTACCACCAAAAATGTAAATCCCGGCAGTTTTATTTACAAATCAAAAACTAACAAGCCCACTATTTTGGTGGATGTTACCCTGATAGATGTTGATAACCAAAGGACCATTAACTGCAATAAATTTGCCGATGAGGAGAATATTCACGCCGGTATGCTGGTGCAATATTCCTTTCAGTGGCATGGCCTTGAAAATTCGAAGCACAAAGGCAAAAAAAGAACGGCTGTGAAAAGAACCTATGTGAATCGTTTCCTGGCGGGTAAGATTCCGGCAGAATAAGGTGCATCACAGCCTGTGCGAAGATGAGGGTGATAGAATTCATCCCAACCAACCACCCGAAGGCACAAACACCTAGCAAAATGAAAGAATTCAAGCATCCTTACCCCTTCCTCAAATTTATTGTTTTGTCAGGATTTTACGACTCAAAAAGCGAAATAAAACATTGCTATCGCTAATGCCTTTCATCTATTTATTTTGCACTATCTTGACCACCTATTTATTTAATAAAAGCAATGATTTACATCAGTGCCTGCCTTACCTTCAGCTGTAACCCGCAATCAGCCGAAGACACGACTGTGTCAGGGTTTGCAGGGAACGGTTTATGCTAAAAATTTTACCCTTCATTATGGTCATACTCACAGCCTCATGCTCACCTGAGGCTGAGCAGACTAATATCCGTTTTAAAACCCCGGCCACAGCCGCTGAAGGTACAGAACCAGCTGATGGCGAAGGAGAAAATGAAGATGCTTCCGATCAAAGCCAAGATGTCACCGACAGCGAGGAACCGGTCTACGTCCCACCGGAACCGGCAGTAGTAATTATCAGTGCCAGCAGCAGCATCACCAGCGATAACCCGATTACCATCACGATCACTTTCAGCGAAGCTGTCACCGACTTCACGACTAATGATATCAATGTCACCGGTGCCGCTATCACTAACTTTACCGGCAGCGGCAGCAGCTATAGCATTGAGCTCACTCCCGATCAGCCTGGAGTGATCACCGTCGATGTCCCTGCAGGTTCTGCTATCGCAGCAGATGGTGCTGAAAATACAGCTTCAAGCCAGTTTAGTATTGCCTATACCGAACTCATCCCACCGACAGCGGTACTGGCCAATATCCCTGCCAACCCTACCAACAATGACAGCTATGATATTGATGTTCTCGATCTCAATGGGGTTGTGAGTTATCAGTATGTTCTGCTAAATGACTCATCCTCATGCACCACCGCCACCTACAATGGTAGCTGGATTGAGGAGGGGACTAACATCACCGGCAGTCTCAATGAAGCCGGTATCTGGCAGCTTTGCGTCATCGGCAGAGACACCAACGACTTGACTCAGGCGGCAGCGGATGCCACCAACTATAGCTGGCAGTTTGATAATACAGTCCCCACCGTCACTGGTGTTGCCTCAACCACGGCAGCAGGTGTTTACAAAGACGGAGATACGATTGCGATTCAAATCACTTTCAGTGAAAATGTAGCAGTGGTCGGTCAACCACAGCTGATGCTGGCAACGGGCAACCCCAATAAAGTGGCAACCTATAATACAGGTTCCGGCACTACAGAACTTACTTTTCAATATACGGTTGAAGCAGGTGATAACACAGTTGACCTCGATTACTCTACTAATGAAGCGTTGTCGTTAAACAACGGTAGTATCGGCGATAACAATGGTAATGCTGCGACCCTCACCCTCCCCGCACCAGGCGCAGCGGGATCTCTCGCTGCCAATGCTCAGATTGAACTCGACACCATAGCTCCAACGGTCACCGCAGTCACCGCCGATCAAGCAGATGGTTCCTATCACGCCGACGATACTATCACTATTATCATCAATACTTCAGAAACTGTCACCGTCAGTGGCAGCCCACAGTTAACCCTAGCCACTGGCGTAACCAATGCCATAATCAACTTCACCACTGGCAACGGCACTAGTTCCTTGAGCTTTGCCTATGAAGTGCAGCCGGGTGATGCCAGCAGTGATCTGGACTACACCGGAACCAACGCCCTCAGCCTTAATAACGGCAGCATCACCGATGCCGCTGGTAACACCATGAATTTAGAACTGCCATCCCCGGCTGCAGCTGGCTCCCTCGGCGCCAATAAAGATCTGGTGATAGACACCACAGCGGCGGCTCCCACCGGTTTTGAACCTTTGCCCGGTTTTGACGCTGAAGGCATTCCCTTGAGCTGGACTAACGGCACTGGCGGTAATGGCCCGAGTGCAGGAGTGGTGATCTACCGCCAACAGACCGGCAATGGGGATATCACCTGGACCCCGACTGATGGTTCCACTTACACCACTGCCAGCGATGTTACTGATAACGATGCCAGCGGCAAAATCATTTATGCGGGCAGTGACAGCAGCTATCAGGATAAAACTTCCCTGACGACTAAAACCACGTATATGTATAAAATTTTCGGCTATAACGCCGCTCATAAATACACCACCGGGCTACAGCGGCTAAGC
The DNA here is from genome assembly GCA_002725955.1 of Pseudobdellovibrionaceae bacterium. Taxonomy (GTDB): domain Bacteria; phylum Bdellovibrionota_B; class Oligoflexia; order Oligoflexales; family Oligoflexaceae. Next base: position 4,558 of record PBRN01000306.1, read on the forward strand.
CGGAGTTATTCCTATAAGAGCCTTGATCTGGGATCATGGTCGAACTGTGCTACCCGTTTTGGTCGGGTCCGTTGCTGGGGCAACAACACTGAATCGGCTAACCTAGGCTATAGCACTTCTTCTGCTGACGACATCGGCGATGATGAACATCCCTATAGTGCCGGAGATCTGAATCTGGGTAAAGATATACTCAGTGTGCGCCTTAGTCAGTCCAGCAACAATGGAGCCTTTGTTTTTAGCTGCGGACTCACCTCAGAAGGCAAAGCCCGCTGCTGGGGTCATGGGGCTGACGGTAAACTGGGGAATGATGCCACCACCGCTATTTCAACCTTTCCTCCCCCTGATGTGAACCTTAGTGTTCCCATCATCGCTCTCGATGTGGGCGCCACCCACAGCTGCGCTGTCACCAACCGAGGAGGGGTTCGCTGCTGGGGCAAAAATAATAAAGGTCAACTGGGGCGGGATGATACTAACAATGTCGGTGATGGTAATACCACTGCCATCAATACTCTTGAAGATATTAATCTGGGAAAAACGGCGGCTTTTGTAACCCTCGGCAGCGACGCCAGCTGCGCCATCACCACCGAAGCCGCTGTCCGCTGTTGGGGTTCTGGCTCTTACGGTAAATTAGGTAATAACAGCACTGATGATGTGGGGGCAGCCTCAGGCGATATGAGCACCCTCAGTGATCTTAACTTGGATGTTGGGGTGACTGACATTTCCACCCATCATAATAGCACCTGCGTGGTGACCACCAACGGCGGCGGCCGCTGCTGGGGAGACGGAGCTACCGGCCGTCTCGGCAATGGCAGCACTGCCGATGACATCGATGCTGCGACGGTGATCGATATCGATCTAGCATCAACCGGCTCAGATCTGGTGGCCACCGAGATTGTGCATGGAGGCACATCAACCTGCGTGGTTCATCACAATGGTACGGTGAAGTGTTTCGGCAAAAATACAGACGGGCAATTGGGCTATGGCAACACCACCAATACCAATAGCAACAGCATTGCCAGCCTGTCCTGGCATGACTTCGGTTCACGGGTGATTGACCTTGCAGGTGGTAACGGGGTTCAGGGGGCTCACTACTGTGCCCTCACCGAGGACGATGCCATCTACTGCTGGGGTGATGGTGCCCGCGGCGCTCTTGGTCAGCATAGCACCGACGCCACGGGTGATGATGAACTGGCAACAGCCACCGCCCCCAGTGCTATTTGGGCTCCCGCCCAGGCGACACCGGACACGGTTCGAGCAAATCATCTGGTCCTCTGGTTTGATGCCAGCGACACTACCACGGTCTATGCCAGCTCTGATTGCACAACCCTTGCCTCCGATCAGGGGAATGTGGCTTGTTTAAAAGATAAATCCTCTCAGCAAAACCATGCGGTCCAGGGAACTGCCGCCAATCAACCCACATGGGCCAAACATTACCAGCACGGGCATCACGCCCTGTTATTTGACGGCAATGATGGCCTGGCCGGTACCATTAGCAGCATGACAGGGGGTGATACCAACTATACTCTTTTTGTGGTTTATCGGGGAGACGATGCTCCTGCCATGTCTCCTGGACATGAAAGAATTTTCCAGTTTGGTAATGCTGATGCAGACCATCAGCTGGTGCATTTAACCTATGGCAGCTGGAACAGCACTGAAAGCTCCATTGGTCACTATGAAAATGACCGCCGGTTTGGGGAAGTGGCTCCGCAAGTCACTCATGTGACCAGCACTCGTTACAATGGTACGGGTGGCAATGATATCAAAGCATGGCACAATGATGTTGACACAAACACAGGCACCAATGGTTATGTCAGCAACTTAAATTTGGCCACCAATCCCAACTTTTTGTTGAGCCACGACTTCGGTGGTCACATTATGGAAATCATCGTCTATGATCAAGCATTGCCCGATGCCGAGCGAGAGGCCGTCCACGCCTATCTGCGGGCCAAGTGGCAAAAAGGTTTAGACGGTATCGCCACCAGTCAGTTAGCCCTGCACCTGGACCCGGCAAAACGCGATACGGTCATGACCGATACCAATGGTACCAACTGTCAAACCACGCAAACCATGGCAGCCGATGGGGATGAAGTTAGCTGTGTGCTGGACCGATCCAGCAACCTAGACCATGCGGGTAATGACACTGCGATTGCAAGGCCAACCCTTGATACCAAGGGAGTGAATTTGATGCCTTCTCTCTTGTTCGATGGTAGCGATGATCAACTAAAAGGCGAGCTCACCACATGGGCCGGTGGCAACCAGCCATGGGCGATGCAACAAATGTTCTATGGGGATAGTCTCAGCAATGAAAGCTCAACCTTCGGGATGGGTGATGCCGAGGTAGCGAGGGCCAGGTTTCATGCTCAGATCACAACCCCCAACCAACTTCAGTTTGGGATCAACTCCGCAGCCCTCGATTTTTCTGGACTGGATAACCTTAACGGTCATTCTCATGTCCACTCTTACCTCTATCGAGGCACGCTTTATGGTGATGATACCTATTCTCTACTGTACCTCGACGGCCAGCAAAGGCAGGGAACGGAGCCATCCGAAACCGGTACCGGGGCCTTTCCCTCTGACCCGGGCTATAGCCTGGGGTCACATGGGGATAGTCATTATTTTAACGGTCACATCACTGAAACTCTTTTTTATGAACGCACTCTCAGCGGTGCTGAAACTACAGAAAATGATCTTTACCTACAAAAAAAATGGCGGCAGTTGCCTGATCACGATAAAGCCCCTGGTGGAGTGGATGCCGGTCTCAGCCTTTGGCTGGATGCTTCCGACCTGACAACGTTGTTTCAGGATTCATGCAGTACTGTTGCCGATCCAGTCACCAGTAATAATCAGCTGGTAGGCTGCTGGCAGGATAAGTCGGGTCGAAACAATCATGGAGAAGCGTCATCTGGGATGGAGGCTAACTATACAACCGATGCTATGAACGGACGGGCTGTCATGGATTTTAATGAAGACCGCTATACAAGTAGTTTACCGTCATTCAATAACGGTGCGCAGCCCCACACTATTTTTATCGTCGCTGACTCAGATGCCGATGGTGGTTCCTTCGTGGCGATTGGTAATAGCAGTAGTAACGGTGAAATGATTGTGGTCCACAACCAGGGTTCTGATCAGCTGCGCTATTCTTTTTTGAGTAATGAGTTAGACAGTCAGATACCAGCGAAGCATCGGATTCAGCAGATCTATAGTGTCAGCTACGACGGCACCACCGGACATTCCTGGCACAATGGCCAGCCGCTTGATCAACAAGGTATGACCCTTAACCTTGCAGCTGTGCCTGCGGTTGGGATTGGTAACCAGCCCGTAAGCAATGCAGGATTAACCGGCAAGATCGCCGAGGTGATCATCTATAATCGACACTTGGCTGACCATGAAAGACAGGCGGTAGAGGCTTATCTGGCACAAAAGTGGTTGGGGGGTACCAATTACACCAGCTGCGCAGATGCCAGCGCCGATGGCCAGACGGTAACGGGGATCTATTATATGGATCCTGATGGCTACAATGGGCCGCAAGCCGCTTTTGGGCAAAGCTGTTCTTTCTGAATGAGTGATTCGCTATTTTTTACCTCATCTAAAATCAACTGGCGAGACTACCTGCCAGGTGCTACCGATTTCTTGAAGAAGCTGCGTTTTATTATAATCAACGATGGCCCATGATGCTAAATACATCGGATTATTCAGCCGGAAAACCTCAAGGTCTAAAGTTTCATAGACTCCTTGATGAAGCGCCATCAGATGGATATGCCGCTCTATGATGCCAGTATCACCCTCTAAGCCTTCGAAAAATTCGGCCAGAGATACGATGCGACCATTCCAGTCTTCTATGCGTTCATTGCCATCGATACCATCAATCAGACTTTGAAATCCTCCGGCCGTAAGTGACGGTGCAGCCTCCGCTCCCGGGTATAAACTATCATTTAACACCAAATGCAGTGTTTCATGAAAAAGCACATAGAGAGTTTCATTATAATCCCTGCTGCCTTCACTGAGCTGAACAATATCTCCCGTATTGAATGCGGTGATCATCAGAGTAAAAGGAGTGCTTCTGGAATAAGCGCATAAGGATAGTCTCCCTTCTACTTTTCCAAGTGACTGAATAGCATTGAACACAGAATCCGAGGAGCCTAATTGGGGGTTTTGGTCATAGAAGGTTTTGATACCGGCATACACCTTTGGACCAAAGTCATCAGCCCAAATTTTATTCAAATCAGCAGCGAGACGTGATACTTGTTCTTTCACTCCCGCTCGCAAAGCTACTGCCCGATTGTCGGCATCCAGTTGAAAATGTTTCAGACAGCTGTTGGCCGGATCCAACGGCAATTCTGGATTGTTCGCATCCAGCATATCAAAATTTTCGGCCTGATCATCATAAACCAAATCAAGGGCAACAAAGGGGATTTTACCTCCGGCAAATTTCTCAGACTCATCGATCCCCTTCGCTTTTTGTGCTTTTTTCTGTTGCTCTTCCTGCAGGCCTTTGGTTTGACTTCCTCGGTCATTGTAATCATATTTTTGACCACCCAAACACCCGGCCAGGATAAAACAAGTCATCACTGCCATATATTGTTTACTCATCTTATTCTCCCGTCAGTCTTTTACCACTATTGATTCTGATAGCCATTGTTCTGTTCATTTCTCTAAAAAAATTTATTTTGCAAATCATATGCCAATCGATAGAGTTTGAAATCATAACCATTTTTGACCCTAAGACCTCTTGTTAAGGACGCATGAAAATCCTTCTTTCCTGGTAAAAATCGGTTAACTGAGAAATTTTCGCCAGAGTTCTGATCAATGCGATCGAAAACTTTCAGTTATATTAGCCTCTATTCTGGCCCTAAGGATGGCCTGGGTCTTGCACTATTGAGGGGTATTGGCGTTGCCATGAAAAAATCCAAAACTCGCGCAAGCGCAGAAAGGAAGCGAGGAATCTCTATGCCTAAAATCATATTCATAGCTTGTTTAAGCCTAAGCATGACCATTTTTGTGGGGGCTTGCTGTAAAGACAATCGGAATGAATCGTATCGGTATTACGATCAAAAGCCAGAGATACCTATAGCCACAGAACCATACACCGATGAACTTAATAGGCCAGAAGCCACCGATACCAAGGGTGCCATTGGCACTATAACGGATCCTGCCCTCAAAGAGATCCTATCCAGCTCAACCCAGCTCCCTGGCATAGCACTTGCTGTGATTAAAGGGGGCAAAACTATCCTCCGGTATAACCAAGGTTTTGGGAATGTCACCAAGCAAGAGAAGATCACGATGAACTCGGCTTTTCGGATTGCTTCGGTATCAAAACAATTTACTGCGACCGCCGCTGCTATCGCCATCGATGACGGCTTACTAAACCTCAATGATCCGGTTTCAGAGCATCTTACAGGGTTGCCCTCATGGGCCGATGCAGTGACCATCGAGCAACTCATTCACCATAGCAGTGGTCTTCCCGATTATGGATTCCTGTGCAGCACAACCGCTGGCGACAAAGTGGAACAATCTGATGTCCTCGCCTGGCTGCAAACAGTCGATGAGAATTCATTTCTGTTTCCGTCGGGTACTGCCGGAGCATACAGCAATACCGGTTATGTACTACTGGCATCAGTAGTTGAGGCCGCAACTGGTATGCCGTTTGCCAGCTATGTGAAAGCTAAGATCTTTGATCCTCTGGAAATGAAGCAGTCTTGGTATTTTTCTGAAACAGCTGCCATAAAAAATCGGGTCATCGGCTACAGTTCAGCCGATGGTACTGTGGATGATTTCAATACCTGCAACAACTTATATGGCGACGGCGGCATCTACACCACCATCAGTGACTACGAGAAATGGGCCACCGCTCTGACCCATAAACCTGATTTTTTAGCCAACTTAAAACCCTCTCTATTTGAACCAGGATCTTTGAATAATGGTCAACCCACTTTAATCGGCGACAGACCCTATGGCTACGGCTGGTTCTTATCTTCAGGTGCATATGATAGCAGGTATCACTATGGTTCATGGGTCGGGTTTCGGACTTATGCAGAATATGTTGTGGATGAGGATACTTGGTTAATCGCTTTCGTTAACTCATCATCACCATCCTTTGATTTTGAAGGCACCACTGCGGCTCTATTCAAGGGGTATACCCCTTATGAATTTTGACCTATGCTGCAACAGGATTTAATAGCAAGAGTAACGATCCTGTTGCAAATAATAAGCGATTAGTTCCAACTACTGGCTCAACTTGGAGGATCTACTCCTGAATAAACTAAAGTGGTGCCATTTTCTAAGCGACATCATCCTTCTCAATGTCCTTTGATATCTGCCTTATCCATTAAGCTACCTTAACCTAACGAAAATGAATGAAGACCGGGGTCTAACCGTTGATCACACAACTCTCTATCGATGGGTTCAGGCATAATCTACA
>PBRN01000240.1 GCA_002725955.1 Pseudobdellovibrionaceae bacterium
CAGAGTTAAAGTAACACTATTAGAAGTAGTATAATTAGCACCACCGGCAATACTCACCGAAACCCCTGATGGCGGTTCATTATCGTAAACAATACTAAATTGGCTAGCAGCATCACTGATATTTCCTGCGATATCAGTGGCGACACCAGCTCCAATACCAACAGTTAAGAATCCTGCAGAAGAAGGAGTTAAATCAAAGCTGTAACTAGCACCGCTACCAGCAAAATTACTAATGCTGCCACCAGCAACGGTCAAATCATTTGCTGCAAAGCCAATGACATTTTCATTAAAGGATACAGTAACAGCAATCACAGGATCATTAGTCGGGTCACTACTACCACTAGTAATCACCACTGCAGGCCTGGAAGTATCATAGGACCATGAATGTTCGGTAGCATTTGCCAAGGTCTGAGTGTTACCGGCAGCATCTCTACCAATCACACAAAGCTTCCAAGAACCAACAACCAAAATTGGACTTAAAATGTTGTTAGTCCGATCAATCCAGGCACCATTATAGGATGCGTCAGCACAGAGAGAATTATTATTGATCAATACATATTGATAACTGATCACACCTTCATCGCTCAACACATCGAAATTATATCCTGGAACATTAGTTTGATTATTAGGTACATTATTGAGATGCAAGACGGGTGCTATATCGTCATGAACAATAGTATCACTAACACAACTGGTTTCATTGCCTGCCAAATCCCGAAACTTAACATAAACTGTTGCAGTAGTATTGGCCTGAGCGAGTGTCCAGGCTTTAGCACTATCAAAAGCCTCCCAAACCCCTCCATTCAGGCAATCAACCGTATTAGTTAAATACATTTCGCTCGCATCAGTCGCTTCAACTGTCAAAGCAACCCCTGTTTCTTTGGAGAAGCTATCACCGTCAGCAATCAATAATTCAGGTGCCTCTGGCGCTTGGTTATCATACATAATACTGAAACGATTTTCTGGATCATCATCTGAATCATCATTTCCGGCAAGTTCAACCGTAACCATTCCATGATCAAGAGGAACTACATTAAAGCTATAGGCGGCTTTAGATCCTGAAAAATCAGTAATTTCACCACCAGACACAATCAACTGATTCACTGTGAAATCCATAATGCCTTCGGTAAAATTTATCGTCACAGGGATCACAGTGTCGTTAGTGGGACTGGCAGTGGGGCTATCAATAAGGGCAGTAATCCGCAGGCCTTCATATTCGTTAGACCCAACTGTAACAAGAGTTGAACTATCAACATCCTTATTATTACCTGAATCAACCGAATCATTACCTTCAAAAATAATTGCTCTTTCGTTAGCTTTTTTTGCGCGCGATGATATCTCGAACTCCAAATCTCCCGAACAAGATATGGTCAAACACACCAAGAAAATTGAGTTAATTTTCAAAAACATTATTTTTCCAAATATAACTGATGCTTTAGGGACACTGTCGGCTGATATATAACCCAAACTTAAACAAAAAAACATGAGCACATAATAATCTGTATTTATTTGATTATTTTGTTTTTTTGATGTGAAATTAAAATCACAATGGGAATTAAAGTTGAATATTATTAATACTAAATATGGTTTTCATGATCTCAATCAAATCGAGGTCTGGATAAAATTAAATCTTTACAGCAGATTATGGAACACGCAAAAAAATGAGCGCTTAGTTCAAAATCCGGCCTAAACCTGAGTTTTGAACTAAGCTCTCATTTTTAAAGAAGACTGTAAGCTATTTTAATCTTCCCATTTTGCCATTCTGAAAATCTCTCATAGCTTCAAGAATTTCATCTGTTGTATTCATTACAAAAGGCCCATGGGCAACTACTGGCTCGTCTATCGGATCACCGTTTAGAATGAGAGCTTTGAATTTTTTACTAGTTTTAAATCCAATAGCATCACCTTCTTTGTCAAATATAATCAAGGATTTTTCGGGAAATTTCTGCGACTCAATTTCGGCTTCTCCTTTCAAAATTAGGAGTATTGTATTAGTGTTTTTCTCAAGTGGTAGCTCTACCTTGTCATTAGATGATTCAATATCAAAAACGTTTATTTTTGTATGAGTCGAAGCTGGGCCTTTTATTGATTCAAATTCCCCGGCAATCACTCTAAGATTTGATTTTTCGCTTAGGTCTATATTGACAATATCTTTACTCTCGATAGCTTGGTATTTTGGTGGTGTCATCTTAGTCTTTTTTGGAAGATTGACCCAAAGTTGCACCATCTCAAAGGTTCCTCCTTTTCGGGTAAATTCTCTCGAATGGAACTCTTCATGGACCAGGCCACTTCCAGCAGTCATCCACTGAACATCACCGGGCTTTATAATCCCTCCTGCACCAGATGAATCTCTATGTTCTACTTCTCCCTGATAGGCAAAGGTCACTGTTTCAAACCCTCTGTGTGGATGCTCCCCCACACCTTTCGGCGTATCTGACTTCGCAAATTCTTTTGGAGCCGCATAATCCATCAATAAAAAAGGGCTAATAAAGGGATTCAATTCTGCTACAGGCCGAAGTAGGTTATAAACATGAAAACCATCACCGACCCAGTGCTTTCTATCATTTGTTCCAGAAATTTTTATCTTTCTCAAACTAATTGATTCGTATTTTTTAACTGCCATGTTCATAAGGTGTCCCATGATTCAACCTCGCCCCCTTGATCTTAGACCTAAGATCGGGCAGAAACCACCGTTGCAATAGGGGACAAAATCGATATATACTGTTGCAATAGGAGCAACAATGACAACGGATTATAACCTACTAAAAATATTTATAAAAGTAGCAGAAACATCCAGTTTCACAGGAGCTTCTAAGCTTCTCAAACAGCCAAAATCAAGAGTAAGCAGGGCTATCGCCAGGCTAGAAGACAACTTAGAGGTTCAGTTAATAAGAAGAACGACGCGAAAGATCTCGCTAACGGCAGTCGGTAACGATTTTTTTGAGCGAATTTCTCCCCTACTTCAAAACCTAGAAAATGAAATAACCAGGGTTTCCGAGAAAGACAAAGAAATGTCGGGGACTATCCGAATGACTGCACCTGATTCGATTGGTCAGTCCATCATAAGCAAAGTGATTGCACAGTACTCTTTACAATATCCAGACGTTAAATTTGAAACTTTTATTACTAATGAGAAGCTGGATCTTATTAAAGATAACATCGACATAGCTTTTAGAGCGGGCAAGCTTTCTGACTCAACAATGATCCAAAGAAAGCTGGTTCAAAGTAGATTTGTTCTTGTCTGCTCGCCCCAGTATATTTCCAAAAGAGGATATCCTAAATCGAAAAAGGACCTTTATAGTCACAACATTTTATCATTCACACCAACAAAAAATATAATAGATAAGGAGTTTAGGGATCTACCGGAATCTCTTAGCACAGACAGTCTTTCGATGCTTAGATCTATGGCTTCTGATGGGCTAGGGATTACTATGCTCCCAGAGTTTTATTGTAAAAAATATTTTGAAGAAAAAAGGCTTGTACGCATACTTCCCAGCTGGAACGTAGCTACCGGTTATATTCATATACTTTACCCACCGGCAAAGACCTTAACCAAAAAGGTTAGGATCTTTATTGAGATGGCGAAAGAAATTTTTAATGACTAAACAGAGATTCTACAACTAATCAAATCTATTTCGCTGGATCTGCTAGATTTCAGAAATGGAAATGCTTTCCTCTATACCCAAGAGAGAGCAATGAGAAAAACCATCCAATTATTATTTAAGTTGTTACTATACTTTTTTAACGAACTGGGATTTGAGCTGCATCGACCCGATTCCGTCTATTTTACAATCAATATCATGATCGCCATCGATCAGTCTAATATTTTTAACTTTGGTACCTACTTTGACCACAAGGGATGAGCCTTTCACTTTTAGATCTTTAATTACGGTAACGGTATCACCGTCTTCCAATCGATTGCCATTACTATCCCGAATTCCTGCTTCGACACTCGTTATATCTTCTACTTTTTCTTTGCTCCATTCATGAGCGCATTCAGGACAGATGAACAGGAGTCCGTCCTCATAGGTATAACTCGATTTACAGCTTGGACAAGGGGGAATCTCACTCATTGGTTGTTACCTCAAAAAAATGGTACTGTTGCACGAATGTATAAATCTCAACTGTGATCTAATTAACATGTTCAATCTGCGATCACTGAATGGATCGCACGAGGATCTCCATATAACTAATCACTGGGTCTGATAGTCACTAATGAGACCTAGGCATGGACTCCACGCCAGTCGCAATCAGTTGCCATGATACCTTGGGTGTTTTAACGCTATCGATTCGATCCTGAGAAGCCTCTTCATCCTCAAGATAATGCTTTTGCTCGGCAACCGAATAACGCTTACGAATGAGATGACCCTGCACAAGCACCGGGGTATTGATGAGTTTTTGAGGGACAAAGAAGCTATAATTTTTGAAGGTAACTCTCACCGCATATTTTTTATCTTGCAACACCATCCAACAGCCTTTCTTTTTGCATACTCTCCGAACTACCCCCTCAACGAGTATCAGCTTATTTTCCACGGCATTGAATTTCTTAATCAGGTTATCTAACTTCTCGGCCTTCTTCAGTTTTGGCTTTTCCCCATAATAAGATCGGGTATTGGCATTAGTCTGCGACCAACAGAGCAACAATAGGGTGACTAAAATCATTCCATGGCAGCTTGATATAATAGTTTTCATATGAAGTATACCTTTCGCAAAATATAGGAACTCAAATTAATATGATTAGATCAATATATCTCGACCCATTCAAACAGCCGCAAACCACCATTTAGAATGAAGAGTAATAACTATTTTCTTCGCTTTATGACTGAGTTGTCTTAGCCTAGGTAAAGACACTTCCTCATTGTTGATCCAGTGCAAGTGAATTATATTTCCTCCCCTTCCAAGGAGTAAGCTCAATCCGGGCATCGAAAAAAGATTCAAGGAGTGCTTATACTTATTACGAGTGAATTGAAGTTTCGAGATAAATAGAACCACAACCCTAAAAGACAAAAATGTATGATAGATTCAAGTTTAGTGTTTGTCTTAACAAAAGAGTCATTACCTTTCTTTTTTGCAACAATCCAGCTCATATCCAATCTTTACCAAGGGAACTTAATCCTTCATAAAATCGCTTTGTCGCTACCGAAGCACCACCTAGTCGGTCAAAAATGAGATAATAATGATCTTCATAGAGCTGTGTCCAATAGCTTGGTATATTTAGATTCAATATTGTCTTCCCATGCTTTTAACTTAATAAAAAAGTAGCAAATAATAAGTATTACTTTAGCTTGCAATCAGCAAATCTATCTTATAGGTTAGATATAATCTCATAACTAATATTTTTTGGCCTTGAAAAGGTTATCGGGTTACAGTAAGGCATCCGCAGAGCCTGTCTTATCTAAATCTCTAACTGACAAACCGGCGATATTTGCTTATAAGGATTTCTTAATTGCTCACAATAATTACCGTCACATTTAATGATTTAGATAATCTAAAAAAAACTTTAAAAAGCATATTATCAAGTCCAGAGTCAAACTTTGAACTAATAGTTATTGATGGAAATAGCAAGGACGGTACCACAGATTATCTTCTAAGCATAAATGACAGCAGGCTGAAATCGATTTCTGAGCCCGACAAAGGTATCTACGACGCCATGAATAAGGGTATAACCATGGCTAAGGGAAATTGGGTTGTCTTTATGAATGGTGGTGATCAGTTTCTCAACACAGCTACCTTAAGCAGAGTGCTAGATGCCTGTAACAATGAATCTGACTTTGATGTCTTATACTCCGACCACGTGGTTGCTTACCAAGCCTCTAAATGGCTCTCCGAAACAAAGGATTTAAAAAAAATAAATAAAGGTATGGTTTTCTGCCATCAAGCTTCCATCATTAAGTCAAGCCTGTTGCGAGACAATCCTTATGATCTCCAGTACAAAATAGCGTCTGACTATAACTTGTTTATTTCTCTATATTTAAAAGGTGCAAAATTCAAAAAAATAGACTTCCCAATCGCATTAGTTTCAGCGGCTGGAGTTTCAGATACATATCGCTTTAAAACGATGATGGATTATCGGAAAGTACAAAAAAATCATGGAATACTTAAAGCTTATGGTCTCGACTTGATCACAATAGGTTTGTGGCTACAATTTAAAGTTGAAGTACGGGATAAGATATTTAGAAAATCCATCCGGATGAAAAAAAGTTACAATAGTATTTTTTCCAGCAACTAAGATAACCCTACACAAGAAATCTATCAGCATACCAACAAATTGCGCCATAATAGCCCAAACGAATGAAAAATGCGGTGTCATCATTTCATTGTCGACCATAATAATAGATTTCATTGGCTCATAGAGAAAACTAACGACTTATCTCTGCATTCGAGTGACTAGTAAAAGCACGTATCAGCTGGTAAGTATTTTTGGCCGCTGGCTATATTTTCATACCAACGGATGTTTTTTATGCCGACTAACTATCCCATGCTGCTCAAGGTAATAGCAGGCTTCGATCTCATTTAATAAATCCCGCATACTTCAGCAAGACATAGTGACACCAACTTTTTTCTCGGTGAGGAATTAACAGGCTTTTGCATTAGGTCATTTTCTCCTACCTTGAATTAAAAGAGGCTATGTATAGCTAGAAAATATTCTTTGTTTCGGAAAGCCTGTTTATGTTACAGACTTGTAGAACTTCCAAAAATCCGAATAAGTTGGGTATGCCGCTCTTTGACGGGAGCAGACAACATTTGAATCCGATCATTATAGCGAAAAACATCTCACAACAGGTAATTGAATTTTTGTTAGGGAAGAATATTTACTGATATGCGAAGTAAAGTATTGCAAGTAAATGTAAGCTCATTATATTTATATTAGGCTATTATAAAGATATGCATTAACCTAGATTCTTTTATAACTATGAGCATTTAGTTTTATGCACCGATGATCCCATAAAGAATCTAACTTGGGTTGTGAGATAGAATCAAAAGACAGAAATCTTTCAGTAGGCGATCAAATGAATGTAAAGGACGAAAAAATATATTTATTAGTTGCATTAGCTATTTTTATCGCTATTGGTATCCCTTATATAGATTTGGCACCATCATTTGATGGATCATTATACGTCAAATGCATACTCAAAAACGTATCACAGCCTTTCGATCTATGGTCTTTTGATTGTTTTAACCATCCATCGATGCTCTACCTATTTCTAGTTTCGATACCTCAATACCTTAGCTATAG
>PBRN01000307.1 GCA_002725955.1 Pseudobdellovibrionaceae bacterium
AGGAAATTTCGAACAAAAGTTTTATATTATTGATACGCGAGGCAAACAAATTACTAGCAGGATGGTCTAATCAAAATAAATTGGGAGGCCTACGACATCAACCTCATATAGAAGACGATAAGATTAGTATAAATAAAAATGACCATTACTTTCTTCTTACCTTACTGGCCCGCTTTAATAACGTTATCCAAAACCCTGACATAAAACCGATCCAAACTAAACTACTGCAGCTCCATGCACAATCAGCCTGCAACAGATTTGGCTTAAAAGAATCTGATCTAGATTCGCAATCTGTTTTCGATTGGATATCAGATTCCATTATTATATTTAAAAAGCATCAACCCTACCTAGAAAAATCCGGTGTAGAGCTGCATATACAAAAGTCACAAACAAGAATGGTTCTCAGAACCGACAGAGTCGCCATCAGGCAGGCCATGACTCATCTAATCTACAGTACTGGTAAAATTTTCACAGATGTAAAGCAAATCAGGTGCGTATTTCAGCCATCACCTGAACATATAAAACATCATTACTGTTTAGCCATTAGTTTCTACAAAAATCGTTCTGATCGTACAGAAAACCATATAAAAATAGAGCCTAACATAGATCAACTTCAGAAATTACAAATATTGTTAGACCCTCTTGTCCACAGATTTAATGGCATTTTAGAAAGAACTATTCAAGGAACCATCTTAGTCCATGTACCTCATCCTAAACCAATACCAGATTCATCAAATTTAAGTATCATTTTAAATTTAAAAGCCAAAGTAAATGTACACCAAGTTATCGATAGCCACTTAAACAGGTCTTTCGCTGGCTGGCCACATGATATCTATTCCGGCTTCAATGGTATTCCCATCACAACAGATCTACCTATCATTCTTATCACCGATGAGTTGACTGATGAGATTAACGACCTACCTAGTGATACTAGAATTGTATTATTTGCTGAACCCAACAAGAGAATTATAAAAGACTTTCCCCACCACATTTGGTTCTTTTCTGGCCCAGTCAATTCTTTTGCCATTACCCAATCACTGGATATAGTGCTTAAATCATTAGTATCACCTATGAAATCAGCCAGTTAGAACAAGGACCTTGTGGCGCAGGTTTTGCATGTCTAATCATGTAACAAAGATTAGAGATCGAAATTTTGTATCGAAATGAAATTGAAATGTCTTACGAAAGTAGAGATGAAATAGAACAGGTTGATACTAGCCAGAGGTAGAACATGGATAACTTACTGAAAGAAATAGAGAAAATAACGGGTATAAAAAAACAATATCTTACCAATGCGATCATTCGGGGAGCTGTTATCGTAACACCAGCTCATCTAAAAGGAACATCAGTGACTTCTAGACCCAATGAAAAATGTGTTAGATAATTGACCTACGAACACAACATTGACAGGTGAGTTTCGCAATCTACTAATGTTTGTTCGTATATATCATCAGCCAGTCCGATCGGGCTCTTCTATCAACGTATCTTCCGAATCAAAAAACGTAAAGCCGTTCCGTCCGCAATTCTTCGTTTGATACAATGCATGATCGGCCATTTTAATAATATCAGCAGGGTCCAGCTCCAATCCCGGGGATACAGAGCATATACCTAAACTAAGAGTTACATAATCAGAAACATCGCTACTTTCGTGTGGCTTTTTCATCAAAGCTATCGCTTGTTTTATTTTTTCAGCCACAAATGTTGCCCCAGCTTTATCGGTCTCTGGTAAAATAATTCCGAATTCTTCTCCACCATATCTAGCCAACACATCGCCAGGACGGTGCAAAACACCACGTAAATACTGTACGACTGTTTTCAAACACTCATCGCCGTTTATATGTCCGTAGGTATCGTTATACTTTTTGAAATAGTCAATATCAATCAGTATCAAAGTCAAAGATTCACGGCGACGCTTAGCTGTGCGCAGAGCCTTATCCATGGACATATCAAAAGAACGGCGGTTTGAAATACCCGTTAAACCATCAAGTAGAGATAAGCGGTTTAAGAATGTGGTCAAATCCTGAAGTTGCATTGTCGTTTCAAGAAGTTCTTTCTCACGGGCTTGCCTTCGGTCAGATTCGTGTTTTATTTTTAATGCGCTTCTAATCCGAGCCGTGAATTCATAATGCATCAATGGTTTCGAAATAAAGTCAGTAGCCCCAAATGCAAAAGCCATCTGCAGAGTTTCTTGCTGAGAAGTCGTTGACAATACGATCAAAGGTACATCGAAAAATAAAGTGGAATTTTTTATCTTTCGGACCATTTCTAAGCCGCCTCGTTCCATATCAACAATAATCAAGTCAACCTCAGGTTTGGCCATTGAAGGCGGCTTATCTAAACCTAAAGTTATTTCCAGTTGGTTGATCGCTTCACAAAAAACAAAATCATCATAATTAGCTTCCACAAGAATTTTTGCGACCTCTTTCCGATCTACCTCAAAAGGCTCAAAAATTACAATACTCATATCTATTTCTCCATTATATTTGAAACCGTGAGTCTTATCGGAGAAACCAACTCAATCTATTAATAAAAACAAAAATGGTTAACTACCCCTTTAATTTCAGCAGGTAAGAAGCGTGGAATGCAGGTATTTTTGTTCTTACTATGAAGATCGATTAACGGTAATCATTAGAAATCAGTTTTTGAGTTAAGAAGGATAAAGCGAATTTTTTTTCAATTCATCAGGACATAAACGATGGTAAGAAATATCAACAGATGAAGATTATTGTGAAACCTTTCAGATAATTACATCCTAGAGCAAATAAAAGGCCCCCCAAGGTTAAACACTAACCATGATTTATTTAGAAAGTTTTATCTCAGTGCATGATACACAATTGCTCAACAAACTGATAAAATAGAATGTGAACAATTACAGAAACGTGAGTAACAACCAGGAGTCAGAATGAAGATTCTTGTAGTCGAGGATGCTGAGTCAATTAGAGTCCTCATTACTATTTATCTCAATGATTCAGGGCATGAAATTATTGAGGCCAGAGATGGGAAGCAGGGGCTTAAGATACTCAATGAGAACCATGATATTGATGTGATCCTGTCGGATATTCATATGCCTGTGATGGACGGCATTGAAATGCTAAATAATATCAAGGCAGATAATAAGCTGAATAAAATACCTGTCATTATGATTACGACTGAAACCAGCGGAGCAGCTGTAGACGCCTGCCGAGAAGGCGGAGCTAAAGGTTTTGTCGTCAAGCCATTTGAACAAGACAAACTCGTACAACTCATAGAAAGAGTTGTGGGGGGCTAATAGCCCTTTTAACTCACTTGATCCTCTCTCTAACCCAGGCTAACTTTTTAGCTGAAAATCACTGTGGGAGGAAACATGAGTACTAAAGAAGAATTTCAACAAGCAGCTGTAGATATTAAAAGCCTCAGTTCAAAACCATCCAATGAAGATTTGTTAGCGCTCTACGCTCTTTTTAAGCAAGGTAACCAAGGACAGGTTACTGGCAGTAGACCAGGAATGATGAACTTGGTGGGTAGAGCTAAATATGACGCATGGAAGGCATTGGGTACAATGCCGGAAGCTGATGCTCAACTCAATTACATCGCAAAAGTAAAAGAGTTAATTACAGCTGACAACTAATTTATAAAGAGGGCTGGTCAACCGATCTGCCCTTTTTCAAACTCTCAAAAGCCTCAACATCAAACCCAGAAGTAGCCTTGTTCACACATTCTTCAACCAAACGGACCGACTCGACCATTGCATCGCCAAAACAGAGGTCAGTAGCATCCTCTCCTGAAAGCCAACGGTAAAACCTTTCCAGCTGAACCCTCAGAGGCTCTTGACGCTCAATAGGTATCTGAACTTTTTCACAAAAACCATTATCATCGCTGACCTCAAGTCCCCAGGATTGAGGGATTCGTCCAGAAACATCATGCCCAGAGACTACGCACGATTGAGCAATATAATCAACTTCACACACACCGAGATCACCAGTCACACGCAGCGATCTTATTTTACTTGGTGTTAACCAATTTACATGGATGCTTGCTGTAATACCATCTTCATTGCTCAGCAAAACTTCTGCAGTGTCACAAATCTCATGCAAACTAGTGCTATGACAAACCGAATGTTTAATTTGCAAGGGCCCCAACAGCTTGCGTGCAACATCCAATTCATGGACAGCCAAGTCCAGAATTACATGATTACCCGGTTTCACGGACTTCGGGAAACCTCCCGCCCGGGTTGCAGAGAAGTGAACAGGAGTCCCAATGACACCAAAGTCAAGCACCCTACTTAATGCTGCTACAGCTGGATTGGAACGTTCAATATTGCCAACACACAACCGGAGGCTGCGATGAGCAGCTAAATCCTTCAGCTCTATACTCTGCTCATAGGTACTAGCAGCTGGTTTTTCAACAAGAACATGACGATCCCATTCTAATAGCTTTTTCACAACTTGAAAGTGAGTCTCTGTTGGAGAAGCCACGATCGCTGCTGCAAAGTCGATCATTTCCAGCTCGGCCATAGAGCGCACTAAAGATATCTCTTTTTCAGTCTCTGCTGGTAAGGTCTCAGCATAAGGATCCATAACCGCCACCAGATCAAACTGTGGCATCGCATTAAGCACACGGAAATGGTTCCGCCCCATATTTCCCAAACCAACTAAGGCTACTCTTATTTTATCCAAAATTCAGCTCCGTAACGCTTTTAACAACTGATCAGCTGCATATTCGCATTCAACTAAAGTAATCCCTGCGAACAAAGGTAAATTAATGACCGATTTACTGAAGGCTTCGCTTCTGACCAAGTCTGAAGATCTCATGCAGTTCTTTACTGGTGGCTGATAAGCTATAGTTTGGGGATAAGTCCTGGCGCAACCAACTCCCACATCTCTCATCTTAGCAACCATTTCATCGGCCGATTTCTTTAAACAAGTAATAACTGACAGATATCCATTACTCTCTACCCCTTCTGGAGCTTTATGAACCTTTACTAAGTCCGTATGAGCAGCAAAGTACTCTTGATAAAACGCTTCAGCTGCGCGACGCGATTCCAAAAAATCATCCATATGATCCAGAACACGACCTAGAAAGCGAGCATTAAGACCACCCATTCTTGAGTTGAAACCAACATAATCATAAGTATAGTGGCCTGCTCGACCATGGTTGCATAAAGCCCTAACCACTTCCGCTATTTTGCCATTATTAGAAGATATACCGCCGCCATCACTAGCTCCACCAAAGACCTTAGCTGGATAGAATGAGACAGTACCTAACATTGCATCTCGATAGACAGACTCTCCCTCAGAAACCACATCAAAAGCCTGAGCACCATCTTCAATCAAGAGAATATTATTTTCTCTGCACCAATGGCGGTATTCACGCAAACGGGAAGAGACCCATCCAAACAAGTGAACCAAAATAGCAGCATCAAAACGAAACTTTTCGTGCGCAGATTTAAATTCATCTAAGTCCATTTGCAGGTCATCATCACTCACATCAACCAGAACCGGAACAGCACCCACTTGGATAATGGCCTCATATGGAGCCCAAAAAGTCATATTCGGCACTGCCACTCTCATACCTGGCTTGACGCCCATGGCTAAAAGGCCGACGATTAATGCATCCGTGCCATTTGCGCATGTCACAAAATTACTTACGCCCATGCGTTCTTGCAAGCGATCCTCTAAGATCTTGACCCCTGGACCTCCAACAAATTCACATTGATCAAAACAATGCTCCCAGTCACTTAAAACATCTTTTTTGATTTTTCCTAATGTGCGAGACAAATCGATGAAGGGAACACGCATTGAAACTTCCTACGAGAATTGTCGATTTAGACAAGGTAAGAGCACCAGAGGTCTTTACCCCATTGTCTTGTTTAGTCGAGGCCAGTTTATCTGGATAACTGACAAAAGCAACCTATTACTCTTACTTCGCTAGATGAGGAGAGATTATAAAATTGACCTTTTGCTATTCACTACAAATCTGTTAAAAAATAAGCGCGATAATGTCTATATGACTGTATCATGCTGTATAAGGCAAGATTTCAGCAAATATTCTGAGCAGGAGACACATTAAATGACGCAGATATCTTTCAAATGCACTGTCCAGGCTCCTTTCGAGAGGCTCTGGCAAACACTCATGAGTGAAATCGAAAAGCCTGAAAACTTCAGCAAATCTATTTTGCGCAGCGAAGTCCTAGAACGATTCAATGATGGACTGCTCCGCGTGGTTTCTGTTCCTGATGCAGATGTCAGAGAACGCATTACCTGGACGTTTGACGAGAAAAAGGTAGTATCAACCTTAGTCGGTCACCCGCAACTATCCGGACAAATTATAAAAACTGTAGAAGCTGGTGCTGAAGATACTTGGATCATGTCAACGACGCTGAATTGGCAAAGTATCGATGAAGGCGTAGACCAAATGGTCAAGCGTAAAGTCGAAGGGTTTGTACAAGAATGTCATGACCATATCAAAGCTGCATCTGAAAATATGACACCATGAGTTATGATAATCAAACCAAGTCCTATTGGTTAGAAGCAGGAATCATAGAAGGTCAGACACAACCCCCTCAATCTGACCCAGATGCCATTTGCGTCATTGGTAGCGGTATTGTCGGAGTCTCAACGGCCTACTATCTGCTAAAAGCTGGTATGAAGGTGACATTAATAGACTTCGAGACCACTAGAGCTGCATCATTCCGCAACGCATCTCATGTTCTGCTGGGCACCGTGGAAAGTTATGCTGCCCTATCCGCTTTGCACGGAAAAGACATAGCTAAACAGTTATGGCAACTCTCCATTGATGTTTGCCAAACATTAGAAAATTTAGTCGAAGAACATCAAATGGATGTAGACTATCGTAAAAATGGTTATCTGGTCATGGCGATTGATGAAACCGAGAACCAGGAACTCAAAGAATCGATTCGATTACTCAATGCAGATGGGTTTAACAGTTCTTACGTCGATGCCAATGAACTAGAAAAAATGGGCTTCCGTTCGGTTTTTGGCGCTCGATTTGAACAAGGCTCTGCTCAAGTTCATCCCGTGAAGCTTCGAAACGCAATCTTAAATCAAGCCCTTCAAATGGGCCTTTCTTATCACTCTGGGATCCAAGTGGAAAGCGTCGAAGAAGTGGGCGGCCTTGTAGAAATTGGAGTAAAAAAATCAGCTGACCCACTTCGCTTTATGTCGGCCGTGATTGCGACCAATGCTTATTCTCCGCTGCTTTCCAGATATTTTGATCAGCGTCGCTTGTTAGAGCCCTTTGCCGGTCAAATTATAGTGTCTGAGCCACTGAAACAAGACATACCAATTAGCTATCCTCACAGCTTTGATCATGGGTATGAATATGCCATCAAAACCGACGACAATAGACTACTAATTGGGGGATGGCGGAATAACGTTGAAGGCCAAGAAATTGGAAGTTATGACTTAAAACCACGCGAAGATGTAAATGATGGTTTGAAGGATTTTGTTGCCAGGCACTATCAAATAAGAGAACCAATTAAATGGGAATATAGTTGGAAAGGTATTATGGCTACTAGCAGTACCGGCTTCCCATTTATTGGACCAACCTCATCTCCTCTCATATACACATGCTCAGGCTTTACCGGACATGGTATGAGCTGGGGTTGTGGTTCGGCGAAACTTTTAGTGGATATTATGGTGGGTAATAAAATTCCTAATGTTGTCCGTGAACAATGCACCCCAAAAACCTAAGGCAATCAAATTGACTCAGTTCTTTTCGGATCTTGATTAAAGCCGAATTTGAGTTTCCTTATCCCGAGAACTTAGGGTATGGTTGGCTGCAACCTAGAACAGCATCTAATTTTGGCGTATGGCAGACACATGAAGACAGCACCAAAGACTAAAACGCCCCTTGATGAAATACGCATTGAGAACCTAGAAATAAATTGCATCGTTGGTATATATCCACGGGAAAAGCTAGTTCCCCAGAAACTACTATGTCATATAAGCCTTTTTCTAGACACCAGTATGGCTGCTAAAGAAAACAAGCTTAGTTGGACTG
>PBRN01000308.1 GCA_002725955.1 Pseudobdellovibrionaceae bacterium
AATGGATCCATTGCTACTTCAGGAAAAAAAATATTGTTTATAGTGAGATACATGCAAGTCTGTTTTAACTAGAACTGTCGTAATAGAGTCTTATGTCAAAATTTTTGTCATTTCAGTGAATAAACCCTTGCGGCATAATTTGCCTATCGAACTTTCCATTGAGTATCCGATCTGACAGATGAATAAATTTAGTTTTCTAACTGCCGCTCGTTTTTTTAAAGAGCTGATTTTACAGAAGAATTGAGTTATTTTTGTCTGTATCTGTGTTAAAAAATAGTCATCAGCATATTCCTCGCTTCAAAGGGAGAATACCGTATGTATTGTTCCGATGTCTGATGTTCTTAACGTTTTTATTCTTTGCTCAATCCGTGAGATGTGAATTAGCTGGGCTAGATCAAAGCCAACTCACTATGCCACTAGGTAAACAGCTTCGTTATATTGAGGATTCAAAAAGTGTAATGACTGTAAATGATTTTTTGAACATGAATAAACAAGATCTAATACAATCAGATCGTGAGGTTTTGTTCTTTGGTTTTACCGATTCTCCATATTGGTTTGTAGGACAAGTGACAAATCAAGGAAAGGATATAAAAAAATACTACGTAGAGGTAAAATATCCACACCTTGATGAGGTAGATATCTATTTGACTGATGGTAATAAGGTTTTGAATTCATATCAGTTAGGCGCTGATAAAGCTTTTGATCGACGGCCAATTGATCACAGGAATATAGTTTTGCCAATCATATTGGAGCCGAATCGATCTTTAAATATCATAATGAGAGTACAAACTGATAACCTTATGATAGTAAGTCTATTATTACATGACGCAGATTTTTTCTGGCAAAATGATGCAGTCGTTACAATCGTTAATTGGTTCTTTTTTGGAATCATGTTGGTGATGATAGTTTATAATTATTATATTTATAGGATTTTGCGGGAACGTAGTTATCTTTTCTATGTTAGCTATATTGTTAGTTCTATTGTATTCCAGCTTTGTTACACCGGCTATGGTTATCAATATCTTTGGTCAGCTAGCTCATATCTAAATGAAAAGTTGCTAGTTTTCAGTTTGGCTTTAGCCTTTTGGTCATTAATGTATTTTACCAGATCGTTCTTCTCCTTAAGTCGTCATATACCTGAGATAGATAGATTGATAAGAGTGTCGGGTTTGGTTGCCATATTTATTGCATTTTCAACGCCGATTGTACCCGAAAGCTTTTCCATTCTGATTTTAAGAATATTGAGTCTAATTGCAATGCCTCTTTTGATTATTGGGATTGCCTATAGGATTAAGCAAGGTAATAAAGAAGCAAGGTATAGTTTTCTAGTGTATTTATTCGTAGTCATCGGATCCGTACTATTGAATTTGCGTGACTTGGACTTTTTGCCTCATAACTTTATCACCAATTATAGCTTGAGAATAGGTTCGGCTATCTTCGTTACATCATTTACACTGATATTAGCTCGCAGAATTAGCCTAATTCAGGAAGATAATCTAGAGATCCAGCAAGATATTTTAGAAATGCAGGCCGAAGCAGCTGATGTGTTACAACAAAAAGTTGAAGAGCGAACAGCGGCGTTGGAAACGAAGACGGAAGAAGCAGAAAAGTCAAAAATTGAATCCGAGAGGTTGAAGTATAGAGCTGAAAAGCAGGCTGAAGAATTGAAGGAAATTGATATTCAAAGAACTACTTTTTTTCAGAATATGTCTCATGAGCTCAGAACACCTTTAACACTAATTTTGAATCCGCTTGAGAATGCATCTAATCAATATGAAAATGATAGAAATATCGAAGTTGCTACTAAAAACGCTAGGCGTTTGTTAAGGTTGGTTAATCAGCTTCTCGATTTTCAAAAGTTGGAGGCAGGAAAGAAGGACATAAATCTTTCGCCAATTGAATTAACTCATTTTCTAAAAGTTTGTGGGGATTATTTTTTATCTGCTACAGGTCAAAAAGGGCGTCAATTCTCGATCAAATGTAATAAACAGGAGCTAGCTGATTATTTGGACCCTATTTGGGTTATGGGTGAAATCGATGCATTCGAAAAAATCGTATTTAACTACCTCTCTAATGCTTTGAAATATTGTCCTCTAGATGGCTCTATTGAATTAGGTGTTGAGGTAAAGCCTAATAGAGTTAGGCTTTATGTAACCGATACAGGTCAGGGCATAACTGAAGAAGATCAAAGAAAACTTTTTCAGGTGTTTAGTCAGGTTGATGATGAGGTGAATCGTTCCCAAGACAGCAGTGGTTTAGGGCTAGCCTTAGTAAAGTCTCTGGCTGAGGACATGGGCGGTCATGTTGGAGTCGAAAGTTGTTTAGGGAAAGGTAGTCAATTTTGGGCGGAATTTGAGTTAATGGATTCAGTAAAATCAGTAGTTCCTGTCTTGATCGTTGAGAATGATGACCATTTATGTGCAGCAATAGTAGAAAGAATAGTTAAAGAATTGGATCTAAATGAGTCTGATATTGTTGTCAAATCCAACGCCGAAGATGCTCTTGCATTTCTTGATCAATATTCGATTTCTTGCGTAATTTCGGATTATCAGTTACCCGGTGAAGATGGATTGTACTTTATGAGATCTGTGATGGAACGATATCCAAAGTCATTTAGAATATTGATGACTTCAGAGGCTAATTTTGGCGTTTTGGAACCCGCTATTAATGAAAACTTAGTGCATCTGATTTTTCACAAATCAGATGATTATGCTGTATACATTGAAAAATTAGTTGCATCAGTTGGTGACCATACCCCTGAGAAATCTAATTTAGTTCATGTTGAAAAACCAGTTTTGGATATTCTAATTGTAGATGATGATGAATTGATCAGGAAAAGTCTGATAAATGCCTTTGCAGAGTCGAAAGAAATAGCAAGATGTGTTGCCGTTTCTAATGTAGAGAGCGCCCTAGAACACTTATCCAAGTATTCGGTGTCGAGCGTGCTGTCTGACTATCGTTTGCCGACGTCAGATGGTTTGTCACTTCTCAAGAAGGTTGCACATAGCTTTCCAGATACTTTGAGGATATTTATGACAGGAGAAGCTAGCTTTGAGGTTATGGATAGAGCGGTAAATGAAGCTTCTGTGCAACATATATTTTATAAGCCTATTGATGTTGTTGATCTTGTAAGATCATTTGAAGAAATGTTGAAAGAACATAGTAATCACGATCGAACAATGGTCAATTATGATTATGAAGTTAAGTCATGGCACATTAATTCTCTGGACGGAAGGTTCGGTAATCCTCTTTCAGGGGATGAAGATCAGCATTTTGTGGGTGAAGGATCCCGTATTATTGTTGTTGATGATTTACCCGATATGAGAGATCTTATTGCGTCTAGTCTTCAAGAACGTAATTATAGTGTAAAGAAAGTTGGTAGTGCTAGGAAAGCCTTGCAAGCGATTAGTTGTGAGAAACCTGACTTGATCATCACTGATTGGATTATGCCTGAAATGAGTGGGCCAGAAATGATTAAGTATTTGAGGGATTCAGAAGAATTTAATAGTATTCCTATTATTCTCTTGACAGCAAAGAGTGACCAAGAGAGTAAATTAACCGGCACAGAAATTGGTGCAGATGCTTTTTTAAGTAAGCCTTTCAATGACCAAGAATTAGCATCTACTGTTAGAAATTTGATCCAACTAAAATCTCAGGAAGATAAATTGCTAGAGGCTTTGAAAAACCTTAAAGAAACAAGTGAACGAGAACTCAGACAAGCGAAGAACATGCTTGCACAACAGGAAAAGTTGTCTCAGTTGGGTGCGATGGTCTCTAGTATTGGCCATGAAATTGCCAGTCCAGTGACTCTAGTTACTTTTGGTTGTTTTAATATGAAAAATCAGATTAAGAAAATAGATGCTTTTTTCAGCGATTCAGTCACAGCGGCAACTGTTGAGTCAGTAGATTTTGAAAAAGTTCGAGAGCGTATAAATGATCTTCGATCTATTGGCCAAGATATTGCTACCGGAGCAGACCGTCTTCATGATTTGAGTATGGCACTTTGCACCCAAAGCCGAGTTGAAAAAGAAGCTACAGATGGGGTATCACTTAATGATCTTATTAAAGAATCAATATTGATCGCTGGGGGTCGGATTAAACAGCATCATATTGAGGAGGATTTGGGTGATATTGCCGAGGTAAGGTGTTATCGCAGTGAAGTAGGGCAGGTTATCATAAACTTGCTGGTAAACGCTGGGGATGCACTTAGTGATAAAGTTCATCGCTTAGATACAGCTGAAGATAAATGGTTTGAGGGACGGATTTTGATCCAAAGTAAAGCAATGACTGTCGAAGATAAGTCGGGAGTTTTGGTCGTGGTATCTGATAATGGCGATGGGGTCCCCGAGGCATCAAGAGAAGAGATATTTTTGCCATTTTTCACCACTAAAAAAGCCGGGGTTGGCACAGGGTTGGGTTTGTCGATTTGTCAAGAAATTGTAGCAGCTCACGGTGGAGCTATGAAAATCAGTGATGATAACGAGTTGGGTGGTGCGAGGTTTGAAATTTGGTTGCCTCTAGAAATGGACTTTGATCCCGCTGAATCTGATGCTGCTTAGCAGAGCACTTTCTGGCGGAATAACCTTGAGGCTAAGAATACTTTTGATAAAGCGAAGTATAATCTCATCTTATCCCCAAAAAATATAGGTAGTTTAAACTTATTACGCTCAAGCAGTTGCAGAAAATGGATGAGACTCTTGTTCAATTTTGTCGTCTCGCTTGGAATCTTTTTAACCAAGAATTCCAATAGTCTTGTCAAAACGGCGTATTTTTGTTGCTTCATAGATTGGTACCTCGACAGATAGGATTGATATTCTGCAGGTACGATGGAAAGCAAATCATTTAGTTTAGACGCTGAAGGATAGCATTGACAGGTTTTAGAGGTTAATATGACACCTCCGGAAATACCATATTTGATGAAATGCCGCCGATCCATACGCATGACCTCTGTGGTAAATGCTTCACTTTGAGATGAGGTTATCCAGAAATTACTGGTATATCTTGAGGGAGTCAAGTCAGTGGCTAGTTGTGGCCCATCAAAGTAGTCGTATCAGAGGGGGAGGTGTGGTATTGTAGCTCGCCATGAAACCTCGATCGAGCCATTATATTAGGAATCTATTGTTATGACCCCTGCCGCATGTCAGCGTAATTTGAGCTTGGTGGTTACCTTGCGGGTCATTATGATGGCTCTGTTCCCGATTGCTATTATCACGCTGTTTTGGAAGCATGATCTAGGGTTGTCTATGACTCAGATTATGATGATACAAGCTGTATTATCGGGCTCTATAGCTATTTTTGAGTTTCCTGCAGGCTATGTCAGTGATCGTATTGGGTATGGTTTTTCCCTAAAGATTGGGTATGGAGTCACAACTGTAGGTTGGATAATCTATATTTTTGCAGATCAGTTTTGGTCGGTTATGCTAGGTGGGTTAGTTCAGGGGCTGGGTATTGTTTTTGTGTCGGGTGCCGATCAGGCTATTATGTACGAATCGTTGAAATCCAATAATAAGCTTCATTTATATTCAAAATGGAATAGCCGGTATGTAGGCTGGGGGCAGATGGCTGAGGGGGCTGCGGCCTTGTCAGCTGGTGTTTTATATAGCTACTGGGATCGATTGCCTTTTCTTGTCGAAGTCTTGGTATTTGGTGTCGGTTTTTGTCTATGTTTTTTTCTTATAGAGCCGGAACGTGCTGATAAACCGGAAGGTAAACACTTACATGAAATAAAACTGGCTATCAGAGAAGTTTTCGGAGGCAATCATATTTTAATGTGGGTGCTTGCCCTCAGTTGCCTCTTCGGTTTGGCATCCTATTATCCGGTGTGGCTGGTGCAGCTGTATACCAGAGAAGGTGGCATTTCTATAGAATTACTAGGTCCGATCTGGGCTGTTGCCAATTTTATTGTTGCTATAGGAGCATTTATTTCTCCGAAATTAGCCTGCAAAAAAGGTTTTCCGCTATTGTGGGTATGTTGTCTCATGGTTATGATTGGTTTTGCTGGACTTAGTTGGTATTCAGGGGATGTGGGCTTCTTATTTTATTATTTCATTTGTTTGATGAGGGGATTAAATCAGCCCATGTTAGTCCATAAGGTGCAGAATCTGGCTTCTTCTCGGTATCGCTCTTCAATCTTATCTCTGCGAAGCTTGGCTATTAGAGGGACTTTTTTATTGACGGGCCCTATATTGGGTATTTGGGTTGATCACCAAGGTTATCAGTGGGGATTCGCTCTCCTGGGTCTGGTATTTACTCCGTTACTGGCTTTGTTGATTTATATCTACTGGCATGTCGACAAGCGAGAGTCGGCATAGTCATATATTGTGAGATGCTTTTAATGACTGCTTTATGTCCTATGCCATTGTTTCATGGTGTGAACCTCACTTGGAGGGGGCTGGTGAAAGTTAGCCTATTGTTTTTTGTGCCATGTTGATTATTTTTTCTTCGCTCACTGGTTTTATTAACCACCCAATTGCTCCGGCATCTTGAGCTTTTTTAACCATTTCCGGGATTCCATCTACTGAAATCATCACGACTGGCAGATGACTATATCTGTTATCTGATTTTATTTTTTCGAGTAATGAAATGCCATCCATCTCGGGCATGATAACATCGCAAATAATTAACCCGATTTCTGGGCTTTCTGTTTTCAGTACTTGCAATGCATCAGCTGCATCACAAGCTTCAAGTGTTTTATAATTTCCGTCATTAAGGACAGATACCACTTCCTCGCGAGACTGTTCTGAATCATCGATGATGAGAATTTTCTTGTCCACAGTTTTATCTCCTAAAATCTTAATATATGATACCAGGATTATGCGGAAAATCAAACTCTCATCAGAGTATGATTGATTCTCTGTAAATGGATTTGATTTTTTAGTGGCTAACTGATTTCTAATTGAAAATATTAGATCTCTCTTTATGGGTTAGGTCTGTATACCTCATTTTAGGGGTTAGAATAATATCTTTATAATACCCTTTGAAATTTTCGCCTTCCGTGACGAAGGTTTTAGAGATAAAGCCAGGAACTTCAACCGTTATTTGTTGTTTATTTAATGGGAGCGGCCGGTGAATAAGTGGTGTTTTGTAGACAAGCTGTCTTCCGCCACTGGATATTTGGATTGGTCGGTCCTGAATGAGTTGGCCCTCAATAGATTTGATAGCTAGATGAGCTCCTATGCTTCCTCTTTCCAAAAAATGTATCATAGATTCGCGATTGTTTTGCCAAAATTGTTCTAACTGATAAGCTGGGGGCCACTTGACCCTGGATAGTTCAACGGTACCATGAATCGAACCGCGGTAGAAATTGCTCCAATCTTGCATGCTGCCATTGATTTCGTACCATTCGTAGCCATATGTCACCCCACGATCAAAGCTACCACCGTTAACTTTCGACATGGGAATGTTGGTTGTTGCATATTCTCGCGCTAATTCGCTGATGATTTTGTCGTCAGCAAATTTCTGACTTATCTTGTTGGCGATTGTGTCCCATGGCAGGTTGAAACAGAGCGCTCCGCCATGAAAATTAATTGTTAGAAGAAAGTGATGTTCATCGTGTAATCGCATAATAGCTTGTGTTTCTGGTTCGCGATTATCTTGACTGTCTTTCGGGTCTGCAACGAAATCAGGGAAGTTGCGATTAAGATCTTTGTAATTTTTGTTAAATCGACTGCGATTTTCAAAACCATCAGGATTCATAGATGGCATGATAAATATATCGCTATGATCTACCAAGTTTCTTATGCGCGGATTTATCGGGTAATCATTTATTAGCGATTCAATTAATTTAAGAGAAAGCTCTCTACCTACTACTTCGTCGCCATGCATATTGGCTATGTATAGAGTTTTAGGTTTTGAAAGTAGATTTTTTTCTTTGTTATTTATCCGCAAATACCATAATTCTCGATTTTCAACTGACTTTCCAGCAGATTCAAGTGAAGTCAAATTAGGATTGGTGGCTGCGATGGTTTCAAGTTTATTGGTAAGCTGATTATAGTCATGATAGCCTTCCTGTATTTCATCTGGATCTATATCATTTTTTTTATATGCTAGGTTCTTGGGGTCTAGTTGGTAATGAATAGAGTTTGGATCCACGATGGCTATTTCTGTTGTCGAAAATTCACCAGATTCACTATAGGTAATATACCCGAAGGCGTATCGGTCATCATGAACATGGTCAGGAATAAATTTATACTTCTCTATGAATTCTTCATTAATTTGATTTTTGGGTATGCGAATTAAAATTGGCTTATCTATACTCGAATCGTTTTTTTTTCCACAGCATACAGTACTTATGATTATAACAGTCAGAATGATAATGTTTAACTTCATAAAAACCTCACAAAAAAGTATCATCATGTTATGATTTTAGATTAGCTTGGGGATTTCTGAAATACAGATAAGATAAATTTATAATTTTATTTTTGATAATGACTGTGGCCGAACAGGAGAGGTAATCTATGATTAGAACTTGCATGAAAAAATAACGAATCATATATAGATTATTTTATTAACCTAAATAAGACACTTTTTGTATGTCTTCTCTGGCATTGAAAGACTCTACTGATGCTAAAGAACAGGCTCGAGCATAACTTTCAGGTTTGTTTTTTTGTAGCAAAGATCCCGCTTCGATATATTCGTATATTTCTGAAAAGTTTCTGATTTCGTAAGCCTCAATTCTGCGCATCAAGTGCCATGGTCTTAATTCAGTGGCACTTTCCAATCCCATTGCACCCATGATTTGACAGGCACTGTCAACAGTATTTTTATGGTAACTATTAACACGCATACTTTTATCTTCAGGAACAAGTGCTCCAAATAAGCTGGGATCTTGTGTCGTTACTCCAACCGGACAGTCATTTGAGTTACATTTACGTGCTTGAATGCAACCCAACGACAACATCATTGCCCTTGCCGCCATCAATTACATTGCCACTGATTTCTGCAGTAACTGAAGTGAAATCAAATACATCATTGCCATTACCGCCATTAATCTCAGCTCCAGAAACAATAGTGCCGTATGGGAAGACAACACTATCGTCGCCATCACCGCCATCAATCTTGCCAAAAAATCCCCCCTTATTTATTTTGATCT
>PBRN01000001.1 GCA_002725955.1 Pseudobdellovibrionaceae bacterium
ACCGCTCAAAAAATTTAAATAAGAAACCCAAAAGCCCTTATATACATTCACTAGATTAGTGAATTGGAGTGGAGAATATGGATGATCAGCAAGTAGAGGATATTGTCAAGTGCAGCGACTGCGGAAGTCGTTCACTATCGAGAGATGAAACACGTGGCGAAGTGGTTTGCGACGACTGTGGATTGGTGTTGGAAGACAACGTTATTGACCAAGGCGCAGAATGGCGTGTCTTTTCCCCAGAACAAGGCGACCAACGCGCTCGTACCGGTGCTCCAATGACCGTCATGCTTCATGACAAAGGGCTCTCAACCGACATCGACTGGCAGAACAAGGATTATTCTGGAAAGACGATCAATTCCAGATATCGTTCTCAATTTTATCGTATGCGAAAGTGGCAGAAGCGCAGCAGAGTCAGTAATGCTACTGAACGTAACCTAGCTATGGCACTTGCAGAATTGGACCGTATGGCAAGCCGTTTAGAACTTCCAAAGTCTGTTCGTGAAGCAGCAGCAGTCAATTACAAGAAAGCCGTTGACAAGCGTTTGATTCGTGGTCGTTCAATTGAAGGGGTTGCAGCAGCGTCCCTTTATGCAGCATGCCGACAATGTGGCGTTCCTCGTACACTTGACGAGATTGGCCAAGCGTCCCGCACAGGACGAAAAGAAATCGGACGTACATACCGATTTATGGTTCGTGAACTCAAGATGAAAATCATGCCTACTGGACCAGAAGATTACATTTCCCGATTTTGCTCGGGACTTGGCTTGGATGCAGAAGTTGAAGCTAAGGCATACGAACTGATCAAAGCCGCTCAAGAAAAAGAGCTGACCAGTGGCCGTGGCCCTACAGGAATCGCAGCCTCAATTATCTACATCGCTTCTGTATTGTGTGGAAAGCGTCGTACTCAGCGTGAAGTCGCTGAAGTTGCAGGAGTTACCGAGGTCACCATTCGTAACCGATACAAAGAACTCATTCAAAACCTCAACATTGAACTTGACATTTGAGGTAAAATCCTCAACATAAAGTCATTGGAGTGTGTATTGCGTGAGCAAGATTCGGACAAAGATTTCAAACGAAGCGTTTGAACTCGTAGCGACCGGCTTGGTGGAGGCCCTTGAGCGAGGAACAGAGGCTTGGCCACTACCGCCTCCGCCAATGAGCGACCCAGATTTCCCTGCTCTTCCCCCAACATCACCCCATGTTTTGTTTGAACAAGGCCTTGGAATCCTCAATGTAGACCGTGGTATGTTTGACCGACATCTCAATTCCGTTGTTGATCTCATTGTACCTCATCGAATGAACCTAAGTGATGACCCCTTTGAAATTCATGAGCGATGGTTGAAGCGCCGGATGGGTGATGTTTCCGATCGCCTTCTGTTTTGTATTGCAACCGATTGGTTGGCTCAAGCATTTGACCCCCACGCTCCGAATACAGACCGATGGTGGCTTAGCATAGCCCTCCTCAACGGCCTTTCTACCGTCTCTCATGGACAACCGGTTCACCAAGGATACCACCTCGTGGAATCGATTGCTCTTGCTGAACGGCCAGGTACATGGCACACTCAGCCTGATGCAGGGCCGCAGCATATGGATTGGAACCCCACAGCAGTCGTGCCGCGTATCTCAACGGCCGTTGTCGTTCATGAACAAGGAGTAAAGGCCGCACGTTGGCTTCTTGAACGCCTTGAAAACAGCGGGTCTCCTCGTCGATTACTATTGATGCAATGGGTTCGTCTTTTGATGGAACGAAAGCCCCTTGTCGAGCCCTTGGGGTTGCGGGAAATCTTGCTGCGAAGAGCAGCTGATAAAGACCCTGAAATCGCTGCCCAAGTCACGCTTTGTCTTGCAAAGTCTGTTGAATTTGACCGTGATTTCGGACTTGAATTAACACATCGCTTGCACAAACGTAGCGAGCCGCTGGTCCAACGAGGATTGGCCGATGTGCTGACGCGCTTGTTTCGACGATTGGGAGAAGACGCCATACCGTTTCTCAATGATATGTTGGAATCCGAAGATGAAAGTGTTCTAGCGGCGGCGAGTTCAACGGTTGGCGATTTGAAATATCTCAACAAAGATGATTGGGCCGACCGATTGGCTTCTCTTGTTCATCACCCACTTGCGGTTGTTCGCCGAAACTTGATTCCGAATCTTCGAGAATACGTTGAATTCGACCCGAGTGACGCCCGAGGAGTTCTTCATGACCTTTGGTGCGATGGAGATGAAGTCGTCAGAACAAGACTTCGTGAACTTCTTTTGCGAATGGAAGAGGTTGACTCCTCACAGTTTGCTCAACGAATCACCGCTCTAAAAAAGCATGATGCTGACCTTGAACCTCTTTTGGAATTGCTTACAATCCGGCGCCCTGAACGTTGTACGGCATGGAAAAAGTGGCTTTCAGAAGGAGGCGAGCACCCCAAATCGCCGCAAAAATCACTTCCTACATCAAGCCTTGAAGAGCCAGGAGAACTCCCTGAACTCGGTGCCGCTCTTGACGTTCTTGACCAAGAACTTGGTTTTCTCGATTGATTATTCTTCTTCATCAAGAACAAGTGGGCCCTTGGTAACCGCCCACACATAACCTCCATTGAGAAGAGCAAGTGTTCCGATTAAAGTGAGAATGAGTCCAGCAGGTTCGGGTGCAATTCCCGAGGTATCAAACAACGATAAAGCGCGGGTTGCTACAAGACATACCAACCCAAAAACGACGACAGTTAGCCAGGTATCTTCGGGACGTTCCCAATGATTGACCGTAGGAGCAACACCAAATTGACCAAAGGTACGTTGGAACCATGCTAGGTAAAGGCAACAAAGTCCAGCAAGTCCAAGAATGCCCCTCGTAAATGAAGCGGAATCCCACGGGCCGTTCGGGGCCAAATCAAGGAAGGTTTGGCCCACCAACAAGCCCCCCGCAACGGCAAGAGCTCCCGACATCGATTTTGCCTCCATTGAAACTCCGTGGTGGGCTACGCTTGAAAGCCTGTGCCTTTGTCGCAGTACCATGCAGCCAGTTCGAGACGCTTTGATTGTTGCCGGCGGTCTAGGAACGCGAATGTTTCCAGTTAGTGCAATTCAACCAAAGGAAACCCTCCCTCTCGTGGACATTCCGCTCCTTACTCATTTGGTTATGGAAGCCAAATGTGCAGGAATAACTCGCCTTCACATCATTCTCTCACCGCGTAAAAATCTTGGAGACTTTCTTGCCGACAGGTCCGATTTAGCAGAACTACGGCCAGAACTTGATGCTGCCCTATTTGATGTTGGAAAAGGAATTGAAATTTTCACACACATTCAACACGAGGCAAAGGGCGTTGGTAATGCCTTGCAATGTGCTCTGCACGCCGTTAACGGCCCGATGTTGGTGCTGCTGGGAGATAATGTACTGATGGATGTTCATAGCCCCACAACCGCATATTCGCCTTCAACCGCATCAAAGAAGCTCGTGGACCAATTCAACATCCACGGAGAAGCAACGGTCGGGTTGATGGAGGTCCCAGAAGATCAAGTCAGCCATTATGGGATTGTTTCAATGAAGGGCGATGCTATCATCAACATGGTCGAAAAACCAACGTTATCCCAAGCACCCAGCCGAATGGCCATGTGTGGGCGTTATGTATTTCCCGAGGCGACCAAAACACTGCTTGAGGAGTATTCTTATGAGCGATGTGGCGATTTACAGACCATTGCTTTACAGCAGCACTGGATGGAGGAGGGGACGCTCCACGGCCTTCTCTTAGAGGAGATGCAGTGGTACGATTCTGGCTCGCCAATGCTTTGGCTTCAGGCTCAAATTGACCACGCCCTAAGAAGGCCAGAATATCAGGAATCAATGCGACAATGGCTTCAACAGAGGTTGGCGGATCAACGTTGACCAGGTTTCCAGAACGTCAAGGGTTCGGGCAAATCCCCCTGAGCGCGCCTCACTGCTAAGTGGTCCGCACGTTCATTCCAGCGGTGGCCTCGATGTGCTTTGACATGGGACCATGTCAACGGACGCAAACCAGAAACTTCTCGCCACAACAGTTGCACTTGATGGACCAATTCTTTGTTTGCTTTCGCCTTCCAAACGCCGCTCGCAAGATTGCCTGCATATTGTGAGTCGGCGCGAATTACCGCAACATCACTCCCTCCTTCTATGAGAAGCCAACGAAGGGCTGCAGCGAAACCACACAATTCCGCAGTATTGTTTGAACCAACTTCAGCCCCAATAAAACCGTCTTCGTCCGGATCAGTAATGACTCGCCCAGAGGTTTCTTCAACGATTTCCCCGGTTCCACGCCCAAGTCCCGAATCGCCTTTGACAACCACAAGAGCCCAAGCCGCGGGCGTTAAGCGGTCTACATTTTGGTTCCCGAGGCAAGAACCGTCAACGTAGAGGCTCCACACGGGTGATGTACTCAAATGCGTCACTCGCCGATTTCAGCTTTGTAACCGGCAGCGTCCATCAGTGATGAAGCCCTTTCTGGATTATCAAGCGTCATTTTGACAATCCAACCGCCCTCATAAGGGGAGGTGTTCATCAATTCAGGTGCGTCTTCAAGTTCCATGTTAACTGCAACAATCGTTCCTGCAAGAGGCGCAAAAATTGGGGATGCAGATTTGACAGATTCAACGACTGCGAATTCTCCCATGTCTTCCATGACGTCACCTTCGGCGGGGAGTTCAATGTAGACAATGTCGGTCAACATTTCTTGTGCATGGTCAGTAATTCCAATGGTGACTGTATCGCCTTCCAGTTTCAACCATTCGTGCTCTTTAGTGTAAAACAAACCTTCTGGGATTTCACTCATTGTTCTGCCTCAGTTCACTGAGGGGGGTGGCCCTCATGAATCCACCGATTTTTGCGCTCTTATTCCTCTTCGCTCAATTCGTTGGTGAGAACTTTTGCTTCCAGCTCAGCCCATGCATTGTTAACATCTGAAGAACGCTTGGCGTCTTCTACATCTTCGCGTACACGCGCAGCCATTGTCTCATCGGTTTCTGTTGAAAATTGTGAAGCGAGAGGCCCTTTGCCGTTGGAAAGTTGCCAACCAAGCGTTAGACAAATGATGGCCACAACTGCAAAACCGTGCAATGCATTGATCGAAGTAAGCGACGCCCGCGTATCTTGCAATGCGAAACCAATGCCCAATAACAAGCCGAGGCCTGAGCCGATGAGGAGGCGGGATACGGCAACTGCGGGGGGGTGCATGAACAATCCAACCTCTTCTCCCGAATCAATCAACCGATGGTCGTTGCCCCATTCAATACGTTTCACGCATCAACTTGTGAATCTTGTATGGAAGCAAGGCACGATTGACAGGAGTAACTTCTAGGATCCGACCATCATCACGGCGACGAATGTCTTGCAAGAGAGGGTGGCGGCTCTTTTTGTGAAGAGTTAGCAAGGTGGGCATATCAACTTCCAATGCACTGCGAACAGCACTTACAAACGCTTCTGACTCAACAGAAAATTTGCCGATTTCGTCAATAACCAACACCTCGCAATGATGCTGAGCATAGTCGATTGCAGGAATGGCGACGCGATTCAACTCTTCAATGTCAATCCCATAGCCGAGGACTCTGAGTCGAGAATCAATACTTTTGTGAGCGATGATTCCTTCTTCGCCCGTAACGACATCAATGATTTTGTAACCAAGCCGCTCTCCGTTTTCGAGTAGGGGCTCAGTACGTAATCCTCCAAGAATTGGTTTCTCAACAGTTCCGCCTCGCATGTGAATCTCACGAGTGCGCTCGTCAACGAGCATATTGAGGACTTTTTCCATCACTGCCGATTTACCGCTCCGAGGCAAGCCAGTGATTCCGATTTTTGGATGAATGCCCATGAATTGCGCCCTCCAAAAAGTCGTACAAACAATTCCAATGGTTTATGTGATATAAAATATAGGGCTCTAAGGTAGGTTTTTCGGAAAACAAATTCGGAAAATCATACAATCAGTTGGCGAGAGTGCTGAATTGTGGAAATGCATCGGCCAATTCAAGCGGAAGCATCTCCAATTCGTAGTTGTTAACGTTGTTATTTGCCGCCCAAGCACGAGCCCATTCATCGAGGTCATCGTTGTTGAGGTGCTCACACAACCAATTCAATCCATTTTGAAGTGTTTCATGTTCGTTAACCAACCGCTCTTGGATCTCTTGATGGAGCTCAATGTGATTGACGCTGTTGCCCAAAACGCTTCCTTCTGGGATGACTGCCCATCGCAGGCGCCGGTCTTGATGTGCGTTGACGATGGCCTGGCAGGCAAGGCGAGGGCCGAAGTGAGGCTGATGGTCGCCAATCCACATAGCGAGCTGACGCTCACTGGCCCGAGAAGGGATATCTGTTCTGAACGCAGGATGGCGAATGAATACGCCTCCATCTTCATGTTCTGAGAAGTGAACTCCCCGGATGAATGGGCGACTTCGCTTTCCTTTGACCCAAGTTTCAATGAATTTGGCATGAGCGGTTTGGTCGATTTCTCCCACGCGGACACGAACTTGACAGTTGTTGGTCGTCAATGGATGAGATTCGTCACTTAGGCGAGGCAGCAATGCCAATCTGTCAAGGACCTCAAGCGTGTATTTGCGTTCAATACGGTCACGAGGGAGGCGGGGAACAGCCCATGTATCACGGGCCCAGGAAACCCACCGCTCGTCTTTGAGTTCAAAGACTGGCACACGACTGGACAAACCTTCACCGTCGCGTCGTAAGTCAGAGCGGGTGATCGGCCCATGAATCTTCAAATTGGTTCGCTCTCCATTTGCAGTAATTCCCAAAACGACAACGCCTTGTGTCATTCCCGGGAACAAAAGATTTGCTTCTTCAATCGCCCAAACCTGTGTCCATGCATGTTCCATAACCAACAGTTCTCTTAGTGGGTGGGATGATTGTTCACGAAGTAAACTGTCAGGCGCGACCATTCGCAGACGGCCCCCTTCCTCCAAAATCTGTAAACTTCGCTCGATAAAGAGCCGATAGAGGTTGACATTCCCTCGCATGGTTGAGAACCGAGGCTTGCCGTTGTCTTGGAGCGCACGAAGTTGTTCTCCGAGATCCTTTCTAAGCCGGCTTCCATCTTCCATTCCACGGAATCGGTCTTTGATTCGGAGCCACGGAGGGTTGGTCAAGACCAGTCGTGGTTGTTGCGACCATGGCCATTCGCCCTGAAGAGCATCACCCTCTTGGACACCTTCGTCCAACAGAGCCTCCATCTCCTTTCGTGAAATTTTTCCAGGAGTTTCGGGTCCGAAACTTACGAGTTCATGACGTATTGACTCCAGAAGAAGGCGGACCTTTGTGCTCTTAACAACCAAGGGATCGATGTCAAGCAGTTGGATGTTGTTGAAGAACCTGCGAGTGTCCTCTTTCTTCAGTTCCGCATCGGCTTCATCGTGTGCATCAGCATGGCGGCGGATGAGGCGTGCGTGGAACAGACCTCCGCCAGTGGCGGTATCTGCTACGGGAAGAGGAATCCCGCTGAGCGTGCGGCGACCGTTTTCAACGGCTTCCGCTTCCGCTTCATTGTCAACTTCGTTTTCTTGAGAAGCAACTGGAAGGTTGAGTTGTTCAAGGTGTTGGCGGAAGCCGGGAGGAAGGCTGCTCATGAGGAAATTAGATTGCTGTACCGGCTTTTTGGGATTGATGAGCGTTTCACGCATTTCAGAGGCGATGACGGCGTCAGCCAGTCGAGGAGGAGTTGGGTGGGCGCCACGAGGTGAGCGGCCGTCGGATTCTGCATCGTGCCGAGCCAAGAGATGATCAAGAACATGGCCAGGATCGGTGAGTAGATTTGCCGGAAGTGTAGGCCAATCTTCTGGAAGAAGAGCGGCGATTGGTTGGAAGGATTTGAGGGACTGCTCCCATGTACTGAGCCAGATGTCAATCTGTTTGTTGCGGTCAGCAAGACATCGATCTAGGCGTGCGTACCATCCGCTGACTCCGTTTTGCATCATCCCCACCACTCCAAGCGGGTCGGCTTTCTATCTTTGAATGTGACTCTTGAAGCAAGGCTCAAAAAATACCGTTTTGGTTAGAGAATTTCAGAAAAATCTTGGTACCAATTCCAGCCGGCCCCCACCCAATCAAGAAGGGAAGACAACACATCCTTACTGACTCCGCCGGCCTTCGCTATGGCTTTTAGTGCCCTGATTTCTTTAGGATCATAACTCCCATCAATCGCTGCAACAAAGGCAGCGTCCCGTAAAATAAAACGAATCAACTCCGGATCCAAATCCACGAGGGACTGTTCAAGCGGCACGGGGTGCTCAAATCCTGAGCGGATGTCAACCCGAACTTCGGGATGAATCATGCATCGCCCCATCATCGCTTCAATAACGGCGATTTCTTCACGGACAAGTTCACCATCGGCTGCTGCGATGTAAACAAGAATATCCGCGTAACGTCGTAACTCTTGG
Source organism: Pseudobdellovibrionaceae bacterium (assembly GCA_002725955.1). GTDB lineage: Bacteria > Bdellovibrionota_B > Oligoflexia > Oligoflexales > Oligoflexaceae. The sequence continues at coordinate 8,392 of PBRN01000001.1, forward strand.
GGGGTGCGATGGCCCAAACCATCAGGAAACATTGTTCATTCCTCAAGATTCTCGAGAATGTCAAAACCCTCTTTCATCCACTTGTAGCCGTTCACGGTCCAATTAAGTAATTGCTCAACTGCGTCCTCGCGAAGTCCCAACATTTCCGAGATGTCTTCGAGGGCATCACGTTCATCCTCGTCAACATTGCCGTCAGCCGCCGCCATGAGGACGGCGTCTCGCAATGCTAAGCGCCCTGCTTCACCTGACAAATTCTCCATACAATCTTCCAAGGACGGCGGATTTCTCAAATCATCGCGTATCATGTCGCGTTGATCTGGAGACAGGAGTGCTGCGCCGAGTCGTTGTTCAAACATTGCCATTTCACTAATGGTCAATTCATCGTCAATTCGAGCCATGTAGGCGAGCAATCGTGCATAAGCAAACCGTTCTTCTCTGGGCAGTTTGTGAACCGTGTCGGGTAGCATTGAACCCACACGAACACTCCTCACCCATGAACTCAACGGTTGGGACCCATGTCAAGAGGGCTATCTTCAAACCTTCTAGCGACCACCGAGGCATGTGAGTGGAAAGCAAAACCCGGAAGTGGTCATTTGGACCAATAGGGGATGCGGTGCTTGTGTTCGGGCAAAGCAATTGTTTGAGCGCAAACAGATCGATGTAACCGAACGACGACTCAAGAACACCCCCTCGATTCAACGAGCGTTTGCTTTGGCCTCTAAGGGGGCTAAAACAGTCCCTCAAATCATTATCAACGGTTCGCTTGTTGGTGGTTTTGATAATTTATTGCTCCTTGACAAATCAGGGGAACTTGATGTGATGCTTGGGTTAGCAAACACGCTTCCCCGACGAACGGCCTGGCAACGGTTCCGCGCATGGGCTGGTCTAAGATAACAGGGAAAGCAAGTCTTGAAAGACCCCGGAACCCCCAGCATTCTCATGGACTCAAGTATCAATGTGCTCGGCGGGGCTCTTCAAACATGTTCAGAGGCGCCATTGACGGGTTGGTTTAGGGATGGTTGCTGCAATACTGATGAGAATGATCGCGGCTCCCATACGGTGTGCTGTGTCCTCAATGAGAACTTTCTCCAATTCGCAAAGGGCCAAGGAAACGATTTGATTACTCCCGCGCCACAATTCAATTTCCCCGGACTAAAGCCTGGAGATTCATGGTGTGTTTGCGCACGTACTTGGCTGCAAGCGGTCAACGCAGGTCAAGCATGCCCTGTTGATTTGGAAGCGACCCACGAGCGTGCGCTTGATGTAATCCCTCTCGCCGTCTTGGAAACTCACGCCGTATGAGGCTCATTGTCTTCCTTTTTGTACTGGAATACAAGAACCCTCATCATCCCCCAAATAACGAATCCCCATGCGAGCATGTTCAACACCGCCAACCATCGTATGTTGTTAGGATAGTTTTCTGTTAGGAGGCCGATGGTATAACTGGACCCAATGAGGCTGAAGAGATAGGTTGGCATTGATGTCGCGATGGTCCATTTGATCGGTTTTCGGTTGTCAAATGTATAAATTCGGTGGACAAAGTGAGCCATAATTCCAGTGATTCCCCAAGCAATGCCCCATAACACCCGAACATCCGTACTTGTAAACCCCCATAGGAACAACTCCCATACTACAAAAAAAGCTGCGCTGTTGACGCTTCCGGTGATGGCGAATCGTTGGAGTGAACCTCTTGGAGCAAGGCGATTGAACACTGGTTCTTGTGGCATGTTAATCGTCGTTGGTCACAACGTCGCTGGGCTTACCAGTCATTATTTCTCGTAATGCAGCATTGTCTTCTTGAATCGCATCCATAAGTGCGTACTTCACGCCCAATTCATCCGCTAAAACACCGAGAGCTAGGCTGTCTTTTGGCAGGCATTTGCCGCCAAAACCTCGCATCAGGCCAAAGATTGGGTCAAGATGGGATGGGCCGATTGGTTGGGCCTGTTCAGCAGTGATGATGTCGCGGATGGCGTACCAATCTTCACCCATGGCTTGGCAAATATCGTAGAGTTGATTTGCAAACGTAACCTTCACTGCGTAGAATGTATTTTTCGTATACTTGACGAGTTCAGCTTGAGTTGGCGTCACATGGAACAATTGCTCTCTTCGCAGGACGCCTGCTTCTTTGTGCTGCTGGAACACCCGTTGAACAACGTCTTCATGATGAGTGCCGACCACGAGAATATCCTGATTAGCGAAATCTTCCAGCCGCTGACGTTCGACCAAAAACTCAGGGGAATAGGCGATCTTGAGATGTGGGTATCGGTCATGGTATAGTTGGGTTGTCCCCGGAACAACCGTGCTCTTGATGACGGCCGTAAATCCATCAGGGAGCGCATCGAGTACCTCCTCAACGATCCGAGTGTCACACGCTCCGGTCTCTGGGTGAGGTGGGGTTGGAACAGCAATGTAAGCAAAGTCCACCTTTCCAATCACATCTTCTAGAACGGTGCCTCTTGTAGGGTCATGAATGAACAATTCATGCGCATGCGAAAAGCAATGTTCAATGGCCCCGCCAACCATTCCTGCACCAATAATTCCAATTTTCATAACGCATCTTCCTTATCGGTGGGGGGTGGGGTCCAGTTTCCCTTCCTTGGCCATTATTGAGGCTTGCAGAAGGGTGTCAGGCGTTCCGCAATCAACCCAGGTCTCTTCGCCAATGGAGATCAATTCCGCTTCGTTATTTTTGACATACATGCGATTAACATCTGAAATTGATGTCCCGTCCCCATGAAGTTCTTCAGCAGCATCGAGGTAGGACCAAAATCGCTCATCAAAGAGGTAAATCCCTCCAATGGCCAGATTTGAAGGGGGCGTCTCTGGCTTTTCAACAATATCAACAACATTCCCTTCATCGTCGAGAACTCCAACGCCAAAAGCCTCTGGGTGCTCTTCTTCACGAGCCATTAAGATGCACCCTGGGGGTGATTTGGCACGTTCAAAATCAGCGATGATCCCGTCCAATTCCATGGTTGTGATGTTGTCTGAGAAGTAGATGAGCAGTCGCACATTGTCGTTGTAAGGTCGCGCAAGTTTGAGTGCATGGGCGACCCCTCGAGGCTCTTCTTCGATGACGTAATGGATTCGTTCGCCTTCAAGACCTTGACCAACATGGCTGGTGATTTGTCCAATAAATTGGTTTGAAACAATCGTGATATCTTTGATTCCAGCCCTTCTTATGGTACCCAGGGCGTAGTCGATAACAGGGCGTTCATACAATGGGAGCATTGTCTTCTGAGCATAGCGGGTAAAGGGATAGAGGCGGCTTCCATGCCCCCCTGCAATTAGAATGGCCTTTACCTCCATGGAGGTACCACACAGTGACCCTGTATTGAAACTGCCCATATTGCCTATTGAGTATCGTCCGATTTCATGAGGTCTGAAACAGCCCCGTTTTGGGCGTTCTTTTCAAACCAACCAGTTGCTACTAAGTCCCCCAATCGTTCAACGCCTGCTTCAACGAGGTCGATGTCTTTAGATTCAGCAGCGTTCCAACGTTCTTCAGCCTGTTTTGCATAAACGAGGTCGGCATCTCTCAGCAGATGTTCACTCGGCCGAAGCGGCCCCTCAAGTCCTTCATATTCCTCTTCATGCTCGGAAGGGTCAACACGCGTTCTCTCGCGATCAAATTCATCGGTATGGTCGGAGAGTGCGGGCCCTTTTTCATCCGCTCCGCGATTTCTTTTCTCACCGACATTGCTGTGTGACATCCCAGTGAATTGAGCGGCAATGAAGGCTTGGTGAAGCCGACCCATTGATTCATCGTCAACATCTAAAGACGACAAAACATCCCAGTCGAATTCTATTGAATCAATGAATTTCAACAGGCGCTCTTGGCTTGTTGAACGATGCTTTCTCCTCCACATTTCACCAAACCCGGTCAAAAGCAATCCGATGACTGCGACTAAATTCATCGATTGGAATATTGCGGCAGATACAAAGGCTATTGCAAGAATGATGTTGGCCTTTTTCCAACGACTCAAAACAGCGTATTCATCGTTGAAATATTCAGAAAAGAGGTCACTCTTGTTGAGCATTGTTTCACTTCACAAATCCAAGAGATTGTTGAGCCGCTCCAGCCGCTCATCGTCAAAAACCGTATCCTCTTTCCAACCCAATGCCTTCAACCCCTGAAGTTGGCTTGAGCGAATGCTCGTCCCCATTCGTTCAAGTGAAAACTGCATCAGCAAACCAAAGATGAGTGCAGCCGCCAATCCAAATTGCCAACGGGTCAGAACGGTAATTGCGATAGCAAGAATCAATCCTACCACGCCAGCAACGATCGCTCGTTGTTTCATTCGTTCCAACGATGCCTGTGCGTCCAGTATTCTTCGGGCTCCATCCTTCTTGGTCATCGCCGCCATGTACTCGCCAAAACGCCGTTCAAGGTGAAGATGCCGCTTCTCGCTTGAGCCAATCGTTGATTTCTCGCATCGCATCAATTCGGGTGTGATTTGTTTGTTCTATCGACGGCGATGGCTTCATGTCTTGGACAAGCACACTGTCCTGCATGGTTACATTTCCTCGAGGCTGTAGTGCAATTTGTTGAAGTAAATCCGCCATGGTCTGCTGCATTTTAGAGGTCTGTTCCGCCTGGAACGATAGCAATCGCTCCATGCTTTCAAGGACGATATTACTGCGTTCTTGTCGACTGTCAAGAGCTGAAGTGGCCGCTTCCATCGCTTCTTCCTGACGTTTTAGCAATTCTCGAGCAGCAGGACTTCCAACGGCGTCACGGCGGTGAAGTTCTTCAATCGCCGAGTTGAGCTCAATATGGCGTCGTGTCAATGCCGTCTCAAGACCTTCAATCTGAAGGTTTGCTTCGCGAAGGTGAGCCATCATGCTTCTGTTGTGCCGTTGCATGGTCCTTAGTTCGCTCTGATGATGGGCCGCTTCTGAAAAGAAGGCCATGATAATTGAAAGCGTTAAGGCGAGTTCAGGATGAAAGAGCATGGCTGTAGTAGCAAACCAGGTCAAGATCCCTACGGATAAAGTTCGGAGTATTCCCATACAATGTAATTCGTTAGCGCAGATAAAGAGGATTGCGTGGGACTTTTGCGGGCTCCCGTCTATTGGGGCAGCAAAATGAAGCAATTGTCGTCAATTTCTAGCAAACCGCCAATGGATAAAAGGTGGTCCAGAGCCTCATCGGTTTCATCATCTTCAATGTTTGATGCCCGGGTAAATTTGAAAATTGCTTCCAAGGTTGCAACATGCTCTCCATTTGCGAGCTCAGTTTCAACAGCAATCAATACCGATTGGCACGCAATGGCCAGAAGCGGGTCGTCTGTGTTGTCGTTTGGCATCAAATCAATAAACACGCTTGAGGGGTGTGCATCTTGATTGAGAGGGGGTTCACTCGCCTTTTCCATCGGTTCAAGAGCACGCTTACCAAGGCCTCGGAGCGGGTGCTCCTCATTGATGTCAAAGCAATCAAACAAATTGCGTTGGTACGGATCGTCAGCCTCCACTTCACGGTTAACAACCTCAATCCTTCGCCCCAAATCATCCAGTCGTTGAAGTCGCTGCTCAATCATCATTTTTTCATGCAGTAAATCAACCGCTAAGAGGTCAATAGCGTTCGTTGCTTGATTGACAAGCCAATCGTGAACATTCCAGTCTGGGTTCACGCCCAACATAACATCTGCAAGCTGGCGAACTTCCTTCGGCATGTCTTCAATGGTGATGCGGGTTTCCTGTTCCTTTTGCCCATCATCCGCCATGACACTGCTTGTGACATGACAGCCTATGAAGCATCCCCTTCAACGCGAACCCCTCTTTCCAATGGAGACCCTTCACGGTCTCGGCATTGCGGCGAAAATACGGTGGCTAAGGAAAGGTGGGTATGGCCTTAGCCGCACAAAAACTCGCTACTTTTTACGGGGGTTTTGTTCATGTATGGGCGCCCTGTCCCGAGGCTATGGGTGACTACCGCATCACAGTGCTGCCTGGCGACGGAACTGGACGGGAAGTGGCTCTAGAAGCTCAAAAAATTCTTGACACCATCGCTGCAAATACGAATCATGGCTTCGACCAAACCGTTATCCCTTGCGGGGGCCAACATTATCTCTCAAAAGGAGAAGAATGGGCGCCCGGTTCCTTTGAATTTTGCAGAGATGAAACAGATGCTATTTTTTTGGGTGCTATCGGCCAACCCGGGGCGCTTTTGCCAAACGGAGACCTTGCAGGTGGATCTGTAATTCTGGGCTTGCGCAGTGGTCTTGATCTCTATGCGAACGTTCGGCCAATCAAATTGTATGAGGGCGTGCCTCACAAGATTCATGGCGGTTTTCGCCAGATTTGGGAGCCCGGCATGGTCGACATGACCATTCTAAGAGAAAATACCGAAGGATTGTATCATGCGCTTCTCCGCCGAAGTGCAGACCGTGCTCAAGGCAGACCTGAATACGAACCGGAGCCGATGACATTCCCCGGTCTTGAAGGTGAAGTTGCCTACGACCCCCGCCCGATTTCACGTGCGGGCTCCAAACGTCTCATCGAAATGGGCTTTGAAGTCGCTGCCACGAGGAACGGCGCGCCCAGCGACGGACAGCGTCGTGTCTCATGTATTGACAAATCAAACGTCACCCGGGGATGCCAACTCTTCCGAAGCACCTTTGAGTCCATTGCACAACAACACCCGGATACTGAAGCAGATTACGGGTACATCGATGCGTTCATGCAGTGGATTACGCGCTCTCCAGAACACTACGATGTTGTTGTAACTTCAAACATGTTTGGGGACATTTCAACCGACCTTGGCGCAGTGCTTCAAGGCGGAATGGGAATGGCTGCATCAGGCAACATTGGAGATGAACATGCATTCTTTGAACCCGTTCATGGGTCTGCACCAAAGCACGCCGGGCAGAACAAAGTCAACCCGATTGCATCGATAAATTCCATTCAAATGATGATGGATTACCTCGGCCGTAAGACCGGTGAAGATGAACTGATTGATATCGCCCGACTCATTGATGATAGCGTTGCAGACCACCTTCGTGATGGAAAACTTGTGACATACGACATCGGTGGTACAGCCACATGCTCTGGTGTTGGTTCCGCCATTGCAGACCGTTTGGCTGCCAAATTGAGTGAACGGTTTTGACCGCCACTAAAGCCTTAAACTTGCTTTAAGGAATTGAGCATCCATTCAAGTGCCGCTTTGAGCGTAGCTTCATTGTTGTACTTTGAATCAACCACTACGTTCTCTCCCCTTTTCAGCAGGCCCACCATGTTCGTTAGAGCCCTTGAGAGTTCATCGACAATGGTTATCGTCCCTTCTTGTGCTGAACGAGAAAGTGGATTAAGGTCGATAACGATGACCGTTTTCCCCATTTCCAATAACGCCCTACAACGGTCACCGTCTTCAAGAGGAACGAGAATGACATCGCTGTCAAGAATGCCTTCTTTGTGGCATGAAGCGCGAGGCCCTTTCAGCCCCGGAATGCTTGCGTTTGGAGCATGGCCAAGAACCGTAACATCCAGCCCTAAAGCCTCGTTACGTTCGGAGATGTGTCCAAGTATTGCCTCCATCCGTTCAGGTGTTCTGTAAAAGATATTGACTTCAAGAGGACAATCAAGAGCATCAGCGAGTGTTAACATCTCATCCGTTGCGAGCGCTGCTACGTTTCCGTTGACGCTGAGTACGGTTCGCCGCCCCTCCATCATGCATGCAAGGGCGTGTCGAGTTGCTTTGTGAGCGCTGGGTGTGGTTACTTCCCCAAGCAGATAGTCAAACGCCTCACCTCGCCCATGAGCGATCATCGCACTGTCAGCCAACATCCCCTTGGCTTGAGCAACTTCAAGGCGATGCCGCATCAGCAATGAAGCATAACGGGGATGGCTGGGGTCTGCAGCAATTTCGTCCATGCAATCCCTCACAAGCCTTGAGCGAGCATGCTAATGTCCAGCGGTTTGACGCCCCGGTTGATAGCACTGGTTGAGACTACATCAAGGCCGCATTCTCTCCATGCCTCTAGGCTGTCAAAAGTAATGCCTCCACTGGCCTCCAACACAACATGCTGACGAAGCTCCTGTTCTGACAATTGGTCCGAGACCGACTTGCATGCATCAGGGGTGAAATTATCCAACATCACGACGAGTCGATCCACGCCTTCTTGGCGTCGCTGAGACCATACCATTGCCGCCATCATCGCTTCCTTCTCCGTACGTACTTCTACTTCAAGAAACGCTCCGACCTCAGAACAATCCACTGCTTGTAAAAATGCAACCAAGCGATGCTCGTGTGAACCCAAGTCCTGGTGCATGTTAGCGAGGTCATTTTCCTTGATCATCATCGCATCTGTTTTTGACAAGCGATGAGACAATCCGCCGCCCATGTGAACGGCCCATTTATCCAAAACACCCCACACCGTTTTTCGAGTGCATGCGATTTGTTTTGGAGCGATAGCAGACCACCGCTTAGCATTCGTGGCGATTCCAGAGAGCTGACCAAGCATATTGAGAATCGGCCGTTCAATGATGAAAAGGCTGTCCCGGTCGCCCGTAAGGCTGGCGATTTCATCCCCTTCGGAAACACGTTTACCATCGCCAGCAAACCAAGAGATGCGCACGGATGGAGCCCAGATCTGAATCATATAATCAACAGCAGCACAGCCAACAATCAAACCGTCTTCCCGAGCAACAATGATCGCTTCAGTTTGTTCGGAGCTGCTTGAAAGAGGCATATCGATACCGTCATCCCCAACTATGGCGTTGACCCATCGGTCAATACTCGCTAGTAATTTACGGCTTGGCCCTTCCTCCACCGTCCACAATTCATGGCCGCGGTCGTGGGGGATGGTTTGTTCATCGGCCATGAATAGCGCAGTGTGAACCTTCACTTCAAGCCAACCCTTCAACACATATCTTTTCATCCCCGGCCTCAAGGCGCTGTTATGGCTCGTGTTACAATCGTAGGCGCTGGGCTATCCGGGCTCACCGCCGCTCTGTACGCAACTACAGCCGGACACCATGTCGTCGTTTTGGACCGCAGCGACCGCGTGGGTGGTCGCGGTACTTCAGAATCATTGGACGGCATTCCATTCGGTTTCGGCCCCCACTTGCTTCATTCCAAAGGCCCACTTGCAAAGATGACCAAAAAGATCAGTCGGTTGAAAATGATACTTGGAACGGTACGAATTGATCGCCTTCATGTGGTCGGCGTTGGCCCTCTTCGCCCGCGCGGGAACGTGAAACAAGCAGCTATATTGCGCCGAATTCTCAAAGAAGGAAATCACACACAACCCGCCGTATTTGGCGCCCAAATGCTCAGCAATATGGGCCATATGGGGTATATTACGGAACGGTATCAAGCACTCCTCAAAGGAAAATTATCGGTCATTGGCGAAGGTTGGTCCGGAGTTGTTGGTCGCTTGGCTTCTGCTTTGGACGAAGTCGGTGTATTGATTGAGGCTGGTTGCGATGTCGTTTCGATTGAGAATGGCCGAGTATCTCTTGCAGATAGCCGCGAACTTGAAACCGACATCGTCATTGTCGCTTGTGGCTGGAAGCGAGCTAAAAAATTGCTCTCTCCTCATTGGAAAGGCGATGAGCCGAACCTGTCTCCGATTCGTGCGAGCACTGTTGATGCCGCCCTATCATCCCGCCCGCTCAGTCAGCGGCATGGAATTGTTGATGGGGAGCAAGGAATCGTTATTTTGGATTATGGAAACATCCAACCCCGCCTAAATCTAGGAGGGTCCCTCTTAACATCGGTTGCCTTTGAACGCCAAGGGGAATCTCATGAAGAGCGCCTTGAACGACTTAACATTGCTTTGGATGACCATGCACCCGGGTGGCGCAAAAACATCATTCACGAACGGCAGCAACGAACCATAACCGTTCAGACCGTTGGTGAAAAACCAAGATTTGACGCTCTTTGCGAACATGGTATTCTTCTGGCCGGAGAGTGGGTGGCAAGCGCCTCCATCCTTTCAGATGGAGCTGTAGAAACAGGGAAAGCCGCGGGCCAAGGAGTTTCATCCTCTTTGAATTGAAGCCTTATTCACCCCCGCCTCTACCGGCGGTACATGCGATTTGTTTCATGGAATGTCAACGGCCTACGAGCCGCTATTCGCAAAGGAATAGACTCTTATTTTGACGACCTTGATGCAGACGTGACCATGCTTCAAGAAACCCGAACGCTCGAAGATCAACTGCCCAAAAATTGGACTTGGCCCGCAGGGTGGCACGTCACCCTCCATCCGGCAGAAAAGAAAGGATATTCTGGCGTAGCAACCGCATCTAAACAACCGCACAATGTTCTGTTTAGGGGTCACGGCGGAAGTACAGATCCCTCGGACAGTGAGGGGCGAGTATTGGTTTGCGAACTTGATGGAATGGTTTGTATCAATACATATTTGCCGAGCGGTTCAAACAAGGAAGAACGCCAACAATTCAAAGAACAATGGATGGAACAATGGCGTAGCTTCCTTCTCCCTTACTTTGATGACAAACGGCCGGTGATCGTTTGCGGCGATCTTAACATCGCTCATACAGAGGATGATATTTGGAATCCGAAGGGAAACGCGAAATCATCAGGGTTCCTTCCTCACGAACGGTCGTGGTTCAGTGATTTACTTGACGACGGATGGACGGATGCATTCCGTCATCTTGCGGGAGAGGGGGATAAGACCTACTCCTGGTGGTCTAATCGTGGTCAAGCCAGGGTGAAGGATCGAGGGTGGAGAATCGATTATTTTCTCCTAAACAAAGCAGCAACTCTTGCGCTAAAAGATTGCTTCATCGTTCGTCAAGGCGGGCTGGATGTATCGGACCATGCTCCCGTAGTTTTGGATTTAGAATTGTAGGGAACTATTCGCCAAACAAACGATGGCGGTATCTGGATACAAGCCGATAAACTCCATTTCTCAACGGAAGCGGAACAAGCCATGCAAAGGGAAACCACATCGCATAATACCAACGCAGGTAAAGCAGGAGTCGAATACTTGCTGCGGAGCGGATGTAAGGCCTCCCGTCGCGAATAAGATACATTGAATCCGCCTGTTGCAGTGAGGGCTGAAGCCCAGCAATAATTTCCTCTCCTCGCTCTTCTTCAATTCCATAGATCTCAAGGCTCGTCCGTTTTGATTGCCGTTTGCTTATGAATTTAGCAAGCCGATTGCACAGCACACACGTTGCATCAATGAGAAGAACATCGCCCATGCTTTCGCCCCATTACTCGTCGCTTTCTATGGTATCAAAAGAAACGAGCAACGCATCAACCGTATCGCGAAGCCGTTGTAAATCTTCATCGATAACAACGACGGTAAGCACCACCGCGCCCTCTTCTTCCGCAGGTCGAAGGTCGCATGAATGGCCTTCAGCAAGTTCGGCCAATTGAGTGGCCGTGGCAGCATCACCCGTCCACGTAAGCGTCATCTCGTGGCGTTCCGCCATAACAGGGTCTTGGGGTGGGCTGATATGAGGCTAATCCCCCCACTCTACATGGCCCAACCTTCCGATGACCCGTTCGTCGTCGCCGGAAGCGGTGGAGTTGTTTTGGGAGAAGCCCGAACCAATCACGAAGGTCGTCAAGCACTGTTGCTTGTTCGGGGCGAAGAAGACACATCTGAATTTGAAGCCCTGGTCGCCACCATGGGGATTCACGTGGTTGAGGCAATCCATCAAAAAGGCACATCAGATCCCAGAAGTTATTTTGGAAAAGGGCGCCTTCAAGATGTTGCAGATGAGCGAAAAAGCGCAGTTAAAGGGCATCCTTGGGCCAAGGTCGACCTTGTCCTCATTCATACGAATGCAACGCCAAGACAACTGGTGAACATCAGTCAAACCATCGGTTTGGAATTGTGGGACCGTGTCCGCCTCCTGCTCTCCCTTTTTACATCGCACGCCTCATCGGTTGAGGCTAGAACACAGGTTCGTATTGCGCAGCTTCAATCGGACCGAACTGTACTTCGGGAACTGATGCATCAGCAGACGACCGGTGAACGCGCTGGATACGGTGGAGGTGGTGCGACGGCATTACAAAATGTACTAGCAACGGTTAGCAGAGAACTAACCAATCTTCGTCGCAGACAGACGCGACAAACCAATGCCCAACGCGAACATCGCCGCCAAAGAGTCCGCAGTGGCGCGGTTACCGTCGGTTTGATTGGATACACAAATGCCGGAAAATCCTCCTTATTCCGTCTTCTTTCGGGCAAGAAGGTTCTCGTGGAAGACCAATTGTTTTCCACTCTGGAGACGACAGTAGGGCGTATGGAGGACAGTCCGCGCGTTCTTCTCGCAGATACCATTGGATTTATTGATAACATACCAAATGCTACTCTAACGGCATTTAAAGCAACTCTCGCTGAAGCGTTAGAAGCCGATTTAACCCTTGTTTTGGCCGATGCCTCAGACTCCCCCCTTGAACTGGAGCGAAAACTCCTAACAACGCGTCGTGAAGTGTTTGAGCGCCTTTATGGTGAGTCGGTAGATGATGAATTTCCATGGAATGAGGAAATGGAGCCATACCATCATTCCATGCAAGTTGTCTTGACAAAAATAGACCAGGCCGACGAACAGATGCTTGATGAAGCCCACGCTACGGTGGCGAGTCTCGGCTTTCCACCAGCTCTCGGGATATCGTCTCATTCCGGAGTTGGCATTGACCGGTTAAAGAAAGCGATTCTTCGTCACCTCTTTGGCTCGCCTTCAACGATTTACGTCCATCCACCATCGGCCGATGATGGTGATGCTGTGGAACGAATTGTTTCGGATATTTACGACCAAGGGATGGTGACCTCCAACGAACGCGATTCAAATGGAACAGTCTCTCTCATCGTTTGGCTCACTCATGCTGCTCGTCAGAAGTTGATTTCACGCTGGAAGAATCGCATTGAAGTCAAGTAGGGCCAGTGTTTGCCCTAGAACATGGCCGATGAAGCGGAGGATGACACCCCGTACCTTGACGAGGTGATCGATGAGACGCCACTTTTGTTTGCGTCGTCTGGAACTGTTCTGACCATTGAAGATCCTAACATGCACCCAGTCGGCCGTGCAACAGCCGTTTTTCTTCTGTTCATTTGTCTGCTTGGCTTCCTCAACGGCATGGATTATGCAACACCCGACGACGGCATCATCCGCCCGGACGAATTTGTCTATCGGTTGGCTAAAACCGCCCCGGTTGAAACAGCCACTTTCCAAGGAACGGTTTACGATGAAGGAAGCGTACCACTTGAGGGCGCAGTTGTCTATGTTTCTTGGTTGGCTCGGGACTCAAACACATGGCTTTCAAAAGAAAACATCACCGGCGAAAACGGCGCATTCCAAATCGAAAACCTCACTCCAGGGTTGATTCGAGCCGACATTATTGTTGAGCGCGATGGGCATCTGGATGTGTTTTCAAACCGAGTGCTGCTTTCACCCCCAGCATTGATTGAACCCATTGGATTTACCACGGTGACATTTACCGTTCCTTCCTCAGAAGAATTTTCTCAACAACCTTGCGAAAACCCAGAAGTAACCGATTGTGAAATCCGAGCCATTGACCTGACACCCACTCAAAAGGACCACCCGCTGATGGACTCTGGCGCTGCCGCCATTTACGTCATGCTTGGGTTTGCTTTCATGGGATTGGCCATCATTGGTGCTGGATTCAGCGTCTGGTCGCTAAAGAGCGGCTCAGTAGGCATGCTTCGCACAGCCGCAGGTGTCTCCATTTTTACCGTGGGCCACTATTATTCTGCATGTATTTTTGGGCTGATGGCGTTTATGCTGACCTTTGCGATACCAAGAAAAGAGATCCCGTTGACAGGTTCTTGAGTCACTTAACAAACCCAATTGACTTTTCCAGTGTCAACATCATAGATTGCACCACGGACTTCTGCACCATTTTTGAGCAATGGGTTCGCTTGTAATTTTGCAACGTCTCGCTTGAGTTTTTCTTCAGCATTCTCAATCATTCGGGGTTCAAAAGCTGAGAAATCAAGGCCGCTTAATTCCTCAAGGGTGCTCTTCACGTCCAACACGCTTAGGCTTGACATTGCACATCGTGTGTGCGGCATGATCACGATGTTATCACAATCCAACAAGTAACTCCCCAGAACAATATCTTGTTCCACTTCCGGATTCAATTGTCCGCCAGCGTTTCGGATCACCTTCATGTCGCCTACCTTGAGGCCAAAGATATCATGTGGAACGATACGAGAATCCATGCACGTGAGGAGCAAAAGATGGATTCCAGCCCTTCCAGGAACGCCATGCGCATCAAACGATTTCACATAGGCGTCGTTGGAATCGCTGAGTTCATCGGTGAACGAGGACATGGTGGCTCATCTTCTCAACGTAAGGCGGTAGCATTTTGTTCTTGCTCGTACTTCTTGATTTATTGGGGAATCATAACAATTGCACTCAAACAAGCGACCTCCTTATGTCGGAGGACTTCTGCCTTCAGTCATGGACCTCAAAGGCGCTGCATGGATGGTGCGCTCCTTGGGAGAAAGTGTCTCAATGGTTGAAGTCATGGCCAACGGCGATGTTTTCGCCGGTGGTTGGGACGGGCGTTTGATTCGTTGGGACGAACAAGGAACGGTGTGTTGGTCGATTGAAACAGGGGACAGAATCAGTGCTATAGCCATCAGCGATGAGGGAATCGTAGTCACCAGCGGCTTGCATCTCGTCGCCTTAGATCCGGAAACAGGGAGCCAGCGATGGTCTGTTGCGCTTGAGGGGAGCGCAGACGATGTCCGCTGGTGGAATGGAGAGGTGCTTGCCGTTTCATCTGTTTATGATATCGAGCACAATGATTTCATTGAGTCCGCCCTTTGGAAGTTTGATTCAAACGGAGAGTGCCTTTGGGTTGAGCGAATGGACGAACGTCCGTGGACCGTTCTTGAACTCGGAGAGGACCGTTATGCTGGATTGGGTCGCCCTCGCTGCGGGTGGTTAAAACTCGCTGAAGCGCCACCTTTTGAACATCTATTGCCGCCAACTTCCTTTCCAGTGATGAGCGGTTCATCAGGGCGAGAGTGTATGTTGTTTGGACAAACCGATGGTTCGGTTGTGAACCACCAATCCAAGATTGTAAGTACGGAATCCGGGGCAGTCGAGCATCTCAATGTGCTTCCGATCGGTTTTGCAGCCTCCACCGATGCAGGGCATCTTGCAGTTCGTAACGATGAGGGTGAGCTTCAATGGGAGTCAAAGGGCGATTCAGTCGTTGCTCAACATCAAGGATTGGTCATCGACGGGAAGAACCTTGTTTGGATTGCTCGGGCAACGGGGCAGGACGGTAAATTATCAATTCACGACGCACTTGATGGCTCAATACTCGCTTCAGCCTTACTTTCGAGAGTCCGCAGTATTTCCAGCACTCCTACGAGGACAGTGGTTGGATGCGAGGATGGCGAAGTACTTGTTTGGGATTGTGAACTCCTTTCAAGGCGGTTAAGTCAAGGCAGTACAAGCAAAGACGAGCCTGTAGATGAGCGAAAAGCAGCACTGCAAGCAAAACTCCTTGCATTACGCCAATCCAAGTAATACCGCATGTTTGCAATGGTTTTCATTGAAACGACTATGCGGAGTATTCGATGATGGTAACATCACTGACTTGGAAGAAGATGAACATGATAAACATGAATATCCCAATGAATTTGTGATAAGTTCTCGAATCTGAACATGCTGCAGCCACTGCTGAACAACCGACGATAAATGGCATCACGGTCAATTGAGAGAACAATGGTTTGTCAAACAATGAATAATTCACCGCTACTGAAGTGAATAACGAGAAGGCAACTAAGGAGAAAAAGGCTTGATGTACAGAGTAATAGTGCTTTTCTAAATCGATCATTCCCTCTTCAGTGGCCTTTGGTAAAACAAGCGTTGTGAAGAAATATATTGAGGCTAGATTGGTTACGAGAAACCAGTATTGGGAATAATGCCATTCATCCAGATCTATTGACAGTTGCCACAACCCCCACCAAGCGTAGACCGACCACATGAACACGGTGATGACCCATAGAGAATTCAACCAATATGTTTTGACTCGCTCTCTTATTTCATACAGGTCGGTTACAGCACGCATGATATGGGATAGCGCTAAACCTAGAATTAATGAGCAAAAAATTGTGACGAATTCAAAAGGCGACATCTGCATGTATATCGCCTTTTAATCTAAAATGACGATTTATAATTAAATGCCCTATGATTATAGAAATGAATTGATTTCCCTTTTCATTACGATGAACCATTTGACACATTCATCTCGCCCTCAACAGCAATGGCCGCTGAGTTAACGTTTCAACATTATAGCCCACTAAGGGTTAATTTCCACAACCGCAGCCAGTTGTCTGGCAGGATGCATCTTCAACCTCTGCGGCAGGAGCCTCTACCTTTTCCTTCTTGATCAGTCGACGGATGAGATTTGGCTTTCGAACTTTGCGCTGGTTCTGAGAGGTACGGCGGTTCATGCCCCTGCGTCCGCCTTTTCACATAAGAATCTTTTTTGTTTTCATAGCCAAATGCTATCCTTGCACAGGGTCGTGAAGATACTGAAAACCTGCTCAAGAAGGGCCGGTCATGTCTTCCGGACGGACCCATTGGTCAAATTCCTCGTTGGTCAAATACCCAAGTTCCAATGCTGACTCTCGCAGTGTTGTACCCTTTTCGTGGGCATTTTTAGCAATTTTAGCCGCCTTGTCGTAGCCGATATGATTGTTGAGGGCGGTCACGAGCATGAGCGAATTTTCAAGATTTGATTGTATGTTGTCTCGTACCGGCTCCAAACCCTCCACACAACGCGTCCGGAAGGTGCGGCAAGCATCGGTAAGCAGGTCAACGGAATGCAAGAAGTTGTGAATCATCATGGGTTTGAAAACATTCAATTCAAA
>PBRN01000309.1 GCA_002725955.1 Pseudobdellovibrionaceae bacterium
TGTTGGTTTTCTAGTATCTCTAAACGCCCTGGGGACAAAAGCCCTACTCCACTATCAAACATGATGGTGTTCGTTTTCTGATCAACCACCAGTTCTTCACCTTGAAAGGGCAATTTCAAGATTTCTCTAAAGAACCAACTAGCTTTCTTAGGATCTTTTGCTGCTATCCCTATATGATTAATGCCAGTGATTTTCATAAAGTAAGATACCTCGAAGTTGATATAGTAAAGCTGAAACACGATAACATATACGATAGACAATAATCCAGACCGACAAAGCTAGCCAAAAATTATGAAATCGTAAAATAATATTTTTTCAAACTTATCAATTGTTGCTTAATAACTAATTAATTTAGATAGGTCGAGCATAAAACTATTTCGGCTACCTTTGAATTTCTAAATAGATATCTCGTCAATCGACTACCTTGAAAGAAGCAGACTGAGGGTATTGGTGGTAAAATATTATAATAGTCTGTCATCCAGGAAATACGATGAAAAATCAAAACGACCTAAGAAATATACTCGAGTCTCTTGAGAATCGTAACTACAGTGAATACAAGAGAATAAAAGGTCCATGGCATTTTCCCAAATTTAAATTAGTCGTAGACCATGTGCAGGGCGATCCTTTCGCAGCAGCCAGCTTAATGCGCATTTTCATTCAAATGCCTACAGCAGATTTCCCAGTCAGCACATGGAATAATTTAAGCCGAACCACTGCGCTCAGAGATTATTTAACCCGTCGTTTCTACAACGAATCTAAGAAATTCAATCAGCCTATAGGCACTGGCAAAGGGGGATTAATAACGATTGATAAACCCGGGCAACAAATACTTGATCGAACATCTTGTTTTGTTACCGGAGAGAAGATCGAAATTCGCTTCGTTGTTGGGCTGCCAGCAAATGGAAGAAGAATCTTGGGACAAGATGCTGCTAATATTTTATGTAACTACCTATCCACAATAGTCAGCAAGAGCTTATTTTATGAAAACCTAGATCCCATAGCGATTAATAACCATCTATCAACAAATGAAGATGCCGACGCTCTCCGCTCCCAATTACTCGACAAAGGCCTCATCGCCTTCATCGCAAATCATTCACAACTACCTCGCCGAACTGGTATTGATGATCGCCCTCTATTAAAAGCCGTCACGAAATTTTCTGGCCCCGAACACTGGGAAGTTGACATTAACACACCAAATAGTGGCCCCATCAGAGGCATGGGCATACCCGCAGGCATAAATCTAATTGTGGGGGGCGGTTACCATGGAAAGTCTACATTACTGCATGCTCTAGAAAGAGGTGTTTACAACCACATTCCAGACGATGGTCGAGAAAAAATTGTTACCGTTACCTCTTGCCTAAAAGTAAGATCAGAAGATGGTAGGAGTGTCCATGGAGTAAACATCAGCCCTTTTATAAATAACCTACCTGCCGAGAAAAATACGACCAGTTTCAGCACTGCCAACGCTAGTGGCAGCACCTCTCAAGCGGCATCAATTATGGAAGCTATTGAAGCAGGTGCAAAGGTCCTACTTATTGATGAAGACACCTCAGCAACCAACTTCATGATTAGGGACAGAAGAATGCAGGCACTCATCGCTAAAGAATATGAGCCTATTACACCTTTTGCTGACAAAGTTAAACAATTGTATGACGACCTAGGTATTTCAACTATCATGGTTATGGGTGGGAGTGGTGACTATTTTGAAAGCGCAGATCGAGTTATTGCTATGAATGAGTACCTACCTTCTGACAAAACCACTGAAGCTCATGAAATTGCGACAACTTGGCAAACAGGAAGACTCCACGAAGGTGGGGAAAAATTTGGGGAGCCAATTCATCGAAAAATTAACCAGAACAACTTTTCTCCAGTAAAAGAACGCAGACCTATTTTCATTAAAACAAGGCAAACCGATGAACTATTTTACGGACCTGAATCCATTAACCTCAGTGCTCTTGAACAATTAGTTGATGAGAGCCAGCTTCGAGCAATTGGTCACTGTCTTGCTTGGTGTTATCATAATAAAGTTTTCGAAACATCTAGTTCACTTCATGAAATACTAAACACAGTACACATGAAATTATCAGAATCAGGTCCCAGTATCTTTAATGAAAAACCAGATGGTGATCTCGCCACATTTCGCACCCTAGAACTGGCAGCTACTATAAATCGATTTAGGAGTTTGATAACCACCAATGCCTAATCTTCAAAATCAAAATTTCATAGGCCCTCACTTCCACCTATTGTTAAAAATTTTACTTATTGCATGCTGCTTTGCTCAATCCCAGCCTCTGAAAGCTTCGCAGCCTAAATTAGGAGATCTATTTTACAAGATCCCCAAAAAAATGCGTCAATCTATTCGTTTTGTGCGGGTTAGTGATGGGCATATCATATTCGAGCACAAGCCAAATAACATGGTAACACCAGCTTCAGTAACAAAAATTATTACAGCTGCTGCAGCTTTGCACTACTTTGGTCATGATTTTCAATTTGAAACCAAAATTTACCACACCGGAAAGCGGAAAAATGGCACCATTCTTGGGGACCTATACATAAGAGGGAGTGGTGACCCTATGTTAACAAATGAAAAACTGTGGCAATTAGCTGCTGATATTAGACACCTAGGTATCCGGGAGATCAAAGGCAACCTTATCATTGATAACAGCTTATTCGATACCGAGTACCGCGATAGTTCACGCATCCAGGGCCGAAAAATATCGTCACATGCATACGATTCCCCAATAACCCCATTAGGGGTAAGTTTCAATACCTTTGCCATTGCAATTGCTCCTGGCCAAACAATCGGCTCAAAAGCATATGTTTCTATCGATCCTTACCCTTTCGATAGCCTGGAAATTGGAAACAAATTAATAACACGCAACGGCAACTCTAAACCCAGTATTCGGGTCTCACGGGTTTCGCTTAAAAATAAACAATCTTCCTTATTCCTTTCGGGAAAAATACCAGTTAATCATAGTATCAAAAAAGTCTATCGCTCAGTTTCTAACCCATTATGGGCATCGTCACAGCAAATCAGATCGTTCTTCAAAAATGAGGGGATATCAATATCCGGAACAAACCAGGAAGGGAATACACCGGCTGATGCCGTAGAACTATATACTCTATCAGGGTATCCAATGCATCGGATTGTCAACGGACTTAATAAATACTCAAACAATTTTATTGCTGATATGTTGACCAAAGCATTAGGAAGTTGGTTTCCAAAAGGCAAGATCATACCTCTACCCCCTACATGGAAGCCCACACCTGAAAACCAGAACGACAAAAACTTCCGAAAGAGTAAACCTGCACCGAAATCCTTGGGGACTATGGCTGGCGGAGTAGAAACAATCAACCATTTTCTAAAAGAAGTCGTAAAAACCAAACAACCGTGGGTGATCAAAAACGGTAGTGGGCTATCTCCCGACAACCAATTCAGCGCCTCCTTTATTACAGATATCCTCCTTTGGGCAGCCAATGATATGAATGTTTTTCCGGAATTTATTTCCAGTCTCCCTAGTTCGGGAAAAGATGGTACACTTCGCAAACGATTCAGCAAAAGAGAAACTCATAAGTTCCGAGGTTTAATTAGGGCTAAAACCGGAACATTGTCTCAACCATTTAGTGTTTCCAGTATTGCTGGTTACCTACGCCATGAAACACATGGCCTGGTAGCATTCGCAATACTAGAAAATGGTCTTAGCGGTCGAGCTCAGCCCAGCATACTTGATATACGCGAAAGGCAGGATTTTGCTTTAGCTTGGTTCCATAAAAAATAATCATTAAGAGGTAACTTGTGTCATACGAAGAACGTGCTCTAGAGTACCATAAGAAAGAACCTGCTGGTAAAATAGGAACAAAGCTAACCAAAAATATTGACAGCCAAGATGAATTATCTATGGCTTATTCACCCGGCGTCGCAGGACCTTGCAGAAAAATCCACGAAAATCCGGAATTAGCTTTTAAGTATACTGGTCGAGGTAATCTGGTTGGTGTTATCAGTAATGGCACAGCCGTTCTCGGATTAGGTGATATTGGACCAGAAGCTGCTAAACCAGTAATGGAAGGCAAGGCAATGCTGTTCAAGAAGTTTGCCGACATCGACGTCTTTGATATTGAAGTCGATGCTAAAGACCCGGAAGAATTCATTCGAACAGTAAAGTCATTGGAACCAACCTTCGGTGGTATCAACTTAGAGGACATCAAAGCGCCGGAATGTTTTTATATCGAAGAAAAACTGCGTGAATTAATGACTATTCCGGTTTTCCACGATGATCAACATGGGACAGCAATCATTGCTTCTGCTGCTTTTATCAACGCATTAGAAATTACAGGCAAAAGAATAGAAGATGTCAAAGTAGTATTTTCTGGTGCAGGAGCAGCTGCCATCGCTTGCGCCAAACTATTTTTTGAACTTGGGGTACAGCCCAAAAATCTGATTATGTGTGACTCTAAGGGCGTTATTCATACTGGACGTGAAGATGGGATGAACGAGTACAAAAAAAGATTTGCCTGTGAAACTGATGATCGCACTCTTGGTGATGCTATAAAAGGGGCCGATGCTTTTGTCGGAGTATCCTCTGCAGGTGTATTAACTGAAGATATGGTTAAAGCCATGGAGAAGGATCCAATTATATTCGCACTTGCAAACCCTGATCCCGAGATTTTACCTGACGTTGCTAAAGCCGTTAGACCCGATGCTATTGTAGCTACTGGCCGCAGCGATTTCCCAAACCAAGTGAACAATGTCTTAGGCTTCCCCTTTATCTTCCGCGGTGCTCTAGATGTTCATGCGACAGAAATTAATGAAGAGATGAAACGAGCTGCTGTTCTAGCAATTGCAAACCTCGCCAAAATGGATGTACCTGAAGAGGTTTTACGAGTCTACAAAAAAAATGAAGGATATTCATTTGGCCGGGACTATTTAATACCAAAGCCTATTGATCCCAGAGTGCTTCTATATGTTGCACCGGCTGTTGCATCAGCAGCTATGGAGTCAGGAGTAGCTCGCAAACAAATACCCATGGACCAATATATAGAGCACATCGAAAAAATACTGGGGCCTACCAAAAGAATTGTTCGACAAATGATTAAGCGAATCACCAAAAAGTCTCAGACCAGAAAGCCAATAGTTGTTATACCTCATGGATACGATCATCGAGTTATCAAAGCTGTCACCCAAATATCTCAGGATGGAGTAGTCGACACTATTATATTAGGTTCTAAAGAAAATACTCTGAGAGAAGCAGCAAAGATAGGAATCAATAACATTGATAAATACACGACAATCATAGATCCACAGACAAGCTCCCGAGCTCAAGAGTATGCCGATCGCCTTTTTGAAATGAGAGCAAGAAAGGGTGTGTCCCGGACTGCAGCCCTGCAGATGATCCGAGATAAAGATTATTTCGCCGCCATGATGGTATCACAGGGTGCAGCTGATGGTATGGTGACCGGCTTAGTTAAGCCATATGCTCCCTGCGCCCAGACTGTACTCAAGGTATTAGGATCTTTGCCAGGAACAACTCTGTCAGGGACACAAATGATAGTTCATGAAAAGAAAGTATATTTCTTCGCTGATTGCACTATTAATATCAATCCAACACCAGAACAACTAGCTGATATTGCGATCGTCACCGCCGATCTCGCTAAGAAATATACTGATGAGCCAATTAAAGTAGCACTGCTTTCCTTTTCTAGTTTCGGAGGAAATCGCCACAATAATGCGAGTATGGTTGCTGAAGCTGCCGCCATATTAAGGCAAAGAGACGTCGACTTTTCGTTCGACGGTGAAATTCAGGCTGATGCAGCTTTAAACACTGATCTACAAAATAAGGAATTTCCTTTTTGTAACCTTAAAGGTCGAGCCAACGTACTTATCTTTCCAGATCTAACTTCAGCAAATATTACGTATAAAACATTAGCCCACCTACCTAAGCTAACAACTCTGGGGCCCATCTTAAGTGGTGTGACTAAACCTGCACACATCCTTGAGCGCGGGGCAAGCACAGAAGAAACTATCAATATGATCTATCTAACAGCAGACCAGGCTTTTTCGGAGGGCGCGAAAAAATCATGAAATTAAAACATCATTTAATATACCAAATTGGAGCTATATTCTGTCTCACTAGCTGCGGTTCTGATGATGCTCTAGTCGAGCCCAGTCCAGTACAACCGACTTGGTCCAGTCTTTGGGGTTATACGTTTAACCAATGCGGTACCGATTGTCATGGTCCGGACCTAAGGGATGATACAGAGGGCGGACCTGACATGACAACGATGTCGAAGGCATATCAGGGTATGTATAATATTGCACAAAGTAACTATGCTATCGAAGTCAATAATGGTTGTGATAGCGCTCTACTTATTAACCCATCACAACCCAATAAATCAATTGCAGCTGCTGTAATAGTTGCGGATATTTTCAATAATTTTGAAGTTAGTGGCTGCAATCCGGGATATACGAACCACATTCAATATATGGCAGCTACACCAGTCAACAGTACTGTTCAAGATGCAATTGTAAAGTGGATTAAAGACGGCGCTCAATATAACTAAGGCCTTCTATATCAACGATGATCTGCATGAAGAATGGATTTACACTTGAAAAAATTTAGTTTCATCTGTTTATTAACCTCATTTATCTCATTGCTATTGATCAGCAGTCTATTGCTATGGTTAAGCCAACCAACTACATTTCACTACTTATTTCCCATAATCAAAACAAAACTGGCCTCTTCACAAATATTAATAGATATAGAAGATTCTGATGTTAATATTTTTCAGCGCATACTTCTCAATAAAATAAGCGGTTCAGCTCCCCTATTTCACAGTACCGTTGACACCCTAAATGCTAAAACAAAATCGTCGGTAAACTTCGAAATTAGTACTTTTGATTTTGAATGGAGCCCCTCGGCACTATTCTCAAAAACTATCCGTTCAAATAAGCTTTCAATCAGGGATGCACGCATCGAATTTACGATAAATAACCTGCCTAAATCAACATCAGAGGCTAGTGAAGATCAGCAAACAGAATTAATATTAGCCGAAGTCGAAAAAAATATAGCTGACTTTTTGAATGACCCTCCCCTCAACATTGATATAAAGGAAATAGAGATCTATGACCTCACATTAGCAGCTAAAATAAACACTAAAGAAATGAAGGGATACATTCATCTATCGCCCATTAGAATTAATATTTCTATTACAATTAGTCCTAAATTACATACCATCGATTTCAATACAGATATTGGAGACCTAAAGGAAAACACTGTCAATATATCCTTACTACAAAAACCAAAAATCGACATCAAACTAAAACCGATCCTATCATCCCGCGGAATTTTATCGATAAAGAAAGAAAACAAGATCTGGTCTCTGAACCTCTCTCCAAATAAACAAAGTATTGAACTTTTTAATGGCCAAATATCATTAAATGATAAAAATAAAGACCCTGATACTATAAAGTGGGATCACCTGAGCCTTATAGGCGCCTTAGATCTACAATCAAAAAAAAAGAAAAATAGGAATCCTAATGATCTTAGCCTCAGATCTACACCATTTAAAGCAAAACTTATGATCCGCAGCAGTATCGGAAAAGCTTTTGGATCCATAGCTTCAGAATCAAATAACAGAATTAATTTTAGCTTCTCTCACCTAATGCAATCACAATTCAAAATCGACTCAAGTCAATTTTCGACTGAAAAGCTAAACATAGCTTCCAATCACAATTTTAAAATAATGAACATCAAAGCTAAGTCAATTAAGAAATATATAAATATCAAAAATGCTTCTTTTACAATAAACGGTAAGACCAAACTTGAAAATCAAGTTTATAATATAAATGGAATCATGAAGGCCAATGATTTCAGTATTCCACAGATCAAGCGTAAAATAAATTTAAGCTCCGAGATACAAGCCTCGATACCGCTTTCTCTAAAAGATGTCAAAACCAATACCAAGATGTGGCTAGATGATAAAAAAATTATTCAATCTATTTTATCATTCAAAATACCACTAGCAAATCACGAGAAAGATTATAGATATGATCTAGACCTCACTCTATATGCTGACTCTAAACTATCAAAATACAGCGACCAACTGTCCTTCGCTACAAGTTGGGAAAGGCAACAGATCTTTCATATGGGTTCATCAGGGACGATCTCCAAAAATATGCGCCTCCTCAAAAATAACTTTAAACTAGATGTAAACAAAAACGAAATTCTTAATATATCAAACGATTTCATTAACAATCCCCAGAACCTCAACCATATAATAAATTTTGACATCAACATTGTACCTAAGCTTGGGGAGATACACCCACACTTATCTGTACTAAAAAAAATGGGTTACAGCAAAATATCTGGGTCTAACAAAACTAGGATAAAACACACTTTTGACGACATATTTGGTTTTGATAGAGCATCATCTTTGACCAAAGACACCTATAGTGACCTGTCCTTGAAAATAGATAATAAAGATAATAGATTAGGTTTTAAACTTTATGAACCAATTAATTTAAATATCGAATCTCGGATCAAAGCTGACAAGCTTACCCAGGATCTGACAGTTTACTTACCAAAAATAAGGAAAGATAAAATAGTATCAGCAAAAAAAATTACTGTAACGGCCTACACACAAATTCCAAACATTCTTTCCCTCCAAACAATTACTAATGCGACCAGTATCGATATTGAGGAGCTAAATCCACTAATTCCTGAATTTTCACTAAAGGATGGCTGGACCCAAAAAATCAAACCAAATTTGGGCATTAGCTTACGCACTAAGATAGTTGATTTTAGCCGCATTAGCCTAGAAAAATTGAACATCTTTTTCGCTGAATCAAACAAGAAGCCTGTAGTATCTCTCAAAACTGTCGCTAACGGAAATATCAACGCTAAAACAGCCAGTGCGAAGGGACAAATCAAAATAAATCTGCCCGAAAAGGTTCCCATCGATCCACCAATATATGGAAATGGATATGTTAATATCCCCTGGAAAGTGGCATTAGATACAAGTGGTAAAATAGATCTTAGCAGTAAGATTACGTTCTCCAACTTGGGCATTAAATCAATTATGGGATCTATTTCAGGAATATATGGAACCATGGATGTTAATGAAGAATTGATACTAGATCCAGAAAGAACCCCGCCCATTGATTTTCTCTGGAAAGTTCAGGAAAACCCATTTACGAGAGTTGACTATTCAAAGATTAGGTCATGGCTAAAAGATAATGAAAACGTTATTATTGATTCAATCGAAAAAGACAACTATAATATTGGACCGCTTGGAGCTAATTTTTCTGTAAAACAAAATCTATTAAAAATTCCAGACTTTAATATAGCCATCTTCGGCGGAGATATCAGTGGAAGATTTTGGCTTAATTTCGACCCAAATAACCCTCAGTTAGGTTTCGCAACTAGATTTACGAATATCCAGCCTTCCATGCTTAAAAACTCTTATAATAAAAATGAAATTATCAATGGGCGGTGTGCAATCGTTGTTGACCTAAAACAATCTCTAGTTCAGGGGCAAATAGATTTCACAAGAATAGGAGGAGGACAGCTTATTTCACTCATCGAGGTTATCGATCCAAACCGAGAAGATCCTCAATTAGGCAAGTTAAGACAGGCGCTACGATATGGTTACCCAAAAAGAGTGTCTGTTTCTATGAGTAATGGATATATGAA
>PBRN01000310.1 GCA_002725955.1 Pseudobdellovibrionaceae bacterium
TCAATATTGCATTTTGGGTCAGTTATTTCGACTTCCCTTACCAAGAAAAACCTTTAGACATGATCTGCCTGCTGGAAATCAATATTTTTGTTAGCTAAATCAGTAGCTAAACGAACCATTGGCATCTCCTCCGTACGCTCCACGATTTCAACACCTGATGACTTTTCTAAGCCCAATGGCCACCAGCCTGTTACTAATTTTGGTCCATTTGTCATACTGAGGATACTTGCAAATACTTCTTTGGCATTGATTTTCGACGACAGACAAATAAAATCTATCACAACAACTTTACTATCCTCGATATTAACAGCCAGGTACCCGATATCAATCTTACCTTGCCGTAGCATAAAGTATCTGCATGAGGGATAGCGCTTTAAATACCATCCCCAATAACTCGTGTTACGAAAAAGTCCGCCGCCCTGATGATCGAGCCAATTTTCATAGAGTTTTTGGATATGATCAGCCGTTTCACTCCATAGGACCTCGGAAACTTTAACAGAGCCAGCGTCATTTATACTACTCGCTACCTGCCGCTCATACTTAAACGCAAAGCTTTGCAGGTGCCTGAAACCATGTTTTTCATAAAAGCGGGGATCTATATCCGAATATAAAAGACCTACGTATCTATTCTGTTTTTCCATAAGGTCAATAGCAAAACTTAGTAATTTAGTCCCATACCCTCGACGCCTGTATTCCCTAGGGGTATGCACAGCTCCAATAGAATAACCAGATAAAACTTCATTTCCAACCTTCATCTCTAATGGAAAAAGGCCCAAGGATGCAACTATCTCTTCATCATCTTTAATTAACAACCACTGAGCAGCTTTATGCTTTTCAGAATTCAATCTCAATTGCGTATGGGTAACTAAATCAGGGTCATGAGGCCAAACTTCATGAACCAAAGAAAAAATTTTCTCTATTTCAATCCCTTCTGCCACTTTGCAAGATAGCATCTGCCCTCCTTCATGATATAAATTCCAAACACGGTATATTGCCAGAATATTCTAGCCAGAACTACATAAGTTATGGTTGATTATGCCGCCAAATAAGCGATGATTAGCAAAATCAAGTTTATACAGAGATTCATGATGGGTATGTCATATATTGACTAAAAAGATAAATAATCTACTTAAAAATGCCTAGTCATAGGTTAATCCAAGACCATTCTTTTTCTCAAAATCGACATAATCAACCTGCCCACGAAACCCAAGCCTCAACCTGGGCGTCACCGGATCCCGCTTCAGCAGATAATCACTAAAAGCCCCTTCATACCCAATGATCCCATCAGCCCCAGCACAGGCAACCACCTGCGAAGCCCGGGTCAGCAAACTGGTTTCCCCCACATGGGCTCCCATAATCACCTTAATTCCACGCCTTCGGGCTTCCCGCAGAATCGCAATCCCATTCAGGATCCCCCCCACTTTGGACACCCTTAGATTAAGAATCACCTTCTGAGGCTCTTTGATCTCATCGAGCTGCTGCAGATGAGTAAAATGTTCATCCAAAATCAAAGGATAAGGGGCATCAGCTGCAATCTCATCAATCTGATTCGTCGTCACCTTCACCGGCTCTTCAATCCCCAGCAAAGGCGTACCTAATATTGAGATATACTCATAGGCGGTTCGGGTATCCTCCCATAAATTATTGGCATCGACCCTGATACTACTCACCCCAAATAAGGTCAGCAGGCGGACCACTTTTTTATCATGATCTAACCGACCACTCAGTTTTAATTTAAACTGACCGAGCCCCATCAACCGATAGACCATCACCATCACCACCAGTTTAGGCAGAGAGGTGATCCCTACCACGGCGGTATACCTCACTTTAGAATGAGGGTTTAACCCAAGAAACTTATGCACCGGCAAACCCGCTTGCTGGGCAAAACAGTCTAAAAAAGCCATTTCCACCGCACACCACAGGGCTGGGTTCTGAGTGATAAAATCACCGTGTGTCACTCGAAATACTTTCAACTCATCATAGGTTTTTACCTTCTCAGTTAGTAACGGCTTCAACGAGTCAAACGCCTCAAAACAAGAAGCCAACGACTCACCCGTCACATAGGAACGGGGACAACCTTCACCTATTCCATTACAGCCCTGATGTTCAACCTTCACCAAGATAGATTCCGTCTCACCCCGGGTATGGCTGGCATGTTTGAAATCGTGTTTAAAACCAATATCGATGGCTTCCATCGTCACTATCGGGGACATCACCATCTCCTACTGCACATACTGATTAAGAGGGAAATCCATATCAGCAGCATACTGCAGGGTCAGATACTTGAATTGCCCTTCCCGTTGACCTCTGGCCAGGAAGTACTTTTTAAAATCTTCCGCCGTATGGTCATTTACCAGCTTAAGGTTTAGGGGCTTAAGCCGCTGGCTTTGGCGCTTGGAGTGATACTCAATATTAATCTGTCCCAACTGAACATCCAGATCTGCCTGCAAGGCTTCAGCGTCAATACCATCGGTCTGACCCAAATTCATATACAAGGTGTATTGGTAAGTCTGGGGGTCAGCAACCATCATATAAAAGCGCGGGTCATACTGTTTAATCACACTAATCACCTGACCTTCGTAGAGCTTCTCACCGGTAATATTGGTAACACCCTTGCCTTTTTGCACAAAGCGAATCAAAGGTATTTTGCCGAGGAAACCATCCACTCGCACAATGTCGTTAATATTGTAGCGGTACAAACCAGAAACGGTGGTAAAAAAGATATAATACTCTTTGCCAGCTTCCACCTGACTCAAAGTAATCAAATTCTTGTTATCACTTTCCCATTCATTTTTTTCTGCAAACTCAAAGAAATTTTGATTAAACGTCGGCACACCTACTGCATTCCCCTGGTTGAGAGGAATGGTCCCCTTCACTTCGGAAGCCAGATAACCGGCTTCATAGTTGCGAACCTTATCCGACAGCCTCTTGCGCAGCTGACCGATAGGCACTCCGCAGCTACCGGCGGTCCAGGTAATCATCCCTCTTAGCTCGGGCCAGATATCTTCAAAATCGATTTTACCCTTGCTCGCCAGTAATTCCTTTAGCTGAGCACTACGGATGGGGTCTTTAAACTTTTTATACATAAGGCTGCGTGGGATATAATGGGGAGAACAGGGTAAATGATCCAGATCACCATCAGCATAGACCTTAGCCAGTTCTTCTCCAAATTGATCCAGGTAGCTTTGCAGTTTGAGTATGGTGGAAGGATTCGCTGTCCCGATAACCGAAATATTTCTTTCCATCACCGCAAATAATAAAATCAGTAAATACTTAGTGTGATAATCTTCCACACTGAAAATATCATAAGGGACCACACATTTCATAGCGGCAAGGCGAGGCATATTCTGATACATCACTCCGGATGCAGAACCATAAGGCAAACCAGTAGCGGTATAACCCTCAACCGCAGGACTGACTATGGACAGGATTTTGCCACTAAATAGGCTTTTGTCCGCCTGATACAAATGATGGGCATAGATATCCTGCGCCGACTGCTGATTAGCAAGCTCCTGATGAATGACAGGAATGTACTTTGATTTGCCGGTAGTGCCACTAGTCTGAGCATACATAAATGGTTTCGCAGTGGTCAGCATCGCTCTGCCTGAATGCATTTGTTCAAGGATAGATTCTTCACAGCTATCATAGTCAGACAAAGGTACCTGCTGTTGAAACTCAGCTATCGTCATATCTTTTTTCAGCTTATGAACTCTGGCAAACTCAGTATCCAAATTGGTTTCAATAATCTGATTCAAGACCTTTTGCTGAAAGCCCTCAGGGTCCCTGGCATCCCGCTCTAATTTATGCCAAAGCCGGCGAGACAGGATCATTTTCAACTTCATACCGAGGTTAATCAATAAATTAACCAGGTAAAAAGGCACTTGTTTTAACTGTAATTCAATTTGTCCGGGAACCCCTACTTTCAAGTCATCGTTATTATCATTGGTATAAAACGTCCCAAACAGCCGATCCCAGATAATCAAATTATTACCATAGTTCAGATGACCTTCCTTAAGATCCTTAGAATGATGCCATCGATGCAGTTCTGGTCCCGCAATAAATGAGTTTAAAACACCTAGCTTAATATCCAGGTTACTATGCTGAAAAAAACCATTCACTCCATAGAGCACAAAATAAATCGCAATGATCTCACCCGGCACACCCAGGATCACAAACGGCAGGGTATCCAGCAATAGCTGCAAGCCTTTGTCAACTGGATGAAACCGGCCTACATTGTACCAGTATAATTTATTGGGAAGGTGATGAATCTTATGAAAAGACCACAGCCATGGCACCTCATGGGACCAGCGATGTAGCCAGTAACGTAAAAAATCTGCCAGCAAGAAAACCATCACCACCTGAATGATGGGATGCCAGTCCGCAGGCCACACCTGCAAGCCTGACATAAAACTCTGCGATGCCAGATACACAAAGAGCAACCCCAAAAGCTTCGGCTGCACCGTCTGCACTAAAGTCATGAATAAAGCATCTTTGCCCCAGTCCTGTAATTCAGGCTGCCATGAGGTTTTAAACCGCAGCTGAAATTCCATCAAGGTAATCACAACCGCCCCAAAGATCATGGGAGCATAGACCTGAATAAAGAAAGGAGAGTTAGACTCTCTTAGCAACAGATGTCCCCATAAAACCATCAGCATGGTCACAGGGTAAAGAGCATAACGGATAATAGACTTTGGGTAAGAGGAGGAGTCAGAAAGGGGCATAAGAATCTCGATATAAAATCAGCTAAAAAGCAGTCTCGCACGGTGCGGGAGTTCCAGGTAAACCCATCACAACATCATCTATGAAGTCGCAATGGTACCATGGGTATGGATGATACCAGACCTTTTTTCAACTGTTATTATCATCAGATCTTGTATAACTACTTGACACCATTAACATTGTAATCAGTAGGCCTATTGATCTAAATGACTTGCAGTTCATCCTCACCTCGTCTTCATCATGGATGGGTGAGTTGAACAATTTAAACCCTGCTATAACAAGGTTATTTTTCCCAAACCCCAATGGATCTTGGCGTCACAACATACTCTCCATCTCCCACCGCACGACCGCTTGGAGAAAGTGCATGCAGCTGATAACCTGGTACATCGTTCCAAACCACTTCTTGCTTGGTAAAATTAATCAACACTAATAGCTTGGTCCTGGCAGGATCCAGATCCACCAGCGGAGATTCATCACTCATAGTAAAAGCAATAACTCCTGGTATTTGATCAGGCCCAGTATTATGAAATTTCATACGGGCCAACACCGACTCAGCATCATCCAGACGAAGCAGCGGAGTGCTATACCGTAGTTTTAAAAAATCTAGAAAACGATCCCGCACCAATTCTTTAGCGGCCCGATCAGGTGTAATCGATGGGTCTCTAATCACCGGCAGCATAAAAGGCCAGTTAATCCCGTCTTTATCCGCCCGCGGTAAACCACGATTCCAGCGGGATGTTGCCAATGATAAATCCACCAGATTGTACCAATCCCCCGAATCATAGCTATCACGCTGGAGTGATTTCGAGCGCAACAGATCCGCTCCAAACTGGAAAAAAGGAATACCTGCCGCCATCAGATTAACCCCTAGCCCAAGGGACTGCACATCAACCCGCTCATTCATAGGCGTGCCAGGCGGTAGTTTCATCTGGTTAATATCAAACAGAGTCTGATTATCATGTTTTGAAATATAGTTAATCACCTCTACCGGCGATCCTGTCCACCCTGCTGCCTGGTCACCATAGCCGACCTGATCTCCTCGCACCGTTTGTCCCTGGTAGTTTTCAAAAGTAAAAGACTGCAGCGAACCCGCAAGACTCAGCCGCAAGCGATCCATCGCTGACAGCAAGGCGGCCTTCTTATCTGCTAATGGTAGCGACGCAAAATCTTCAGGTTTCGTACAGTCAGCCCCAGGAATGCGACTGGTAAACAGCCCACCCCGAACACTATCATCGTAGTATAAACCATTCAAGATACCCTGCTGATACAGGAGTACCCCACAATCAAACACCCCACCCCCTCGCAGGGCATCCCGAAACCGATCGTTAAAAGCACCAATACCACTGCCTGCAAGATTACGTTGGATCGCATTGACACCACGGGGGTTGTCTTTGAGTTCACCAAAATCCCAGCCTTCACCATAGAGATAAATCCCCGGCCCTAGGGCCTGCTGAACTTTTTTCATATTACTCAGCATATGATGCCCCATCAGGTCAAAGCGAAAAGCCGAAACATGATAATCATCAGCCCAGCGTTTTAAGGTATCCACCATGAGCTTTTCCATCATCAAATGCTCACTAGCAGTATTCTGACAACAAGAAGAAGTATAGATTTTACCGGTAACAGGATCACGACGATGAAAATAACCAGGTACCGCACGATCCAGAACTCCCAGAGGATCAAGTCCTGACTCCATCATGTGGTTATAAACCACATCAAGTGAAACCCGCAGGCCAATATCATTCAGGCCCTTAACCATTTGTCTGAATTCTAGAACTCGGGCACTGCCATCAGCATCAGAAGCATAAGAACCTTCGGGAATACCATAGTGCACCGGGTCATACCCCCAGTTAAACCCATCCTGCCCCCGTAACCACTTATTCCATGCCTGCACCCGGTCAGACTCGGGTCCTTCTTCAGCAAAAACCTCGGCAATCGTCTTACCCTGATAGCCCTGACACATGCCAGCAGGAGCCTTCGCTCTGGTGCATAGTTCAGAAAATAAACTGTTCAAATCAAGCCGGGCTGTAGTAGATTCATTCACGCTGCCAAAATCAGATGCGGGAAGAGTTTGAATATGAGTAAGCCCTGCTTGCTGCAGCGCTTGCAGATGTTTCATACCGGCAGACAATTTACGGCCCTCAAGGCCATTCAAAGCAAACGCTCCATAGGTACCACTTAGCTGCCTCGGCACCGATGCATCTCCGCTGCTAAAATCACGAATATGCATTTCGTAAATAGAAATATCAGCTGGATTTATCCCAGGCAGGCGGCTTTCATCCCACCCCTGCGGTTTATGGGTCGGCGCATTTAAATCAAGAAACTGCGAGTAGAGACCGTTTTCAGCCAAGGATACACCCCAGGGATCAGTCACAGTCCAGGTGGAGACACCGCCACTGGAGCCAGGATGCCAACCGCTAATTTCATAGACGTAGTACCAACCTTGATCCAGCCATTGCTTTGCGGGGACAGCCGTTAAGTTCCAGACTCCCGTTTTTCCTTGATTCATGGGATAACGTTGCTGGAACTGCTTGTCAGGATTAAAAACCAGCAAATTCACCTGCTGAGCTAGAGGTGACCAAAACCGTACCTGCATCTGATCAGTAGAAGATACAATCCCCAACGCCTGATCGGTATAGAACTGTTCATCGATCACACCGGTAGTTTGTAGATTAGTGGCCAGCAAGACTCTTGACTGAGAAGCAACATCCACCACTCCCAGAACCAAACGGCTTTGTAACAAACGCTGGATTTTTTCTGATGACTGGGATGGCAGGCGATAGCCACTGAAACCAGAAAGATGAGGAAAACGTTCCCGGATGAACGCAGGCACAGCAGATGACTCAAGGTTGATCCTGTCGCCCGTTAACCTTTTCCCTTGTTCCTGCCACTGAATATCCTGATCATAGCTATGGTATAAAACCGCCTTGGTTTGATTGCTGCGCAGATTCTCGGGCAATGACAATAGGATTAAATCGGCTGACACCCAGTGGGCCCGCGCCTGATCAATAACAACCTGTTCGGCTAATACGCTCTGGGCTTTCAGCTGACTGCCCTGTAATAAAACCAAACCAATGAGCCATACGCTCCAGTATCCCAACCATTTTGTAAGTATCATGCCCACACCCCGCTCAGCTAAAAACAACCTTCTATATCCCTCAGATTTATCAGGTTTAGGGGAAAGGAGCCAGTTCGTTCCTTCAAAAAGGCGGACCTTCCCACCATGATCAGGGTTAGTTTGACTCACTATCGACTATTTCAAGGATGTAGCTTGGTGATGATAAGTTAGGCAGGATCAGAAAAGATCTCCACCATAGATCTGGACTATAACATTTTATGTTATGTCATAGTGCAGATCCACTGGAACGACTCATGATACAAACGAAGTCGCAAACCTTAACGGTTGCGGTTTGAAGCCAAACGACTGCCTAAATCACGCAGTAATTGCCTGCCCTGCTTATACCATTTGGAAGATCTGTAATGGGAAACCTCTTCTGACAGCAAGTGGCCTTCCTTGTCAAACACCAACTTATAATCCACTGGATTACCTTTGTTGAGTCGTTTCATATGAATGAGTTGCCCACTAATCGTCACCAAACCTTTAGCCCTGGTAATCTCAGCCTTACTCACCCGCCAGTGATGGCCATATACCTTGATACGGGGGGTTTGAGGACCGTTTTCCATGATATCAAGTGCATGCCAGAAGGATACAGCCTTGCCTTTGAACCGCGGATAAGGTCCCGGTGGGTTCTTGTCTTCAGGGTAAAAAGTTTGTCCCCTTCGACAAATAGAAGCACTCACCAGATCTGCCATTTTTTGAGCGCCTGCTACCGATGGATGCAGGGTTTTCGGATGAACAATCTTGTGAAAGTTCAAATAGAAACTATCAACGTTGACCAAATGGACATTATTATCAGTGCGGGCAGTGAATTCCCTGATCCGATCATTCAAGTAGACAAAACTTTTATCCGCTGATTTGAGCAATAGAGGAAAGTCCTGCAGGATTCTGATCACAACCTTTTCCAGTAA